>NZ_CP036172.1:1830944-2136101 GCF_017357525.1 Methanofollis aquaemaris | reverse complement strand
TTGAGGTGGTGACGACGGTCATTGAGCCTTCAGCTCTTTGATCCCGGCCCCTCTTTCCTTAAAGAGGATACGGTGCCCGCAGTAGGGGCAGCGGATCTGCTTGCGCCCCTCGGAGTCGATATCGATCTCCACCTTCTGCTTGCACCGCGCACACTTATATGAACCAGCCACGCCGTTTACTCCTGCGACTCAATGGCACGCTCGATTGTCCTGAGCGCCACGCGCAGCGACGGGGTCTGCGGAGCATAGGCGCCACCGGCGAACTTGAACCCGCACTTGCGGCATTCCCAGATACCGGTGCCGACCCGCTTCACCGCGACATGGTCGCAGCGGGGACAGGTGTGCGTGGCCTTCTGGACCTTCTCCACCTGAAGCACTCTTTTACGGATGAACCTGCCGTAACGCGGCCCGAATCTACCGGCACTTCCGGTGACTTTACCTTTTGCCTTCTGTTTACGCCTCGCCATTCTGGTTACCCCTGATTATGTCTTACTAGGTTACACTTCTGGATTAATATACTTGTTCAAGCACCTTGACCTCGCCGTCGCCCCTGGAGAGACGGTTGACCAGCGTGTAAAGATCGTTCTGGACCCCGGCCGGGATGCGGCAGACGCAGATCCAGGACCCGTCGTTCTGCCACTCCTCCCGCTCGATCGTCACCGAGGCCTGCATCTCGCCATAGGCCTTGGGCGCATAGTCGGCCGGGATCCGCACCGCAACCCGCAACTCCTCGAAACGGATCGGGATGATCGGACGCAGGGCCTTCATCGCCACCTTCACCTGCTCCTCCACCGACTTGAAGGGATCGATGTTCACCCGTGCCTCCTCCATCGCCATCTCGATCCGCTGCGGCGGGTGCGGGAGTTTGGTCTGCGGGTTGACGGCGTTGCGGGCGATGTAAGTGATCACCTGCCGGCGCCGCTCCTCGATCATCTTCTTGCGCTGTTCTGAGGTGAGGTGGATCTCACCCTTCGTGAGGATCCGCCGGGCGATCGGCTCGAAATCGGTCGTCTCGAAGACCTTCTGCAGGGTCTCTTCCGAGGCCCGGTCCCCATGGGCAAAGTTCTCAAAGATCGTCTCGGCCGCGACGACGTCCTCGATCGAGACGTCCGCACCCTGCCGTACCTGCTGCGCAAGATCGGGGTCGACCCCGATCTCGAACCGCTCGCCGTGGCTCTCCAGACGTGCCACCACTGCCCGGTCAAGCGGGATCATCGGTCACTCACTCCTCGCCGGCCGTCGTCTCAAACTCAGTCTCGTCGACGAAGGCCTTCACTTCTTCTGGTTCCATCTTGCGGAAAGCCGGGTTCTCGACCTCGATGACCCCGATCTCGACCGTACTGACATCGAACTTCCCTTCGGTCGCGGCATGAAGGGCCTTGAGTCCAAGGTGCACCCCCTGCTTGACGTCTATCTCGGGGTCGTACTCTTCCTCGAAGACCTTCATCACCGCTGCACGGCCGATCCCGATCCCGGTGGCCTTGTACTCCAGGAGCGTCCCCGAGGGATCGGTCTCGAAGAGGCGACACTCGCCCTCTGAGACCCCCGCGATGAGCAGGGCCGTCCCGTACGGACGTGCCCCGCCGAACTGGGTGTAGACCTGCATGTGGTCGCAGATCTTCTTGGCCAGGGTATCGACATCGATCGACTCGTCATAGGTGACCCGGTTGATCTGAGCCTCGACCCTCGACCGCTCGACCAGGAGCCGGGCGTCCCCGACAAGCCCCGACGACGCGACACCGATGTGGTCGTCGATCTTGTAGATCTTCTCGATCGATTCCGGTTCGAGCAGGCGCGATGCCACCCGCTTGTCGACGAGGAGGATCACCCCGTCCTTGCACTTGATCCCCACCGCGGTGGTCCCGCGCTTGACCGCCTCACGGGCGTACTCCACCTGGTAGAGCCGGCCGTCCGGGCTGAACACCGTGATGGCCCGGTCATATCCCATCTGATATTGTGGCTGCATTAGATCTCCTCTCTCTCACTATCTGTCAAAAAGACTATGCTCTCTCCTTTAATATCTTCCTGTAACACATCAACCTTATGCCGTCCGTATCTGAACGCCGGCACCCCATTTTCACCATAGCGCGCTTCTTCGGGTTCAAAGCGCCCCGAGTCACGTTCCAGTCGACACTTGAGCGCGGCAATGGTCCCGGAGGTCGCAACCGTCCGCAGGGAGACCCGCTCCCCCCCGACGGCCGTGACGGTAGCACAGGCGACGACCAGATCGTCCTCTGAGCCCCGTCGACAGCGGACGACAGCGTACTCGCCTGCCGAGTAGACCACCGCCGGTTCGATCCCGGCGGCACCGACATCTCCGAAGAGAGAGGTGACCGCCTCGTTGACCGCGAGGTACAGCGCCTTCTGCCCGACCGCCCGCCATGGCGGGAGAAGCCTGACCAGAAGGTATCGCCGTTTGGCACGGAGGGCCTTGGGTCTCGCCCTCATGCCACCACCCTCACCGGGCCCTGGCGATCGAGCAGCCCCTCCACCGTGGAGAGGGCAGCCCGTACCTCGTCCTCCTCCATCCCGAAGAGGGAGCAGAGCCCCACCGTCTCCCGCACGCTTCTGAGGTCGAGGACCGAATGGGCGTTACTGGCGATGCAGAATGAGAAGCCATACTTCCGCTGGAGACCAAGGAGGTCGGCATACCGCCCGAGCACCTTCTGCCGCTCCCGGCCGCGCCAGGCGACGATGGGGGCGAGGTCGATCTCGACGGCCACCTCATGTTCGGCCGCGGTCCTCGCAGCCACAAAGTCGAAGGCCCGTCTCGGGGCCCGGTGCATCCCGCGGATCACATCGACCCCGCCGGTCGAGAGCACCGCCCGGTTGAATCCGTCGTCCCCCCCTTCGACAAGGACCAGGGCGTCAGCAGGGACGCGGCGTACGCTCCGTGCGACGTCCCGGGGGGTCCGCCCCCTGATCAGGACGCCCTTCACCACCTTCACCCCGAAGAACTCCCCTGCACCGGCGGTTGAGACGAGGGTGTCAAAACCACAGGCACGAGCCTCGAGGGCGAGGCGAGCGGCGGTCGTGTCGCCTGAAGGATAAGGATGCACGCAGGCATCGGCATACGCCATCGGTGCACTCCGAAAAAATAAAGATTGGGTTACTTGCCGCGGTTCGCGTTGGACCTGATGCTCGGGCGGGTCTTCTCGGTACCCTTACCCCTGCGACGCATGCCCCGGCCCTTGTGACCTGCCGACGTCTTGCCGCGCTCGGCACGGCCGCGCTGGTTGGCGTTGGCCACCCAGGCGAGCGACGGATCGTTCCTGACCGACGGGTGACTCCCATCGACGAGGATGATCTCGTACCACTTGTACCGTCCGTCCTGACCAACCCAGTACGAGTTGAGGACTTCCATGTTCGGGTACTTCCGGGAGGCGCGCTCCTCAGCGATCCGCTGGATGCTCTTGCCGCCGGTGATCCGGCGCATGCCCATCCTCGCGGTCCTGCGGCCGCGGATGTATCTGGACTTCCTCCGACCGCCGCGGCGGATCCGGGCACGAACGACGATGACGCCCTGCTTGGCCTTGTAGCCAAGGGTGCGTGCACGGTCGATACGGGTCGGGTGGTCCAGACGGACCACAGCACCCTCACGCCGCCAGGTCTGCATCCTCTCCCAGAGGAGGGCCTTGACCTCGCTGGCTTCAGGGTTCTTCCACGCCTCACGGACGTAGGAATACATTGACTTTGCCATTCGTATTCACCTCAAGGTTCGGCGCTTTCGCGCCACATTCCTCAACGGGACGGATCCCGTGGTTCTGTATAATTAGGTATCAGGTGGTTATTATTGTTCCGAAGACCGGTCCGGAGAGAGGAGGGGATCGATTCTGATCGTTCTTCACGATATGGCAGCGGGCAGGGAGGTCCATGCCGCCCCTGCCTCTCCTCTGTCCGTGGGGGGACCGGGAGGCGCAACGCTCCCCCAACAGCACTCAGACCGTGCCCTTCCTCTTCTCGATCACCCGGATCCCCTCGATCCTGGTGACCGGGTACTGCCCGTCCTCGTCCTTCTCTGCGGACTTGACCATATCCCAGACGGTGAGCAGGGCGGCGGAGACGCCGGTGAGGGCCTCCATCTCGACACCAGTCTTGCCGTACGAACGGACGCTGACCTTCGCCTCGATGGCGTCTTCCCCGGTCTCCTCAAACTCGACCTCCACGCCGCCGAGAGCGAGGGGGTGGCACATCGGGATGATCCTGGGGGTGTCCTTGACGGCGAGGGTGGCGGCGACTCTGGCGGTGGCCAGGACATTGCCCTTGATGGTGGTGCCCGAGCGGATCGCCTCCAGGGTCTCGGGGCGCAGGTAGATCCGGCCGGCGGCAACCGCTGTCCGCACCACGTCGGGCTTGGCCGAGACGTCGACCATGTGGGCGCGGTCATCGGCGATATGGGTAAACTCAACCATAGAGCACCTGTGGGATCTTTTCGAGCATCTCTGTTGCGGTCATCCCGGCGTCCCGCCCGGCGGCGGCAGCCTCACCGGCGAGACCGCTCGCGTACGCCGCGAGGCACGCCGCATCGAAGGGGTCAAGACGACAGAAGAGCCCCGCCGTCAGCCCGGCGAGGACGTCCCCGGTCCCGCCGACGGTCATGGCCGGACAGCCGCTCCGGTTGAAACGGACGCGCCTCCCGTCTGAGACGATGTCCACCGCGCCCTTGAGGAGGACGGTCGCGCCCTCCGGCACCGCAGCCCTGACCGCCCTCGCGCGATCGGCAAGCCCGGCCGGGAGAGTGACTCCGGTCATCCTGGCAAACTCCGCGGCGTGTGGGGTGTAGATCGTCTCCTGCCCTGCGGGCAGGGGGAGGCGGAGGGCGTCGGCGTCGAGGACGAGCCGCCGGGCATGCGGGGCGAGGGCCGTCACCACCGCGTGGCTCTTGGTCCCGAGGCCGTTGCCGCAGAGGACGACATCGGCACGCTCGGCGAGCGGGACCAGCGTCTCCAGGTGTTCGGTGCCGATCTGCCCACCGGCGAGCGGCACCTGGATGAGGTCGGGGGCCTGGAGCGCCACCGGCGACGCAACCCGCACAATGTCGGCCCCGGCCCTGAGGGCCGCGAGGGCCGCGAGGTACGGGGCGCCCTGGTACGGCCCGCCGCCGACGACGAGCACCTCGCCGCCCACACCCTTGTGGGCAGCCGACCCCTTCGGCCTGAGCATCATGAGATCACCGGGACCGGTGCAGACCTCGGCGGCGAGCGGGATCCCGATCTCCGCCACCCGGCCGCCCGGTTCCTTTGCTCGGTGGAAGGTGACGATGAGGTCTGAACGCGCCCCCGGCGTCGGGACGTCGGTCGTCACCACGCGGGCGGCACTCGCGTTCATGAGCATGACCATCGTTGCCAGGGGCTCCCGCGGCGTCCCCATAACCCCGGTGCCGAGCATGGCGTCGACGATCACGTCGGCCCGCTCGAAGAGCGGGGCGAGGGCCTCCACCTCGGTGGGCAGGCGTACCTCATGGAGGGCGGCCGGGCAGGCGCGGAGGGCGGTGAGTTGAGTGAGGAAGCCAGGCGTGGCCGAGCCGCACGCCGGGAAGATCACATCCACCTCACAGTCCTGGAGGTGGCGGGCGACGGCCAGGCCGTCACCGCCGTTGTTCCCCCGCCCGCAGAGGACGAGCACCCGCGACGGAGCAGACTCACGCACCGCCGCAACGACGGCACACCCGGCCGCCTCCATCAACTGGAGACCCGAGACCCCGAGGGCCATGGAATTTTTATCCACCGCACGCATCCGTCCGGGCGTGATCGTCCCGGTCTCACAAAACTCCTGCAACTCCCTGAAGTCCATGATCTAACCTTCTCAAAGCGTCCTTTTTCGCGGTTCCTCCATAGATAATTTTGGCTCTGGTGTATCAGAGTCGAGAGCACGCCCCAGGCGTACCGCATGAACATTTTTCATAGCAGTTCTTCAGGAGATGGAGAGATCCCTGACCCCTCTCAATCGCGACAGGGCGGCGAGGGGGTACGTAGCACCCCGGCGCGAGATTGCGGTGAAGATCCTACGATGGAGGACGGCACGTCGGATCACTCGCCTTCCCACCATTCACACCCCGGAATAAAAATTCACCACAACTATTTTTCCCAGAACCAGACCCCGATCCAATGAACTAAATGACAGCGACAAGGTACATACAGCCATGACTCTTGAGGGCGAGGTGCGCGAGGCCGCAGACCGGATCCTGAACGCCGACGAGGTGACCGTCATCTCCCATATCGACGCCGACGGGATCACCAGCCTTTCGGTGCTGATGCAGGCCATTACCCGTGCCGGGGTGATGGCGACCCCGGTCTTTCTCCGGCAGCTCGAGCCGTTGATGATGCACCGCGTCCCGAAGGACGACAGCCTCAAGGTCTTCTCAGACCTCGGGGCAGGACAACAAAACCTCCTCGAAGAGCACGGCCTCGCCGAGGACGAAGTGGTGATCGTCGACCACCACGTCTCACAGGAGGTCGACACCCCCTACCTCCAGGTGAACGCCCTCCCGTACGGCCACACCAAGTTCTCGGCCGCCGGGGCGGCGTACCTCGTCGCCAGGGCGATCGACGCCGACAACCGCGACCTTGCCAAACTCGCGGTCATCGGGAATGTCGGCGACATGATGGCCAGAGAAGACTGCGGGCTCATCGGCCCGGCCAGAGAGATCGCCGGGGACGGGATCGAGTACGGGAACGTGACCGCCAGGCGCGACCTCAACCTCTTCGGGATCTCCACCCGCCCCCTCCACATCTGTCTTGCCTACAGCGACGAGACCCCGGTGCGGGGCGTGACCGGCAACCCCCAGGGCGCCCGCCGGTTCCTGGAACTTCACGGGATCCGGACCAGAACCGATAGCGGACGATGGCGGGTCTGGGAAGACCTCGACGACAGCGAGCGCCAGACCATCACCTCGGCCCTCACCGAGCAGGTCGTCGCCGACGGTGGGGACGTCGAGAAACTCACCGCCGAACTCTACCTCTTCCCCGACGAGGCACCCCAGACCGCACTTCGCAATGCCGCCGAATTCTCGACCCTCCTCAACGCCTGCGGGCGGTGGGCCAGGCCCGAGATCGGGGCCGCGGTCTGTGCCGACGACCGGGGCGTCGCCCTCCGGGAGGCCGAGCACATGCTCACCCACCACCGGGCGACGATCAAGGAGTTGATGCACTATATCCTCAAGACCGGCGTGGAAGAACTCGGGGCGGTCCAGTACATCCATGTGGGCGACCGCTTCCCCGACACCGTCGTCGGGATCGGCGCGGGAATGGCCCTCTCCAAACTCAACCAGGACAAACCGGTCCTGGTGATGTGCTCGCTCCCCGAAGATCCCTCGCTCACCAAAGTCTCGATGCGGGCGACCGACCGGATGGTCGGGGCTGGCCTCGACCTCCAGGCGGCACTCATCGAGGCGGCCGCACCCTTCGGGGGGGCGGGCGGCGGCCACGCCATCGCTGCGGGTGCGTATATCCCCAGGGAAGCGGAAGAGGAGTTTCTCGGCCTGGTGGACGCGTGCATCGGGCGGCAACGCACCCGGGGTCAGGCCTGACCCACGGATGCATTATATCGGCTGAAACACAAGTACTGACCGACCAGCCCCGCGGGGCATGCATGTCAGGATCTGGTACAGGAGTCTGTGTGTTGTGATAGGAAGATCAGGAGCGCGCGCGCTGGAGCAGGTCCGGACCATCGCCGACTTCCAGTTCGGACGGGGGGCAGGCGAAGCCCTCTTCCCTGAAGGGTGCCGGTTCGTCAGGTCGAAGACCAAACGGGTCAGACAGGTGATGCTAGAAAATCAGCGGCTCGTCACGGTCAGGGCCCAGGACGGACGGTTCACCCTCGGGATCGAAGGAGCCCGACGGCTCCGGGCCGCCATCCCGGCCCCGGCCTACCGGGTCGTGGTGATGGAGGACGCCGCCGAGTTCGTGGCGCAGGGGAAGAACGCCTTTTCCAAACACGTCGTCGCCGCCGACCCCGGGATCCGCCCAGGCGACGAGGTGCTGGTGGTGCGGGAGGGCGACGACCTTCTCGGCACCGGCGAGGCCGCCCTCTCGGGCGACGAGATGATGGCATTTGATTACGGAGTAGCGGTAAAAGTACGGAAAGGAGGGAAGTAAACGTGTTTCCAGGCGGTAAGATCAATCCAAAAAAGATGAAGCAGATGATGAAGCAGCTCGGCATGCAGATGGAGACGCTTGAAGATGTCAAGCGGGTCGTCATCGAGACCGAGAAAGGGGACTATGTCTTCGACGAGGCCGAGGTCGTCGCCACGATCATGCAGGGGACCACCACCTACCAGATCAACGGCGAGGCGCGGTTCGAACCGGCGGCCGTCGAGATCCCCGAAGAAGACGTCAAACTGGTAATGGTCCAGACCAACGCCTCTGCAGAAGCCGCAAAAGAGGCGCTCACCGCCACCAACGGCGACATCGCCGAGGCGATCATGCGGCTGAGCGGCGCATGATCCAGGCAGGGGAGCGGCTGCTCCTCGTCTCGAACAAGCGGGAGTACTATGTACGTGCCGGCGAGGGCACCCTCTCCACCGACCTGGGGATCCTCGACCTCGAAGCCCTGGTCGGGGCCGCGTACGGGAGCATCGCCGCCACTCACCTGGGGCACGAGTTCACGGTCAGGCGACCGAAAGCCACCGATTTCTTCAACCATGCCTCCCGGACCGGGGCCCCGATGCTCCCCAAGGACATCGGGATGGTCATCGCCTACACCGGCATGAACAAGAACGACGTCGTTCTGGACGCGGGGACCGGGAGCGGGATCGCGGCGATCTATTTTGGCGGGATCGCCCGGTCGGTCGTCACCTGCGAGATCAGGCCCGAGTTTGCGACGCGGGCCGAGAAAAATATCAGAGATGCCGGGCTTGAGAACGTTGAGGTGCGGGCCTGCGATGTCCTCGACGTGGAAGGAGAGGAATGCTTCGACATCGTCCACCTCGACCTCCCGGTCACCTACGACCATGTCGCCCGCGCCCGCGCCCTCCTGGTGCCGGGCGGGTACCTCGCCTGCTACACCCCCTTCATCGAGGGGATGAACGCGGCCTATGACGCCGCCGCAACGCTCTTCTCAGAGGTGCACACCTATGAGTGCATGGAGCGGGAGATGACGCGGGGCAAGCGCGGCACCAGACCGTCGACGCGGGTCGGACACTCAGGTTATATCACGATTGCAAGGCGGTAAGATGCGGCAGCACATCATCTCAATCAAGGAGTTTGAGAAGAAGGAGATCGACGCCCTCCTCGATCGGGCAGAGACGATCGACCAGGGCAACTATGACCCGAAGGCCCTGGAGGACAAGATCCTCGGGGTGCTCTTCTTCGAGCCCTCGACCAGGACGAGGATGTCGTTCGAGGCGGCGATGGCCAGGCTCGGCGGGGCCTCCATCGACATGGGCGGCGTGGAGGTGAGTTCGGTCGTGAAGGGCGAGACCCTCGCCGACACCATCAGGGTGGTGAGCGGGTATGCCGACGCGATCGTGCTCCGTCACCCCAAGGAGGGGGCGGCACAACTGGCCAGCGAGTTTGCCTCGGTCCCGGTCCTCAACGCCGGCGACGGTGCCGGGCAGCACCCGTCCCAGACGCTCATCGACCTGTACACGATCAGGCAGGCGATGCCGCTCGAAGGGATCGATGTGGGACTCCTCGGCGACCTGCGGTACGGGCGGACAGCCCACTCGCTCGCCTACGCCCTGACGCAGTACGACGTCACCATCCACACCCTCGCCCCCGAGGGCCTGGAGATGCCGCCCAACGTCGTCGAGGAACTGCGCGAGCGGGGTGTCGAGATCGTCGTCCACGACGAGATCGGTGAGTTCACGCGGGCACTCGACGTGATGTATGTCACCAGGATCCAGCGGGAGCGCTTCCCCGACTCGGCCTCGTATTATGCGGTGGCTTCGAGCTATCGGGTCACCCCCGAACTCCTGACACAGGCGAAGGAACAGATGATCGTCCTTCACCCCCTCCCGCGGGTCGACGAGATCGATTCCCGGGTCGACGCCCTCCCGCACGCAAAATATTTCCAGCAGGCGAGGAACGGCGTCCCGATCAGGATGGCCCTCCTCCTGGAGGTGATGGGATGAAAGACGAACCGCGGGTGCTGCAGATCAGCCCGATCAGGAACGGAACGGTGATCGACCATATCACCGCGGGCGAGGCCCTCAATGTGCTCAAGATCCTCGGGATCACCGGGACGACCGACGAGTGTCTCTCCATCGCCACCAATGTGGTGAGCGAGAAGTCGGGCAGAAAGGACGTGGTCAAGATCTCAGACCGCGAACTCTGCACCGAGGAGGTCGACCGCATCGCCCTCATCGCTCCCCAGGCCACGATCAACATCATCAGGGACTATCTAGTCTGCGAGAAGATGGGGGTCGAGATCCCGAAGGTGCTCCTGGGCGTGGTCAGGTGCCCGAACCGGGGGTGCATCTCCAACACCAACGAACCGATCAAGAGCAGGTTCGAGGTGACGAAGCGGGGGCTGCACTGTCTGTACTGTGATTGGTACCTGACGGAAGATATTCCGGGGCATATTATCTGAGGATTTTTTTCCTCTTTTTTTTGCGGTGGGAGAGCGGCGAGGAGGCCGGATGAAATCTGGTCGAAGGAAGGGGATCGCCCCCGGGGATTGCGATAGGGGGGGAAGGCGGGCGGGGAATTGTTCAGAGGGGGTCTCCGTCCTCTGCCGGTCCATCACGGAGGGGCAAGGGTGTGATCAGCTCTTCATATTACTCCAGAAGAGGGATTCAACAGAGCCAATTTTATCAAGATCGGAACTGCAATCTCCAGGCTGAAAAAACCCTGGATACCCCTGACGAGAGGAGAGGAAGCAGTCACTTATTCTTCTTCCACTCCAATCAACTTTCCATTTTCGTCATAAATCGTATGAACAACGATTTCACCACCACCAACAGACCGATAGGTAAATATTCCACTCGATTTGTTTTCGTCTATAAATATCTGTACCATTTGTCCGTTATAATAGACGTTGCCAACGCTGCCTCCTTCTCGTTCTTTGTACTCAATTCCATATCTCTTATACTTGGAAAACCTCTGTACAACTGATTCGCCCTGTCCAGACCCCCCCGATACGTCCTCTACTACATATGTGTCCGATCCAGACAACATTTTCAAATCAGACAGGTTTCTTTGTGCATATTCCTCCTGGCTATATTTTTCAATTCCTATTAATCCACCAAAAGGATTTACACTCCCATCACCGTTGTCTATCACTTTTCGCGTTGTATGGACGTCAACCATACCATCCGCATTTAGATATTCATAATAGACAGCCGATGTATTGTCATCTAATTCGACACCATCCAAAAAGTATCTGACAAGGTCACCATCGAAACACATTTTATCATTTTCATCAAAAGAAATGCCATATGAACCGTATTTGGATAATAAATCCTGCTCCTCAGGGATATCTCGGATTGTCTGCGGATGATCGTTTCCTTCTACGACTACATATGTGATACCATCGGTGTGATCTCCAATTGCGATTCCGTCGGCGTTAACCGACGTATCTCCGTTCTGGATCTGTGATATCCCTGATGTTGCAAATGCTGCTGCAGTACCAACAACAAGCACCAACGCCAGGACAATACCAAAAGTCGTCGTTTTCTTTGTTTTCATGATGGACACGATCCTTTCTTCAATCGCATTTCTGCTGAAGTTGTTGCATAAAGTAGTCAGTCCGCTTTTCTTTTCCTCCATGGTGATAAGGGTACGAGCATACGCAGATCTCGTCGTCTCACCAAACGTCCGCACGATCGCTTCATCACAGGCAAGTTCGATATCCCGGTTTGCAAGGACATACATCACCCACACCACAGGATTGAACCAGTGAACGCACAGCGCAGCAGCCAGCAGACTCTTTGCCAGCGTATCAAACCGCCTGACGTGCGTGTACTCATGGGCAAGGATATACCGCAGCTGACGTTTGTTGGTATAATCCATTGATTTCGGCAACAATACCACCGGCCTGATGATCCCGTACGTCAGCGGAGCGGAAATTTTATCAGACTCTCTGACCTGCACAGGTCGCCGTGTCGGATGTTCCTGTTGCCACGCAGCCACAAGGTCGCTCTCAACCGGCAGCGCCATCCCGTATTCTCGACGACATCGTACATGCGTGGCGATGAAGAACAGGGCACAGGCGAAGATGCCGGCCAACCATACCAGTGTCAGGGGGGAGACGAACAGAGCAGACGATACTGACGATGCGGGCGTTTCTGAAGCGATAGCAAGAGAGTGAATCCCTTCAGCCGTCGAGATCGGAATCACGACCTGTTCCGAAAACATATTTCCCACCCGGTCTATCAGCGTATAGACGCTAAACCGCGACGGTATGGAAAACGGAACGAGCAAGCGGCACAACACAATACCCCACAGCGCCAAAAATGTTATTTTCGGAACTCTGTGGAGAAAAAGTGCACGGATCACCACGACCACCAGAATGAGGACAGACGCGGAGAGTGTCATACCTATAATCGACATATCCGCCACCTCATTCCAGACTGTTGACAATCTGCTTCAGGCGCTCGATCTCGTCTCTGGACAGATCCTTACGCCCTAATATAGAGGCGACTAGTTGGTCGGCAGCACCGTCGTACATCTTCACAATGAGTTCATTTGTTTCAAACTCCTGTGCTTCTTCTCGCGTGATACGCGGGTGACACACAAAGTGCGGGTCGCTCCTTTGAATCGCTCCTTTATCCACGCACTTTTTGATGACCGTATAGGTAGTCGTCTTGCTCCAGTCCACCTGCTCATTCAAGATTTCTGCAATCTGTTTTGCAGTGGTATCTCCCTCTTTCCAGAGGACATCCATGACCTTCAATTCAGAGTCAAACAACTTGATCGCCATGTGTACGGCTCCTTTGTAGCCCGGGATCGATTGCGAGTGTTCTCGATATTCTACTACAATAGAATGAAAGTACTATGAACATATTTATAGATTTCCATCGGGTCGGGAGGGAAGCGTGAGAATGCCCAGGACTGGTAAAGAACACAGTGGTTGAGATAATACCTTTCAGAAATCTGTCCTACTGCCTATCCTCTCCCATGAAGAGAAGTGTGATGATCCGGCGTGCCACCCCTCATATGGATCACACGACTACTCAGAAATCCAGACAGCAAGATTTCGCAGTGAATGAAATCCCCAATAAGTGACCCTGGCCCTGATACCTTCTCTGTGATCACAGGGATGGATGCGCGTACAGGCTCACTACGCTATGAGCAGGGTGAGAGATGGATCATCTCTCAATAGTGTGCCTTCCCACCCCAAGGATGGATATCACTCCGGGAGGATGGCTGACCCCCGAAGAAGATAGGCGGCGGAGCCCCCGGTGCGATTCATGGGGGAAGGCATCTCAATCTGAGAGGCCACCCCGATCGTAAAATCTTCACCACACTCTCGCGCCGGGGAAAGACTCCCCATACCCTCACGACGAGGAGAGGCAGGGGGTGGCAATGATGGCGTTCCCACGTGGTGTCCTGCTCTAAAGAAGAAAGCAAGGATCCATGCTCAATCCAGAGACACCTGATAATTTTCATCCAATATGCTTGAGCCCGAGGTTCATCCCTGATGGGTAACACTTTGTGACAGAATCTATATGGGCCGCTCAATTGCACAGAAATCCAGGAACCATGACTGCAAACGGGCTGCGTATCATAGCAAAAAAGGAATTTTCAGATCATATCCGGAGCAGGCGGTTTCATCTCCTCCTCGGGATCCTGGTCGTCATCGCCGCTGTCGGCATGATTGCCGGAGTTGTGCAGTATAGCAAGGATATCGCCGATTACAATGCGGTCCAGACGATTACCCAGAGCGAAGACCTTACGGTCGACGGCGATCTTGCCGGCATGAAACCATCCATCCTCTCGGTTTATTATCAGATGGGGATCCTGACCGCCAGTATCGGCGTGGTGCTCGGGATCGCCATGGGCTTCGACCTGGTGACCCGGGAAAAAGAGAACAAAACTCTGAAAATTCTGCTATCCCATCCGATATACCGGGACGAAGTGATCAACGGCAAGGCCCTCGGCGGGTTGGGAGCGATCGCCCTCGCGATGGGGATCGTCCTGATTGTCTCCCTTGCGATCATGAGCATCTTCGGACTTGTCCCGGACCACGAAGAGATGGTACGCATACTGATCTCTGGTGTGGTTTCGTTCCTCCTGATGTTCACGTTCTTCTCACTCTCCCTGTTGATGTCGGCGGTCTCGAAGGACAGCGGGAGCGCCCTGCTGTATGCTCTGATCGTGATGATCGTCCTCTCTTCGTTCATCCCGATCTTCACGTTCGGCCCGGTATACTCGGCCATCTTCGGCGATCCCCCCGACCTTCCCGGCACCTCCACCTACGCATACCAGCAGAGTTCTTCGACCTACACAAGAGTCGGGGTAACATCCGGCGACACGATAGAAAGCGAAGATCTCGAAGCCTATGAGAAGGCGTCGAGACGATACATGACGCAGAAACAGATGATCACCGATATCGTCACGCTTATCTCTCCGACCGGCAACTATCAGGCGGTCCAGAATGTTGTCTGTCGGCCTGGCGGCGAGATGCAAGGCATCGCCTGCAACGTCATCGCCCTGCTCGCGATGCCTGCGGCCTTCTTCGGGGTGGCGTGGGTCAGGTTCATGCGGGAGGACATCCGATGACCGGCGATGCCTCCGGAACCGAATCCTGGCTGGATAGGCCAGGCGTGGTGCTCATGATCCTGCTTGCCGGACTGTTGACGACGGCAATCTTGAATCTCGGCGGGAGAGGTGTCGCCACCGTTCTCATGACCGTGTTGGCGGTTCTCAGTGCATTGGTCGTCTATTTTGACGCGAGAGCGATCGGTGCCGGAAAAGAGGCGGAACCCGAGCAACTCAGGGAGATCAGAACATGGAAACCTCAGTCGTGGGCGATCTGGGTTCTCCTCTTCTGGCCGTTCTTCCTGCCGTATTATCTCTGGATGCGGAATACGGGGATGATGAAAAATATACCGTGAGGTCATCTCTAAATCCTTTCATAGAGGTCATCCCAAAACTCCCTGGCCGTTCTATGTGAGAGTAAGAGGTCTATGAAGCACGGCGTCGTTCAAGAGATTGCTGCCGCCCCGCCCCTATCTTCGTCGTGGGGGGTCCGGGGGGTCTCCCCCCGGCAGGAGAGAGTGAGGGAACATGCTTTATTCTCTCTGTGGGCGGCAAGTCTGACCGGTTTTGCCTTCCTCCATCAATCACGCCGGGGACGTTGCCTATGAAAATCCCGAGATGGCGATTGAAGCAGGGAAGACAGAAGAATGGCTGAAAAAAAGTCCTGATCCAGCTGATTGATCGAACTCTGGACTTTTGGGATATGCTCATAGAGAAGAGAGGGGCCGCCCCCACTCATCCTCACTGCCGTTCCCCGCTCTCCTCGATCAACACACGATATCTCTCGCGCAGTGCCTGCACCTCCCTCTCGTTCAACCCGTCGACAATGCCCCTGCACTTCACCAGAAATCGCGGGACCTGTTGTGCAAGCCTCTCAGCGTATGTCCCGGAGACATCACCGGCAACATAATACTGCGTCTCCACACGTGCCCGCCGCGCCCTCTCCACCATCTCGCACTCCTCGGGGGTGAAGAACTCATTGAGAAGGCGCTGCATCAACACGATCGTGCTCTTTGCGACCTCGCGTCCCGGAGAGAGGGGTGCCCTTCCATAAACCGCATCGGTCAGGAAATCTCAAGGAGAAATAAGATAAGAACCAGAGTATTCTCGACAAAAGAAAGATGGGCCAATTGCGCCTTGAATCTAGGGAGACGAAAACCCTCCATCGATCGGAAAAGTTCCAGAAACGCCAGAAAATCAAATTTTGTTCGGCAAATCTATTTATGCCCCTAACAATGGACCTATCCTTCACAGTTTGATTGTGAACTGTTTGAAAATATACAGTTTGAGAATTAACTATTGACGATCCCCTATACGTCAAACGCAGAGAGGAGATGTAAAATGCTCGAAAAAATGTCGGAAATCGTAATAAAAGATGAAGACAGCCACCACCTGTGTGAGATCACCGAATTCAATCCGGTATATAGTTTAGGAATTGATATCGGCTACTCATCAGTGAAAATCGCACTGCTCAATGACTCAAACGCAATCGTTTACACCGATTACATCCTGCACAAAGGAAAAATCAAAGAAACCCTGAAAAAAATCCTGAAAAAAATCCCACGAAAATATAATCTCGACAATATAACGACCGGAGCGGTGACCGGGAGTGAAAGCAAATTCACAACCAGAAATTGGACTATTCAGCACATAAACGACGTCCTGGCACTGGTAGAGGGATGCCTCACCATACAGGACACCATAAAATCTATCATCGAAATCGGTGGAGAGAGTGCAAAATACATCACAGGACTGAACAAGGACAACAGATCAACCATTCAAATTTCAATGAATTCCAGCTGTTCGGCAGGAACAGGATCTTTTCTGGAAGAACAAACATCAAGACTCAATCTTGATATTGAAGACTATTCATCATATGCCGCAAATGCAATATTTATCCCAAGGATTGCCGGAAGATGCAGCGTTTTTGCAAAAACCGACATCATTCATCACCAGCAAGAAGGAGTCCCGATAGAAGATATTCTTCTGGGACTTGCGTATGCCCTCATAAGGAATTATCGCGGAACGGTCATTAAAAAATTCCCCCTTGAAAAACCCATCATGCTGACAGGAGGAGTAGCCTATAACGACGCCATTGTTGGCGCGGTTAAAGATGTCCTCAATTTAAGAGAACATGAACTGGTTGTCTGCGAAAAATGTGGGAATACCGCAGCCGTGGGTGCAGCGAGAGTTGCAAAAAACGATCATCTCCGGCTCCGCTATAAAGACATCCTGGATATCCTGGATAGTGCGGATGACAGATCCATCATCGATACCGGGGAAGATGAACTGCCGGCACTCAACGCCTTCGGCGATGGAGACAGCAAAAGAAAACATCTTTGCAAACCATTCGGTGAAAAAAGCGAAAAAAGCGACTGCTACCTGGGCATAGACGTCGGATCGACCAGCACCAATCTTGTGCTCATGAACCCGTACAACGAGATTCTGTCCTACCGATATCTCAAAACACTCGGAGATCCATTTCAATCAGTAAAAAAAGGATTCAATGAATTAAAAAATGAAATTGGGGACAAAATAAATATTCTGGGCGTGGGGATCACCGGATCGGGCAGGCATATGATCGGGAGACTGATCGGGGCCGACGTGATCAAAGACGAAATTACCGCACAGGCGAAAGCAGCGACCACCATCGACAGAGATGTTGATACGGTATTCGAAATCGGCGGACAGGACTCCAAATACATCAGCCTTCATGACGGCATGGTGACCGATTTCCAGATGAACAAAATCTGTGCTGCGGGCACGGGTTCATTTATCGAAGAGCAATCAAAAAAATTTGATATACCCATTAACAATTTCGGCACCATCGCGATCAACAGTCGCCACCCCGTTCATCTTGGCGAGAGATGTACCGTTTTTATCGAAACAAGTATTGCCACACATTTATCCAGCGGCACGAAAATCGACGACATTGCCGCCGGACTCTGTTACTCCATCGCGAAAAATTATTTGAATAGAGTTGTCGGGCAGAATAAAATAGGAGAGAAAATATTCCTCCAGGGGGGCATCGCATACAACCAGGGAGTTGTCAATGCTTTCAGAGCGCTCACCGGCAAAGAAATTATTGTCCCCCCGTTTTTTAGTGTCACCGGTGCCTACGGTGCGGCAATTCTGACAAAAGACGAGATGAACACAGCCCAAACAAAATTCAAAGGATTTGATATTCGCGATGCTCCCAGGATTACCCTGAAAAGTGAAACACCAAAGACCGAATCAAGATTTGACAACAGAGTCAATGAACTGATCTTCGAAGGATACGATGGTTCATATGATGAAGACAAGCCGATCATCGGCATCCCGCGGGCACTCTTCACCTATGGCATGTACCCCATGTTCAGCACCTTTTTCAGGGACCTTGGGTTCAATGTCATTCTGTCGGATCCCACCAATGAAGAAACCGTCAGGCTGGGCCAGGAGTACTCGCTGGATGAAACATGCTATCCGGTAAAATTGATCAACGGCCACGTCGCCGAACTGGTACAAAAAAAGGTGGACTATATTTTCTTCCCTGATCTCTTCACCGTACCCCACCCGGGTTCCCATTCGAGGCAGGACTATGGCTGTCCCTATATGCAGATCGCCTTCAAGATGGTCAACAAGGCGATGGAACTTGACAAAAAAGGTATCAAACTCCTCTCGCCGACATTCGGGTTCAGTCTCGGAGAAGAATTCATGAAAAAAAGTTTCATGGATCTCGGGCGGAAACTTGGAAAAGATCCCGAAGAAACGCTCATGGCCCTCCAGAAAGGAATGAAAGCATTCCTCGATTTCGAGACCAGGATCGAAGAAACCAGCAGAGAACTGGTGAAAAATCTCAGGCCCGACGAAAAAGCGTTTGTCATCATCTCAAAGACGTACGGGGTGTCCGACCCGGCACTGAACCTTGGAATTCCCGACAGACTTGCAGAAAAAGGCTATAAAGTCCTGGCATTTTACAACCTGCCCGGAGGCGACATCTCGAAAGAACACCCGAATATGTACTGGCCCTTCGGTCAGCACATCCTCGAAGCGGCGCAGATCGTCAAAGCACATCCGAACCTCTACGCAATATTCCTGACCCATCACGGGTGCGGTCCGGACACGGTTTTTTCCCATTATTTCAGGGAAATTATGGATGGGAAACCCTATCTGAACATCGAGGTCGACGAACATTCTTCAGATGTCGGCGTGATCACGCGACTCGAAGCTTTTATCAACAGCCTGAATACCATTCCCGCCGGAACGGCAGATGCCCTGGAAACATATCCCGGAAAGGTGGCTCACCGGAGAGCGAATATCACGCCCGATCGTGCGGAACTGGAGGACGGGGCGACGATCTATGTGCCGAACATCTACCCGTACTCGCACATCTACTGTGCATCTTTGAAAAACGCCGGGATACATGCACAAACGCTGCCGGCACCCGACTTCGGCAGCATAAACGCCGGGCGGAAATACGCCTTAACGAACGAATATTTTTCTCTGATCGCTCTGATCGGAGACGTCGTGAATTTCTTCGATACTCGCACGGATCATGAAAAACCGTCTGCAATACTCATCCCGCAGTCCGAGGGAGCAGAAGTCGACGGCCAGTACAACCGCATCCTGAGAACGATTCTGGATGCAAAGGAACTGAAAGATATCGCCGTCGTTGCTCCATTTGTCGAGGACGCGCTGTTGAAAGACGCGACCGATCTCGACACCATCTTTCTCGTCCTGATCGCAGGAGACATCGTCCGCAATGCACCCCCGGAGCGGAGAGACGATTATCTCGACATGGTCCTCGAAGCGTCTCAGGACGGTCGTCTCCACCTCGAATTCCTGAAAGAGCTGGCAGGGAACATGTGTGCCGAACACCGTGCAAAGAACTACAAAAAGACCATTCTCGCAATCGGCGAACCCATGATCCTCTTCAACGACTATTTAAACAATGCAACGTTCAAAAACATCGAAGAGAACCACCATCGGGTGGTCTACGCTCCCCTGAGCGAATCCATGTGGCTCCTGTGGAACGATTTCATCGTTCAAAACGGAAAGAAAAACAAAACGATGCTGCACCAGAAACTGGAGGTGTTTGAAGACGCCATCTCACAGATATCCGGGTGTCTCTCAGAGTACAGTCCCTTCGAAAAGCACGTGAAGAGTCTTGCCGCAACGGCCGACAGCACCCTGGGCTATTATGCCGGCGCCTTCGGGAGATACCGGGGAGCAAAAACCCGGTGTGCCGGGGCAGTAATCGACGGCATCATAACGGTGGCGTCGATCTATGAAAATACGGGAATCGCACTCAATACCCTGCACCAGGGAGATGAACGCAACAGGTCAAAACCGATTCTCAACCTGACATTCGACGGGAACGAAAATGAGAATACGAAAACAAAGATAGAATCGTTCCTGTATTATCTGTAGGTATTCGCACACCAGGGGAAGAGCGCCGGTCTTCCGCTCCTCTCCGATTTTTGAGAGAGCAGGGTACCGGATCGGACGATGTGACATATCGCTGTGTTGTGATCACACAATACGCAACTCTTATAACAATGTTGTGACAATAGGTTGTTACCAAACCGTTGGCATAAAAACCTTCAAATGTCACCGCACCGATCTCAAAACACGAGAGAATTATGCACAGCATCTGGAAATTCACCCCCGAAAAAGGAAAAGAGAGAGGACTGCTCACCGTCCTGATCCTCCACTCCCTGGAGAAAGAGCCGAAATCCGGGTACGACCTCCTCAAGGAGATCGCCGAACAGACCGAGGGGACGTGGGTTCCGAACAAAGGAACCGTGTACCCCCTGTTAAAATCTCTTGAATCGGAGGGACTCATCAGAGTAAAAGAAGTCGGAAAGCGCTCAAAGACAACATACGAACTGACAGATGCAGGAGAAAAAACGATCTCGAACTTCAAAAACGAAAGAGAAGGGTCTGAAGAGAGAGTGAATTTTTTTAAAAAAATGCACCTCGAAATTTTCGGAGAAGAGAATATTTCGTTGATCCATCTCATGATGGACATCAGGTTCTATGTAGAAAAACTTCCCGAAGAGAAGATAGACCAGGCAAAAGAGATTCTAAAAAGGAGTTTTGAAGAAATAAAGACCCTTTAGACCAGGAGACAAAAAAATGGAACAAACAGACACGACACTAGCGGAGGCTATCACGCTGAAACCCATCGGGATCATCAGGAACGATCTGGCAGCACCGCAACTCGTCGCGGACGGCGACGGCCTGAAACTGAACGATGAACCGGGCACCGCACTGAAAAAATTTCATGAAGCATCGGACGCGCGTTCGAAGATCGTCATACAGGAGGAGATGGCCGATCTCCTCGAGGGCATCGAAGACTTCTCCCACATCGTGGTTCTCTACTGGGGTCACGAGGTTTCAGACACCGGTCGGTCCCTGAAAAAAGTTCACCCTGTCGGCCGTACCGATTACCCGTTAAAGGGCATCTTTTCCACCTGCAGCCCGGCCCGCCCAAACCCTCTGCTGATGACGGTGGTCCGGCTGCTGGGAAGGGACGGCACCACATTGACCGTCTCTGGTCTGGACGCAATCGACAGAAGCCCGGTCCTGGACCTCAAACCCTATGTGGGTGAACAATTCCCGCAGAACGACACTTTTGTTCCCGAATGGATGGATGCGATCATGAACGAATACAAAGAGAGTGATGAAATGAAAGAGAATGTCAATGAAAATGCCGGAGACCTGTTCTGTTCAGGTGTGCTCGAGAGCGCGAGGATCGAAAAATTGAGAATAAACCCGCGGGCAGAGTTCGGAGAGGCGCTTCGAAAGAAAGATATCGCGACCTGTCTGGTAAAAACGGCGGAAATTCACGGGCATTATTGTCCGGGCAGCGCCCTCGGCGTGATGGCCTCGATGTACGGCCTGCACCTTCTCGGCCCGGACTGCATGAACTCAGACGGCGTTATGGAGAACCTCCTTGCAATCGTCGAGATCAATGCCTGCTTCGCCGACGGCGTCCAGGCGGTTTCGGGGTGCACGCTGGGAAACAACTCCCTCATCTACCGCGACCTCGGAAAACTTGCGGTCACGTTTGCCGTCCGCGGAAAAGAAGAAGGAGTCCGCATACGAGCCAGGCCCGAGTTCAAGAAATATGTCGGAGACGCCGTCCCCGAGTTCTACCCGTTGATGGAAAAAGTCATCATGAACCGGGCGGGAACACCGGAAGAAGAGAAAAGTTTCAGAGAAAAAGGACAGGAAGCCGCTTTTGCACTGATGAAACTCCCCTTTGAAAAAATATTCGTCGCTGAAACCGTTGTTCCCGACATTCCCGACTACGCCCCGATAGCGGCGAGCGCCGTCTGCCCGCAGTGCGGGGAGATCGTGATGGCCACAAAGATCGACAGAGATACAGGGATGTGTTTCATGTGCAGCAGGAAATATCGGGAAGTTGAAGGCAGAGGCATCGTCGAAAAAGCATGAAGACAGAAGGAGGAGACACACCACCATGGAGGACACAGAGAGGCCCGTGTGCCGTCACGGCGAGGGCGGCCACGGAAAGAGAAGTCCGAGCAGTTTCTGGATGCACGACCCGGACCGGATATTTCAGGAAGTGAACCTCAAGAAAGGAGACGTCTTCCTCGACCTCGGTTGCGGAGCAGGCGAATATTCCCTGTATGCCGCACGAGAGGTCGGTGACCAGGGGTCGGTCATTGCCGTGGACATACGGGAAGATCTGGCCGACGCCCTGATGAAAAAAGCGGATTTAGCCGGGTTGAAAAATATCACGGCAACGGTCGCCGATCTCTCAGAGCGGTTGCCCTTCGACGACGACACCATTGATGTCTGTTTCCTCGTCACGGTCCTCCACGCCCTCGACCTCGATCAGGTGGCTGAGACGCTCTTTTCAGACATTCGACGCGTCCTGAAGAGACACGGGCGCCTGGTCGTCATCGAATGCAAAAAAGAGGAGATGCATTTCGGCCCGCCGTTCAGGATGCGCATATCGGCGGAAGAACTTGAACCGATCATATCGCACTACGGCTTTGAAAGGATCGGTCTGGCAGATCTCGGGTACAACTACATGATCTCATTTTGTGTGCCGGAGGCGAGAACATGAAAATTCAGACAGCAATCGTCTTCTGCATCCTGGTCTCGGCGGTTGCCTTTTGCGGGTGCATGCAAACGCAGGAAACAACCCCGGATAACGCAATCGCAAACGAGCAGGTCAGAACGGTGACGGACAGCCGCGGCATCGAAGTCACGATACCCGCGAAAATCGAGAGAGTGGCGACCGTATCGGACGGCCTCGTCGAGGAAGTGATGTATATCTTCGGTGTCGACGACACGATCGTCGGCCTCGGGTCGAAGGGTTCCCAATTTGTCTCTAACTACAGCTATTCCCTTGACAATGGAAGAAACCTGTCAATCGAGGGAGGAAAGAATGTCGCGCTTGCTCTCTCACCGCATCTCAAAGACCTTCCCCTGTTCATGGATTACGGTTCGGCAATGAATCTTGAGACGCTCGCCTCCCTCAAACCGGACGTGGTCATCATACGCCTCGGAAGTTCGTCATTTCTCTCCGGAGAGGACGAGAACGCACAGAAAAGCATCAGAATGATCGAATCGCTCGGCATTCCGGTTGTTGTTCTGTATACTCCCGAATGCGCTAAAAATGCCGACCCCACCGAAATATCAGACGAAATCCGGATCATCGGCAACGTCTTCGGAGAAGAAAAGAAGGCAGAAGAAATCATAGCAAAACTGGAGTCACGGGAGGACCGGATCAGAGAAAGGACGCAAAATATATCTGACGATCAAAAACTCGGTGTGCTGCTCTTCGGACTCTCTTCCATGCACAGGACCGAGACTGCCGCGGGAATAGCCTGGGGACTGAAGACGACCGAATCGTACATCGTCGAAAATGTTGTCAATGCAAAAAACGCGTACAGATCTGATGTGGGTACGTTCCAGGTCATAAACACCGAACAGGTCCTTGCCATGAACCCGGACGTCATCATTCTCGGTACGGCCAGCGGGTATCATCCGCCCGACGAACTGTATTACGCACCCTATTACAGAAATCTCCGGGAACTCGACGCCGTGAAAGATCACCACGTCACGTCCCTCCCCTATGCACCCAGAAACTCCGCAGAACGTCTGGAATATCCGATCAACATGATGGTCATTGCAAAGTCGACATATCCCGACAGATTTGAAGACATAGACCTGAACGAATGGGTGCTGTCCTTTTACCAGGACATTTACGGCGTCGATTATACGGGGGCAGAAGAATTACGCGCGGCTCAACTGATGGACTGGTGCGTCGAGGACGAATCTGTATGACGAGGGCGAACAGATTCACCTATTTTCCGGATAGGCAGGGTTCCGAAGGCATCGGCGCATTTTCCTGACTGAATAAAATAATCCACCCTCACCGCATCATCCGTCCCGCATCGTCGATCTCGCCCCTGATGATCCTGGTCGAGGAGATCCACTTCCCGTCCTCCGCGAGGACACAGGCGATCTGGTGGATCTCCACCATCCTCTTCCCCTTGGCCCGGCGGAGTTTGTTGATCTCAAGACCCACCGGCAACGTCTCCTCAGAGACGACCAGAATATCGAAGTCGACCTCCAGCGCCGAGCCGTACCGGTCGTTGAGCGCCTCCACCTCCCACGTCGTCCCGGTGCCGAGACTCTCGATATACCGTTCAAGCGCCGCCTTCCGCGCCTCGTAGGTCATGACCGGGTGGCTCTTCCTGCCCGCAAAATTGTCGGACGAGAGCCCGACGACGACCAGACCCTCAGGGCCGGCGAGTTCGAACGAGCGCGAGATCAGTTTCCTGTGCCCGGCATGAAGGGGAGAGAAGGTTCCCCCGACCATAATCTTCATTGATAGTCATGGGGAACCCATACTATAATTATGAACCACAATCTGCGCATCGGCGACGAGGTCTTCATCGCGGAGAACGCCACCGTCCTCGGCGACGTCACCCTCGGCGATAGAGCGGCGGTCTGGTTCGGCGCCGTGGTCAGGGGCGACCGGGACAGGATCGTCATCGGCGCCGACTCCAACGTTCAGGACAACGCCGTCGTCCACGGCAGCACCGGTCACCCGACCATCATCGGCGAACGGGTCTCGATCGGACACGGCGCCATTGTCCACGGATGCTCCATCTCAGACGAGGTGCTCGTCGGGATGGGCGCGATCGTGATGAACGGAGCGGTCGTCGGTGAAGGCTCGATCATCGGCGCCGGCGCGGTGGTCACCGAAGGCAAGGTCGTCCCGCCGGGATCGGTGGTCCTCGGTGTGCCCGGCAAGGTCGTCAAGGAGGTCGGTCCCGAGCAGCGCGAGCACATCAGGGAGAACGCACGCATCTACGTCGAACTGGCCGCGGGGTACCGGCATGGCTGAGGTGGTCGTCGTCGGCGGCGGGATCACCGGCATCCAGGCGGCGCTCGACCTCGCCAACCACGGGGTGACCGTCCACCTCGTCGAGCGCGAACCGACGATCGGCGGGCACATGGCCATGCTCGACAAGACCTTCCCGACCAACGACTGCTCCATGTGCATCCTCTCGCCCAAGATGGTCGACGTCGAGCGCCACCCGCTCGTCACCCTCCACACCTGCACCGAGGTCGTCGGGGTCGAGGGCGAGGTCGGGGCCTTCACCGTCCGCCTCCTTCGCCACCCCCGCTACATCGACGAGAAAGAGTGCAACGGCTGCGGTGACTGCACCGAGGTCTGCCCGGTCGAGGTCTACAACCACTTCGACGCCGGGATCGGGGTGCGCAAGGCGGTATACAAACCGATGCCGCAGGCCGTCCCGAACATCACGGTCAGGGACGCCGAACACTGCATCGACTGCGGGCTCTGCTACGAGGCCTGCGGTAAGGACGCTGTGCTCAGGGACGACGAAGATCACGAAGAAGAGATCGAGGTAAGGGCCGCCGCCGTGGTGGTCACCACCGGGTACACTACCTTCGACCCCTCGCGCAAGGCCAACCTCCGCTACCTCAAACTCCCCGACGTCGTGACCAACCTCGAGTTCGAGCGGATGATCAACGCGAGCGGCCCGACGGGCGGCGAACTGCGCCGGCTCTCGAACGGTGCGGTGCCGAAAAGCATCGCCTTCCTCCAGTGCGTGGGGTCGCGGGACATGCAGATCGACCGCCCGTACTGCTCCTGCGTCTGCTGCATGGCGGCGGTCAAGAACGCCATCCTGATCAAGGAGCACCATCCCGAGACCGAGGTGACCGTGCTGTACATGGACATCAGGGCCTATGGGAAGGGCTACGAGGAATATTTCGAACGGGCCCAGGCGATGGGCGTTCGGTTCCTCCGCGGTATGCCCGGCGAGATCGCCGCAAAGGACGGCGGGCTTGAACTGATGGTCGAGAACACCGAGACCGCGGAGGTCGAGTTCCTCCACCCCGAACTCGTCGTCCTCTCGGTCGGGATGCAGCCCCCGACCGGTGCCGAGGCCCTCGCGGGGCGGCTCGGGATCACCCTGGAGACGACCGGGTTCGTGCAGATCAAAGACGAAAAGACCGACACCGTCTCGACCCTCAGGCCGGGCATCTATGTGGCCGGGACTGCCGTCGCCCCGAAAGATATCCCCGACTCGGTGGCGATGGCCGGGGCCGCGGCGATGCGGGCCTATCAGGACGCGCTGAAGGTGGACCTTTGATCCCGCGGACCATCGCCCGCGAGGGCGAGGTCATCGTCTTCATCGACCAGACCCTCCTCCCCGGACGCCTGGAGACAGTGCGGTGCACCGACCCCGAACGGCTTGCCACGGCGATCAGGCGGCTCGAGGTCAGGGGGGCGCCGGCCCTCGGGATCGCCGGGGCATACGGAGTCGCCCTGGCCGCGATGCAGAGCGAGGCCGGGGATATGGAGGGTTTTCTTGCCGGGCTCGTCGACGCCGCCGGGTACCTCAGAGGGACGCGGCCGACCGCAGTGAACCTGGGCTGGGGGATCGACCGGGTGCTCGCCGCCGCCGGAACGGCCGAAACCGTCGAGAGCGCGAAGGAGGCGGCGGTCGCGGAGGCAGACCGGATCGCCGCCGAGGACGAGGCGACCTGTCGGGCGATCGGGAGACACGGGGCGGCGCTCATCCCCGACGGCGCGAGGGTGCTCACCCACTGCAATGCCGGGGCCCTCGCCTGCTCGACCTGGGGGACGGCGCTCGGTGTCGTCCGTTCGGCGGTCGAGGCCGGCAAGGAGGTCTCGGTCACGGCCTGCGAGACCAGACCGCTCCTGCAGGGTGCGCGCCTCACCGCCTTCGAACTCGCGGAGGACGGGATCCCGGTGCGGGTGATCACCGACTCGACCGCTGCGTTCCTGATGCGCAGAGGAGAGATCGACTGTGTGGTCGTCGGGGCCGACCGGATCACCCGCGACGCCGTCTTCAACAAGATCGGCACGTACATGCACGCGGTCTGTGCCCGGCACCACGGAATCCCCTTCTATGTGGCCGCCCCCCTCTCGACCTTCGATACCGTGAGGAGCGAGGCCGAGGTGGTGATCGAGGAGCGCGACGAGGATGAGATCGCCGTCTTCAATGGCAGGCGGATCGTGCGGGAGGGCGTGCGGTGCACCACCTACGCCTTCGACGCCACGCCCCTCGACCTGGTGAGCGGGATCGTCACCGAGGAGGGCGTCTTCAGGCCTCCCTTCGACCTGATGCCCGAACCCCGGAATATTTAAATTATCTTCCCTTACTGTATGGCAAGCATGTTCTTCTCAAGCCCGCTCTGGACCCCGCTGGTGACCCTCATCGGCGAGATCACGGTCCTGATCTTCATCGGAATGTTTGTCGGTGCAGTCGTCGTCATGAGCATTGCCACTATTTCTGTCAGGAGCGGGCATTTTTACTTCCCACGGCTGATGAAAAGTGGGATGGTCCTCCTTGAGGGGATGATCAAGGGGATCTGCAAGTTCTTTGGTTTCGACGACAAGGATCTGGTCACCTTCTTCATCAGGCTCCACAACACCATGAACATGAAGATGTTTGGGGATACGCCGGTGGAAAAAAGGGCAATCTTCCTGCCTCAGTGCCTCAGGGCAGGGGACTGCCCCGCCTCCCTCACCCCGGAGGGGCTGGTCTGCCGCCGGTGCAAGCGGTGTGCAATCGGCTCTGAGATCGACACGTTTGAAGAGATGGGTTACCGGGTCTTCATCGTCCCGGGCTCGACCTTTATCAAGAGGATGGTGAAGCAGCACCGCCCCGAGGCGATCATCGGGGTCGGGTGCCTGATGGAGATCAAAGAAGGGCTCGAACTCTGCGACAAGATCGGCCTCATCGGGATGGGCGTGATCACCCTCAAGGACGGGTGCGTCGAGACCATTCTTGACTGGAGCGACCTTGTCGAGATCGCAGAGATCGGGCTTGCCCCGACGAGTGCTCCAGGAAACAACTGAGAGCAGGGGTACGGGAGGCAGGGGCGAGAATGACCCCCCTCTCTTCAGGATCTTTTATGCCACCTTCCCATCTTCATTCCGGACCCCCGGGATTGCGATAGGAACAGGAAGACAGAGAGAGGAACATGAAGAGGGTGGTGTCGTCCCCTACGTCCTTTTCACGCGATGAGAGAGAGAGATCTCGTTCAATTGCATCGCGTTGGCGATATTTTGTTCTTGACTCGCCCCTAGTTCCCCGACACCTTCACGTTCTTCCCGGTAAGTTTGGTCGAGACGATCTTGCCGCAGACATAGATGGTGGCCTCGCTCCTCACCTCGCCGACCCGCACCCCTGGCCTGAGGATGATGTCCCCCTGCGCGGTGACCCCATTGATCACGGCCTGGTCGGAGACGGTGACATCGCCTGCCGAGGAGAGTTTCCCCTTGATCCGCACGCCCCGGCCGATAACTCCTGAGCCGCAGGTGACGTCCTCCCCGACGGTCGAGAGCGGCCCGAGTTCGAGACAGCCGTCGACATCGAGCCGGCCCCAGATATGGGTTTCAGGCGGGACGATAAAGTTTCCCGGGATGTGGACATTCCCATCAAAAAAAGAGCCCTTTGGTGCGATATAGGTGTCCCCGCGCTGATAGACCTTCATGCTCTCAACACGATCATGCGGGGGACGGATAGAAAAGGTTTCGGTTTGTTTATATTTTTGATGAGGAAATCAATCGACAGTATAAAACCCTTTTCTTCATCATGACTCCGATTATTCGTCCGATATCCCATGTGACAGAGGAAAAGTCATAATCCCGAAATCTTCACCTCAGCAGAGTATGGCGGCTGCGGTGAAGACCAGCAACGAGAGGAACATCCCCTTCTTCAGGGTCGAGGTGACCCCGGAGGTCCGGACACAGGCCGGCGTGTCGCACCCGCGCACCCCTGCCGACCTGAAGAGGACAGCGATATTGAGGGTGCCGATGGCGAGGAGGTACGGGAGGCCCCACCAGCGAAAGACCGGGAGCATCGAGAGGACGACGGCCGCAAGGGCGAAGCCGAGGGCAAGGGTGACCGAACGGGGCACCCCGATGAGCATCGGGAGCGTCCTGGCCCCGCCGGCCCGGTCGCCCTCGACATCCTCGGCGTCCTTGAGCACCTCGCGGGCGAGCATGGCGAGGAGGGTGACCCCGGCCACCGGGAGGGTCGCAAGAAGACCTTCAGCCCCGGCAAGCGCCCCGCCGAAGAGAAAGATGGACGACGAGAGGTAGGCGACGGCGAGGTTGCCGAGGAAGGGGGTGCCCTTGAGGCGCACCGCGTACAGCACCAGGAGCACCGAGTTGAAGACGGCGATCCCCAGGCAGAGGGGGTTGGTGACGAGAGCAAGAGCGACGCCGCCGGTAAAGAGAAGGGCGGCATAGATGAGCGCCCCGCGCCCGGAGACCGCGCCCGAGGGGATGGGACGGTCGGGCCGGTTGACGGCGTCGATCTCGGCGTCGCAGTAGTCGTTGATGGTGTTGCCTGCGGCGGTGACGAGGGCGACGATCCCGATGAGGAGCGCGGCCTCGGGCCTGACCGTGCCGGTGGCGATGAGGTAGCCGAGCACCCCGGCGAGGCCGGCGATGACCGAGTTGACCGGGCGGGTGATCGCAAGATAGCCGTGCATGCTGAGAAAGAGGTGAGCGGGAGAGATATTTCAATCCCACTTATCTGACGGTGACGGGGTGCGCCGCCACCGCGTACTCGCCGGTCCACCAGGGCCTGGGCGGCGGGTCGTCCCTGAGCATCTCCACCCATGCCTTGTCAGTGAGGCGGTCGTCGAGCGGGTGCGTGAACTCGTAGTACGAGAAGACCGGGCCGGCGCAGAGGGTGGCCGCACCGTCGGCGGTCGGGCAGGCGACGACGATGAGGTCGACGTACCCCACGCCCTCTTCCAGGACGAGGTCGTGGTACGGGTCTGAGTGCACGTCGGCGACCAGGGTCGTCCGGGCCTCGAGGTCTGAGACCAGGTCGTCGAGGGTCTCGGCGGCGTCCCTGATGAAGGCGTGGTCGTCGGCGGTGAGGGGGACGCCTTCGAGTTCTTTCACCGAGAGCGCGGTGAACCGGTCGATCACCTCGCCGAGGGTGCCGAGCCGCCGCTCTGCGGCGGCGTCCAGGACGCCGAAGTCTGAGAGTCCTTCTTCGGTCATGGCATTGAGGGCTCCGAGGCGGTGGTAGGCCTCGGGGACCGGTTCGACGTAGCCCGGGATTTCGGGTTTCTCAGGCGGGACCGACACGCTGCCGCCGCCGGTATAACTCTGTTTGACATAGAGGATGGTGTCGCGGCGGAGTTCGGTCCATGAGGCGAGCGCGGTGGTGAGTTCCTTCTCCTGCCAGGCCGGCGTCTGCATGAAGGTCGGGTAACCCTCCCCGAACTCGCCGAGGAGCGGGCGGAGCGAGTTCAGCCAGCCCCAGTAGAGGTTCTGGCGCCACGCGCTCTCGTTGAGCGCGGCGAGATCGGCCTCGAACCCGGAGTAGACCGCGTCATAGTCTGCATAGGCACTGTCCCCGCCCTCGGCCAGAAGGGTGCGGGCCTGCTCTGAACCGAGGAGGGCCATCAGGTCCAGGCCGGTCGGGACATTCCGGCCGCCGTCGATCATGGTGAAGGGTTCGCCGGTCCCGGTGAACTCGCCGACGTACGGGTAGACCATTTCGGAAAAGACGTGAGAGTCAGGGACCAAACGCTGGCCCATGAACCTGAATCCCTGGGTGGCGTTGAGCATCGCTCTCGCCTCTTCAGGCGAATAGACAACCTGGTAGCCGGTCCCGCTGTAGATCGACGGCGGGTTCCGGCCCTGGAGTTCCTGCCTGAGGGCCTCGACCTCTTCGGGGCCGAGATCCTGCTTTGCCCCGCCGAAGAGCCGTTCCATCGCGGCGATATATTCTCTCGGTCCGGCGTCGTCGGAGTAGCCGACATAGAAGGCGGTGACCTCGTAGATCCGGTCCCAGCGCGCCATCAGGTCGGGGTCGTCGGCAAGGACCGCTGCGGTTCTTGCGGCGGCCGCGGTCTGGACGCGTGCCTCCTCCTCACTGACCTGCCTGGTGGCGTTGAGGAGGAAGGGCATCCGTCCGTGCCACATCATCGCCAGGAAATAATTGTTGAGTTTTTCCGATCTGGTGTAGTGGCCGCGTGGGCGGTATTGCGAGTAGTCCTCGGAGTACGAGAAGAGAGGCGAGGACGCAAGCCCGGCCTGCCCCTCGATGAGGTCGAGTTCGGCCTCGACCCCGGCGCGGACCTCGGCCGGGACGTCGACGTCTGAAGGGTCGAGGAGGGCGAGGGCCACGGCATAGTAGCCCATGTTCAGTCTGGCCGCCTCCTTCGCCTCGCCCGAAGCCTGCCGATAGGCTTCCTCGGAGGCGTTGAGGAGAGCGGTGTCGAGGGCCCGGAGATCGTCGAAGAACTCGGACTCCTCGACCCGGCTGAGGGTGTCGTCGAACTGGGCATGATAGAGGTGGTAGAGGGTGTCAGAGGAGAGGAAGAGCGGGACGTTCCGGTCGCCGAGGACTTTGTACGGCCTGACCATGTCGTCTTCGGGCCCCATGGGGTACGCGGCGACGACGAAACCGTGCTCCCTGATGAGGGCCTGCTCTTCAGGGCCAAGGGAGAGGGCGGCGACGACCTCGTCCCAGTTCGTGACGGTCGCAGGGTCGAGGGGGAGGGCGTACTGCGGTGCCGACGGCGTGACCTCCAGGGGCTCGGACGGATAATACCCGGCAAAGCCGGGATCATCCGTCACTGCCGCACCCTTGAGCGGAGGCGTGGGTGCAGGAGGCGATGCGTCGTCTACGGTAGCGCACCCTGCGACGAGGAGGGCCGCACCAAGGATAAGGGCTGGGAGTATTCGGTGCATGATCTCACGACAGGAGATCGGGCCGACGGCGCAATAAAGATATCCAAGACTGCGAATAATTTCGCAGTGATAAAACCGAGCGGGCTTGAGGGGATTCGAATCCCCGGTATTCAGCTCAGGAGGGTGACGCCCTATCCTGGCCAGGTCACAGGCCCTCGTCTCTACGACCACCTCCACTTGCTCGCCTGGCGCGGCCCTGAGCGTCGAGGACGTGACTGAGGCATTGAGGCCCAGGAGAGAACAGGAGGGAGACCGTCGAGCCGATCCCGTCCACCCACTCGATGGAGAGATTCAGGGCAACGGTCTGGTTGAAGGGAGGAAGACAAAGAAAAAGAGGATGAGGACCACAGCACCCACGAGGATGCGGCGCACCTCACGCCACCACCGCGTACTCGCCGGTCCACCAGGGCCTGGTCGGGGGTGCTTCCCTGAGCATCTCCCGCCAGGCCTCGTCGGTGAGGCGGTCGTCGAGCGGGTGCGTGAACTCATAGTACGAGAGGACCGGGCCGGCGCAGAGGGTAACCGCACCGTCGGGTTCGGGGCAGGCGACGACGATGAGGTCGACAGGACCCACGCCCTCCTCCAGGACGATTTTTTCGTACGGATCAGAATGCACGTCGGCAACCAGAGTCGTCCGTGCCTCGAGGTTGATCACAAGGTCGTCGAGAGTCTCGGCGGCGTCCCTGATGAAGGCGTGGTCGTCGGCGGTGAGGGGAACGCCTTCGAGTTCTTTCACCGAGAGGTCGGTGAACCGATCGATGACGTCGCCGAGATCTCTGAGCCGCCGCTGCGCGGCGGGGTCAAGGACGTCGAGGTCGAAGAGCCCGTCGGCGGTCATGGCGTTGAGGGCCCCGAGGCGGTGGTAGGCCTCGGGTACCGGTTCGACATAGCCAGGGATCTCGGGTTTCTCGGGCGAGGTGGCAGGCCCTTTGCCGAACGTATAACTCTGCTTGGCATAGAGGATGGTGTCGTGGCGGAGTTCGGTCCAGGAGGCGAGCGACGTGGTGAGTTCTTTCTCCTGCCAGGCGGAGGTCTGCATGAAGGTCGGGTAACCCTCCCCGAACTCGACGAGGAGGGGGCGGAGCGAGTACAGCCAGCCCCAGTAGAGGTTCTGGCGCCACGCGCTCTCGTTGAGCGCGGCGAGTTCGGCCTCAAGTCTGCCATAGGCCGGATCATACTTTGCATAGGCGCTGTCTTCGCCACGGTCCAGGAGGGTGCGGGCCTGTTCCGAGCCGAGGAGGGCCATCACGTCCAGGCCGGTCGGAACGCTCCGATAACCTCCGACGAGCGTGAAGGGTTCGCCGGCCCCGGTGAACTCGCCGGTGTACGGGTAGACGAGTTCGGAGAAGAAGTAGGAGTCGGGGACAAAACGCTGGCCCATGAACCTGAAGCCCATGGTGGCGTTGAGCGCCTTTCTCGCCTCTTCAGGGGAGCCCACATTCTGGTAACCGGTCCCGCTGTAGATCGCCGGCGGGTCAAGGGTCCGGAGTTCCTGCCTGAGGGCATCGACTTCGTCGGGAGTGAGGTCCTGCTTCGCCCCACCGAAGAGGCGCTCCATCGCGGCGATATACTCCTCCGGTCCGAGGTCGTCTGCGTAGCCGACATAGAAGGCGGTGACCTCGTAGACCCGGTCCCAGTGTTCCATCAGGTCGGGGTCGTCGGCGAGGAGCGCCGCGGTCCTGGCGGCGGCCGCGGTCTGGATGCGCGCCTCCTCCTCGGGAACCTGCCGGGTGGCGTTGAGAAGGAAGGGCATCCGCCCGTGCCACATCATCGCCTGGAAATAATTTTTGAGTCTTTCCGATTGAGTGTAGTGGCCGCGCGGGCGGTACTGGGTGTAGTCCTCGGTGTACGAGAAGAGGGGCGAGGGGGTAAGCCCGGCCTGCCGGTCGATGAGGGCGAGTTCGGCCTCGACCTCGTCGCGGACCGGTGCCGGGACGTCGACATGATAGCGTTTGACGTCCTCAGGGTCGAAGCCGTCGCCGACCTGTTCGGCGTCGGGCGCGAGGAGCGTCGCGGCCACGGCATAATAGCCCATGTTCAGCCTGGCCGCCTCCTTCGCCTCCCCCGAACTCTGTCGATAGGCTTTCTCGGAAGCGTTGAGGAGGGCGACGTCGAGGGCCCGGAGGTCGTCGAAGAACTCGCGTTCCTCGACGCGGCGCAGAGTGTCGTCGAACTGGGCATGGTAGAGGTGGAGAAGAGTGTCGGAGGAGAGGAAGAGCGGGACGTCATGCTCGCCGAGGGTCCTGTACGGCCCGACGATCTCGTCCTGGTCGCCGAAGGGATAGGCGGCGACGACGAAGCCGTGCTCCTTGAGGAGGGCCTGTTCCTCCTCGCCGAGGGAGAGGGCGGCGACGACCTCCTCCCAGTTCGTGACAGTGCCGGGGTCGAGGGGAAGGGCGTACTGCGGTGCCGACGGCGTGACCTCAAGGGGCTTGAGGGTATACGAATGGGCAAAGTCGGTATCATTCTCCGCCGCCGCACCCTCGACTGTGGGTGCAGGAGGCGATGCGTCGTCTACGGTGGCGCACCCCGCGATCAGGAGGGCCGCGCCGAGGACAAGAGCCGGGAGTATTCGGTGCATGATCTCACGACTTGAGATCAGGCCGAAGGCCCCATAAAGATATCCAAGACTGCGAATACATTCGCAGTGATAAAATCGAGCGGGCTTGAGGGGATTCGAACCCCTGGTATTCAGCTTAGGAGGCTGACGCCCTATCCTGGCTAGGCCACAAGCCCTCAGTGTCTGTAGATATTGGTGCCTGGAAGGTATTAAGGTTTTGAGAGGGCTACCTCTCTGCCGCAATGGAAAGAGTACGGGTCACCGAGGGGAAGACGTCATTTTTTGCACCGGTCCAGGATAAGAACACCCAGTTCCCCCCCGGTTCGGCCCCCATATTTTATAACCCACGGATGGAGGCGAACCGCGACGCCACCGTCCTCTTCCTCTCGGCGGTCGGTCCTTCCGAATACCTCGATGCGATGGGGGCGACCGGCGTGCGCGGGCTGCGGATCGCGAACGAGACCGGGACCCACGCCACCATCAACGACATCGACCCCTCGGCCGCGGCCGAGATCAGGGCCAATGTCAGAGACCTGGGCCTCGACGCCGAGGTGACCTGCCAGGACGCCAACGCCCTGATGAGCAGTCGCCGTTTCGACTGCGTGGACCTCGACCCCTTCGGGACGCCGGCGCCCTTCACCGACTCGGGGTGCCGGAGCGCCAGACGGTTCCTCTGCATCACCGCCACCGACACCGCCCCGCTCTGCGGCGCCCATCTCAAGGCCGGGATGCGCCGGTACTGGGCGCGGCCGATGAACACCGAGTACCACGGCGAGGTGGGGCTGCGGGTGCTCCTCGGGTTTGCGGCGCGCCAGATGGTCAAGTACGACCGGGGGGTGAGGCCCCTCTTCTGCTTCGCCCACGAGCACTTCATCCGCCTCCACCTCAGGGTGGTGCCCAGGGTCAGCGCCGCCGAGCAAACCCGCGGCCGGATCGGGTATATTCTCCAGTGCCCGCACTGTTTCTTCCGCGCCGAGCAGGCCGGGATGTTCCCGGAAAGCCGGACCTGCCCGCGCTGTGGGGAGGCCCTCAGTCCGGTCGGCCCCCTCTGGCTCGGGGCGATCAACGACCCCGGCCTCCTCGAAGACCTGGAAGCCCGTCTCCCGACGATGGGTCTGGGCACGGCCGCCTATCTCGGCCGCCTCCTCCCTCTCCTCAGGGCCGAACTCCCGACCTCCTCCTTCTACGACTACCACCGGGTGGCCAAGCGGCTGCGGACCTCTCCACCGGCGATGGACGTGATGCTCCAGCGGGTGCAGGACGCTGGGTATGCGGCGACGCGAACCCACTATGTCGGGACCGGGGTGAAGACCGAGGCGCCGCTCGAAGTGATCGAGGCGGCGGTGAAGGGAGAGGGAGAGTAAAAAAAGATCGGGAGAGGCGTGGTGCCGGCTTTCAGATCCCACACCTTCCCACCACTCGCGCCGGGGCGCTGTCGAAGATCAAAGATCTTCTGGCTCTGTAAAATTGCTCATGAGGCGAGGGGCACGCCTCAAGCATACGGGATGAAAATTACTCGTCGCTCGATCTCCGGGTGTTGAAATGGTTTAGATCGCTCTTTTCAGGACATGAGGATCAGTGGAAGACCTGTTCAATTGCCGCCCCCCGGCGCGAGACGGCGATGAAAATTCTTCAGAGGGGTGACCCCTCTGATCGCACGCGTCATTCCCCCGGCACTTCCGAACACATGCCTCCCCCCATCCTCACACCGGGGGCGCTGCCCCCGGACCACAGGGATGGCGATTGGAGGGGGAAGGTAGGAGCGATCCCTTCCTCTGTCGATCCGTCACGTAGGGGCGAGAGAGGAATCAGCCCTGAATATTCCACTCCGGAAGAGGAATCAACAGAGCAAAAAAAAAGATTCAGAACCTCGTGACGATCGTCACGATGTCCTCGTCGGCGATGGCGTGCTGGAGACCAACACGCTGGGCGTCGTGCTTCACCGATTTGCCCCAGATCTTGGCATACCTGAACTTGTCGACAAAGTCCCGGTGGAGACGGCGGCAGACATCCTCGATTGTCGAGCCGCTCCTGACAATCAGCGGCTCCTCCAGATCGGCAGGTCCGCCGAGCGGTTTCATGTAGACCCGCATGAACCCCAGGTTCTCGTAGATCGCGTCCTTGAGAACCTCGATATTGTAGCCTGAGTGGGCCGAGATCATATAGGGTTCATCACCGAAGCGCTCGGTGACCGTTTCCTTGACCTCTGCTCTCATCTCTTCATCGACGAGGTCGACCTTGTTGATGGCGACAAATGCCGGGACATAGACCCGGTTGCCGATCATGGCGTCGATGAAGTCGTCCTGCGTGACATTGCCGCGGATGAGAACATCGGCATTGTTGACCTTGTTCTCGGCGAGGATCGAACGGACCTCTTCGATCTCGAGCGCCTCTTCCCCGACATAGTTGAGCCTGATACCGCCGTTCGAGGCCTTCTTGATAGTGATGTCGGGCTTTGGCTTGTTGATCCTGATGCCGGCGTCGTGGAGTTCTTTCATCAGGACATCGACGTGCTTGCCATTGTAGACATCCCCGAGGATCAGGATCAGGTCGGCGCTCCGCACGACGGCGATCACCTCCTTGCCCCGCCCTTTCCCCATCGCCGCGCCGGCGATGAGGCCGGGGATATCAAGAACCTGGATCTTCGCACCCTTGTGTTCGAGGACACCCGGCACGACGGTGAGGGTGGTGAAGGCGTAGGCCGCAACCTCGCTGTCCTTGCCGGTGAGCCGGTTGAGGAGGGTGGACTTCCCTACCGACGGGAAGCCGACGAGGACGACCGTCCCGTCCCCTGACTTCTTGACAGAATAACCTTCGCCGCCTCCGGCCGAATTCATCGCCCGCTGGACAGCTTCCTCCCGAATCTTGGCGACTTTCGCCTTCAGGCGACCGATGTGCTTGGAGGTGGCCTTGTTGTAGGACGTCCGCTGGATCTCATCCTCGATCTCTTTGATCTGATCTTCAAGACCACTCATTCCTCAATACTCTGTCTGTCGACTACATAAGGGTCATGGATAGGGAACGCTGGCGCTCCCTCGCGCGGCCCGTATCGCAGAGTTACAGGCACGGTCAGATCCGGTGGCGCAGACAGGAATGGTTAAATACCGTCGTATCAAATATTGTAGAGCACTTAGGTGCATTCACCTGCTGCTATAGTGTAGACCGGCCAATCATGCAGGACTCTCACTCCTGCGACTGGGGTTCGAATCCCCATAGCAGCATCCGATTTTGGGTCTAAATTCCCTATGTTTTTCAGATTCATGCCAAAGATCTCGATATGAAATCTATGTCGTCGATATCGTTGATCATCCGAAATTGATCACCCCATGAATGACACAGACACTCAAAAAGAACAGGCCAGAAAATCTTTCTGAGACTGATGCGCCCCCTTCAAGAATCAGTATCGGAAGATGATCGAACCGGGGCGATACACCAACCCCCAACCCCGTCTTCTACGGGGGAGGCGGTGGCAACCCTCTCTCGATCAGGGGTCTGGGACATCATATTCTATGTTTCGGTACGGTCTGCAGCAACCCGCGTGACCAGCACCTTGTCCACCCGGTTGCCGTCCATATCCACCACCTCGTACCGCAGATCGCCCACCTCGATAGAGTCGCCGGTTCTGGGTACCCGCTCCAGGACATACATGATCAACCCGGCAAGGGAATGGTACCGCCCCTCATCTTCTCCTGGAAAGACCTCCACAGACAGGATCTCCTTGATATTCTCAACGTCGGTGCTCCCGTCAATCAGCCACGAACCGTCCTCACGGACGACCACCGATACCTCGGCACGCTCTCTGAGGGTACGGACATCTCCCACAATTGCTTCCAGCACATCATGGAGCGTTACAAGACCCTGGACACTCCCGTATTCATCAGTGACCAGCGCAATATTCAGCCCGGTTTCTTTGAACGACTCGATCAGTTTCAGGACCTGAAGGCCCTCAGGAACAAAGAAGGGCTCTGTCATGGCGGCCCTGATCGCGGGCGAAGCGCCTTCCTCCATCCTTGCCAGGACATTCTTTACCGAGACCATACCAACGATGTTGTCCTGATCTCCCTCAAACACCGGGAACCTGGAGCGGCCGCTCAGGATCATCTTTCTCAGATTTTCTTTATCAGGGTCATCGAGATCGAGCGCAACGACATGGGGACGAGGCGTCATCAAGGACTCAACCCGGCGATCATCAAGAGCAAACACACCTTCTACCATACTCAACTCAGATCGCTCAAAGACACCGGCCTCGGCCCCCTCCTCAAGCATGATCTTGATCTCCTCTTCGGTGACCGGCGGCTCTGCCGCATCTTTGACCCTCATGACCCTGAGCACGGCCTCAGTCGAACGACTGAGGACGAACACGATCGGAGTCGCGACGAACGAAAGAACGTGCATCGGCCGCGCGACCATTGATGCGATCTCCTCCGCACTGTTGAGGGCGATACGTTTGGGAACGAGTTCTCCAAAGATCAAGGTCAGATAGGTGATGACCAGGACCACCAGCGTGATGCTCAGCGCCTGACTGTATGGTGCCAGGGCCGGAATCTCTTGAAAGAAAGGTGCGACTCCCGCAGCAACCGTCGCGCCACCAAAGGCGCCGGCAAGGATTCCCACCAGGGTGATACCGATCTGGATCGTCGAGAGGAACGACGTCGGGCTCTCCGCAAGGGCAAGCGCTGTTGCCGCCCCGGCATCCCCTTTTTCCGCACGCTGATGAAGGCGAGCCTTCCTGGCCGAGACAATGGCAAATTCAGACATCGCAAAAATGCCGTTGAGCACGATCAGAATGACGATAAGAGCAACCTCAATGAGATATGACATTCGACTGAGAGAGTGTTGGAGACCGAGTTTATATATCCATTGAGAAAGACGGGAAGGCGGCCGTAGAGAGCCACGATTTACAAAAAAACGGCCCTGTTGAATTCCTCTTCTGGCGTGACCATGAGGGGCTGCTCACACCCTTGCCCCTCCGTGATGGACCGGCAGAGGATGGGAACCCCCTCTGAACGATTCCCCGCCCACCTTCCCACCCTATCGCAATCACGGGGGTTCCAGGGGCGGAGCCCCCGGCGCGTATGGTGTGGGAAGGCACGTCGATCAGAAGGGCCGCCCCGCCAGAAGAACGAGAGACTTTACCCGGCTCTCTCGCGCCGGGGGCGACCTCCCGAATCCCCCCACGGTGAAGATATCCGCGGGGCGGCGAAGTGCTCGGTTCCCGGCACCCTCAAGGCCAGGAGAAGAGGAATTGAGGGTTTAGCATGAAAAACTTTTCATGAAGTATGCCTGAGGCGTGCTTTCGCTTCATGAGCGATTCAACAGAGCCGGATGCTCTATAATCCCGGTCTGGTGAAAACAAATGTTCAATCAGGCAGACGGTAGAAGTGTGGTCGGGATCGGTGTCTGCCGGCGACGACGCTTACAACATTGCAGCAGGTTTACAGCAGATTTGCAGCATATGCCGCAAAGATCAAACGGCCAGGAAAGGGGTTGAATTGTACTGTACTTGTACAAGAGAGAGAGAAGCTTCTCTATCAGTACTATATTACAGCAAAACCCACACCCACACGGCATCACCGCTTCCTCTGTCTCTGTGTGTGCGTGTGTGTGCGAAACCCGGAATGCTGCAAACGATCCACTGATCTCTACGTGCAATAGAGATAAACCCGATCAGATCCTGCAGTGCCGCCCGTTGAATGGCAACACCTTCCGCAACCTGCTGCAAACCGCTGCAAAAAAAGGGGGTCTGCTGCAAGAGACCTCCCGCATCATCCCATGAACATCCGCCTGGTTGACCGGGTTCACGCCCACCGCAGGGGTGACCACACCATCTTCCCACCGTTCTCCCGGCATGTGGTATTGCAACGATTGAATCGTACATCGAAGGTATTCCGGACCGACGCATAACAATACGCTTGAACACCGGATCTCTCCGGCGACTTCCATCCTGGCCCCTGCTTGCCACCTCTTCATCGCCACCGGCAAAGACCCACATCCCGCATAACTTTTTTTCATCACTCCATCCGGGCCAGAACCCTTCCACGGGGCAGACTCCGGCATGCTATCTTCTCAGGTGACAGATCCTATCAGGCGACCTGACCGGTGGCCCGAACGAATGATGAGATCGTAATGAAGCACCATTATCTATACAGAGGGCGACATGATCTGCTCCTGCCCGGTGCTGTTCAAACGCATGTAAAAAATGGTATGGTTCCCCTTCTCCTGGGCCCCCATACGAACCCCCCTGATTTAAAGGATACATTATGATAGACTCCCCCATCACCTCCGATCCGGACCCAAAAACGACAGACCACCAGAGCATGATCACCGAAGGCGTCGCCGTCCTCACCGGCGACCCGAAAAAGGCCATCTTCAAGATCGCCGGCCCGATCATGATCGCCATGCTCTTCCAGGCAATTTACAACCTCGCCGATGCGGTCTGGGTGGCAGGACTCGGTGACGACGCCCTCGCCGCCGTCGGGTTCATCACCCCGATCTTCATGATCCTCGTCGGTCTCGGGAGCGGCCTCGGGGCCGGCGTCACCTCGGCCGTCTCACGCCGCATCGGCGCTGAGGACAGGGCCGGGGCAGACAACGTCACGATGCATGGCATCGCCATCATCCTGTTCATCTCGGCAGTCGTCACCCTGGCCCTCCTCCTCTTCATCGAACCCCTCGTCCTCGCTCTCGGTGCCGGGGAGACCGCGAGATATGCGATAGAATACGGCCGCATCATCTTTGCCGGGACCGTATTCATCCTCTTTGCCGACGTTCTCTATGCCGTCTTCACGGCCGAAGGGAATACCCGGAGGACGATGTACGCCTGCGCCGGATCTGCGGTCCTCAACATCGTCCTCGATCCCATCCTCATCTATGGTGCGGGCATGGGCATCGCCGGGGCGGCATGGGCGACGCTCATCTCCATGGCCTTCGTCTGCGCCCTCCTCCTGTACTGGCTCCTGGTGAAAAAGGACACCTACGTCTCCATCGACTGGCGGCGCTTCTCCCCCGAGAGACACACCGCCATGGACATCTTCGCTGTGGGCATCCCTGCAAGCCTGGAATTCGTGCTGATGTCGGTCGCCGGGATCATCATCAACAGTCTCCTGGTCCGGGTCACCGGGCCGGATGCCGTCGCCGTCTACACCGGCGGGTGGCGGATCATCTTCTTCGCCCTGATCCCGTTCATCGCCATGTCCATCGCCGTCGTCTCGGTCTCGGGCGCGGCCTATGGTGCACGAAAGTACGACAGACTCAGGGTCGCTCACTCCTTCGCGGTTCGATCGGGCATCCTCATCGGCCTCGGTCTCTCCCTCCTCACCTGGTTCCTCGCACCCTTCATCTCCTGGATCTTCACCTACTCGGCCGAGAGCGCACACCTGGCAGGCGGGATCACCGCCTTCCTGATGACGATGTGCTTCTTCTTCCCCTTCATCGCGCCGGGCATGATGTCGGCCGGGATCTTCGAGGGGACCGGGAAGGGCATCTTCGCCCTTGCCGTCGAGTTCCTCAGGAACCTCGTCTTCATCGCCCTCGCCGTCTGGGTGCTCGGCGTCGTCCTTGGTTTCGGCGAAGTCGGCGTCTGGTGGGGGATCGTCGCCGGGAATATCCTCGGCGGGATCGTCGGGTATCTCTGGGCGCGGCTCTATATCTCGCGGCTCATCAGGCAGGGATCACCCGCTCTCACTCCTACCCCCCAACCCGATCACGAAGGATAAGGAATGCGTGCGTCGAGACAGACGACCTTCCATCAAGGAGGGGGAGACCGGCGAACAGCAAACCCAGATATTCTTTTTTTTATATTGGACCAGATTGATTCTCGCCGCAAAAAGACACAAAACAGATCACAATCATAAAATAAATCACAAAAAAATCCAATCTTGTCATAAAATTGCATGGCCATACAGATAAATGATTTATATTTGATTTATGGCGAGACAGAAGTACATTATATAGATTTCCATGCCTCGATAGAAAAGAATCTATATCATACTGTTATTTTTATTATATCGTTCCGGAGGACACCATTATGGAAAAAAAAGTTACCGAGATTATAATTAATCCATCAAACGTCTTCAGGATTCTCATCTGCGTATCGATCCTCGGATATCTGGTCTCCGGGGTGGCGGCCTCCCCTCCCCCGTACTCGGTGAACGCCACGGGGTGGTGGAACGAGACAGGGGTTTTCAACCCTGCCCCGGCAAACCCCATCCAGGCGGCGCTGACCAATGCCTCTGCCGGGAGCGTGGTCACCGTCACTGAACAGACATCCTATTCTTCTCCCCTCGTCTTTGATGCAAAATCGATCACCCTCGACCTCAACGGCTCGAGACTCGATGGGTCGAGATTTTCCGACAGGCCGGGGATCACCCTTGCAAACGCGGTCGGGGTCACGATCAAAAACGGCGAGATCACCTCATTTCAGGACGGTATCCTATTCAAAGGGAGTTCAAGCGGTGTCTCCATCTCCGGCATAACCATCACAGCACCAGGCAAAAACGGCATCTGGTTCGGCGGCAAATGCGAAAACGCGATCTTCTCGAATATCACCATCACAGACCCGGGGCAGGCAGGCATCAGGGAGCACAATTCCGGGAGCCTGGGCAACCTCACCTTCCAGGACTGCACAGTGATAGGCGCAGGCAGCGACGGCATCGCACTGGACGACTGCAGATCCAACCTCTACGGGACCTGTTATGTCCGCAACCTCGTCCTCTCGAACGTCACGGTCAGGAATGCCGCAGCAAACGGCATCATCCTCGAACAGGACGCCACCACACAGAGTGGAAACCTTACGGTGCGTGACTGCACCGTCGAGGGGGCGGGGCAATACGGCGTCCGGGTGATCGGTCGGGGCGAGGTCGTCATCGAAGATATCCAGAGCAGAGGGAATGGAGACTCCGGCGTAGACGGCACATACTATGGTCTCTATCTCAAGGGCATCGAGGCACCTGACATCGCCCTTCTCAACCTCACCGTCGAGAACAATAGGAACGGGCTGTACCTGGAGAACGTCGCCGACCTCCTCCTGGACGGCGGCGTCACCATCCAGGGCAATGGCGGGTATGCCTGCGCCCTGAAGATCTGCGACAATATCACAGTCAGGGATCATGATTTCGACCCCGCGGTCAGACCCTATCTCCACGGAGTATACACATCCTCGGTGACGAACAGCACCTTCGAGAACCTCACCATCTCAGGGAACACAGGGGATGCCATCGTCTTCGACGGCATCTCTTCAGGCCTGACCTTCGACACTCTCACCATTACCGCACCGGGCAAAAACGGGATCTATTTCAACGGCAACTGCGCGAACGTGGCCCTCTCGAACATCACCATCACAGACCCGACACTGGCGGGCATCACGAAAAACGTGGGGGCCTCCAGCCTTGCCAACATCACGGTCCGTGACTGCACGGTGACAGGCGCAGGAGACGACGGGATCGCACTGGACGACTACCGTTACGTTTTTGTCCGCGACATTGTCCTTTCGAATGTCACGGTCAGGAATGCCACAGGAAACGGCATCCTCATCGGGCAGGACAACAACGCCCAGAGCGGGAACGTCACGGTGCATGACTGCACCGTCGAGAGGGCGGGGGAGTACGGCGTCCGGGTACTCGGCCGTGAAGAGGTCATCCTTGAAGATGTCCAGGCCAGAGGGAACGGTGATACCAGCGTGGATAATGTCTACTATGGCCTCTCTCTCACAGGATACGAGACGCCAACCGTCTCTCTCCTCAACCTCACCATCGAGGACAACAGGAACGGCCTGTACCTGGAGAAAGTCGCCGATCTCGTTCTCGGGACAGAGATCGCCGTTCGGGACAACGGCGGGTATGCCTGTGCCCTGAAGATCTGCGACAATATCACATTCAGGGACCATGCTCTCGACCCCACGGTCAGATCCTATCTCCACGGCCTGTACCTCTCCTCGGTGACGAACAGCACCATTGCAAATCTCACTGTCGTCGGAGCCGCCGGTAATGCCGTCTTCTTCGACGGCACCTCTTCAAGCATCGTCCTCGACACTCTCACCATTACCGCACCGGGCAAAAATGGGATCTATTTTTACGGCAACTGCGCGAACGCGGCCCTCTCGAACATCACCATCACAGACCCAGCACTGTCAGGCATCACGAAAGACGTGGGGGCCTCCAGCCTTGCCAGCATCACGGTCCGTGACTGCACGGTGACAGGCGCAGGAGGCGACGGCATCGCACTGGACGACTACCGTTACGTTTTTGTCCGCGACGTCGTAGTTTCAAATGTCACGGTCAGGAATGCCACAGGAAACGGCATTCTCATCGGGCAGGACAACCACGTACAGAGCGGAAACCTTACGGTGCGTGACTGCACCGTCGAGAGGGCGGGGCAGTACGGCGTCCGCATACTTGGAAGGGGCGAGATCGTCCTTGACGGTGTGCAGAGCAGAGGGAATGGCGACAAAAATGGAGACAACGTCTACTATGGCCTCTCTCTCACAGGATACGAGATGCCAACCATTTCTCTCCTCAACCTCACCGTCGAGGACAACAGGAACGGTCTGTACCTGGAGAAAGTCGCCGATCTCGTTCTCGGGACGGGGATTGCCGTCCGGGACAACGGCGGGTATGCCTGTGCCCTGAAGATCTGCGACAATATCACATTCAGGGACCATGCTCTCGACCCGACGGTCAGACCCTATCTCCGCGGTCTGTACCTCTCCTCGATGACGAACAGCACCTTCGAGAACCTCACCATCTCAGGAAACACAGGAGATGCCATCGTTTTCGACGGCATCTCTTCAGGCCTGACCCTCGACACTCTCACCATTACCACACCAGGCAAAAACGGGATATGGTTCAACGGCAACTGCGCAAACACGGTCTTTTCGAACATCACCATCAACGACCCAAAACAAGCAGGCGTCACGAAAAACGGGCGATACTCCAGCATTGCAAACCTCACCATCCGCGACAGCACGGTGACAGGCGCAGACGGTGACGGCATCGCCCTGGACGACTACAGTTCCGATTACGTCCGGGACATTGTCCTCTCCAATGTCACAGCCATAAATGTAACAAGAAACGGCATCCTCGTTGGGCAGGACAACAACGCACAGAGTGGGAGTGTCACGGTGCGTGACTGCACCGTCGAAGGGTCAGGGCAGCACGGTGTCCTGGTACTCGGCCGCGAAAAGGTCGTCATCGACGGCGTCCGGGCAAGAGGGAACGGAGAATCCAGTGGGGACGGCACATACTACGGGCTCTCTCTCAAGGGCATCGGGGTACCGGACGTCACGCTCCTCAACCTCGCCGTCGAGAGGAACAGAAACGGCTTCTATCTGGAGGGAGTCTCCGACCTGCTCCTGGACGACGGCATCGCCGTCCGTGACAACGGCGGGTATGCCTATGTCCTGAAGACCTGCGACAATGTCTCCGTCCGCGACCTCGCCGCAACCCCGGCGGTCCGCTCCTACACCCGCGGCCTCCACCTCTCCGCGGTGACAGACAGTTCCTTCGAGAACCTCACTTTCTCGGGATCCACCGGCGACGCACTCTGGCTTGAGGGCACATCCGCAGGCCTCGCCTTCGACAGCATCAAAATTGTTTCTCCTGGTACAAACGGGATCTACTTCAATGGGAACTGCAAGGACACCGTATTCTCAAATCTCACCATCACCGACCCGGCGCAGGCGGGCATCAGCAAGTATTACAAATACATCACCCTCGAAAACCTCACCGTCCGTGACTGCACCGTGTCCGGGGCCGGTGGCGACGGCATCGTCCTGGGCGACTACTCTTCCTCTCTCCGCGACATCGTCCTCTCCAATCTCACGGTCAGGAATGTGAAAGGAACCGGCATCATCCTCGGGCAGGACAACAACGCACAGAGTGAGAATGTCACAGTGCGTGACTGCACCGTCGAAGGGTCAGGGAAGCACGGGATCGACCTCAGAGGTCGGGGCGAGGTGGTCATCGACGGCATCGAGGCCAGAGACAATGGAGAGACCGGCGGGGATAACACCCATTACGGTCTCTCTCTCAGGGGCATCGAGACTCCGGCCGTCACTCTCCTTGATATCACCGTCGAGAAGAACAGGAACGGCTTCTATCTGGAGGGAGTCTCCGACCTGCTCCTGGACGACGGCATTGCCGTCCGCGACAACGGCGGGTATGTCTATGTCCTGAAGACCTGCGACAATGTCTCCGTCCGCGACCTCGCCGCAACCCCCGCGGTCCGCTCCTACACCCGCGGCCTCCACCTCTCCGCGGTGACAGACTGTTCCTTCGAGAACCTCACTTTTTCGGGATCCACCGGCGACGCACTCTGGCTTGAGGGCACATCCGCAGGCCTCGCCTTCGACGCCATCACCATCACGAATCCAGGCATAAACGGGATCTACTTCAACGGGAACTGCAGAGACACCGTATTCTCAAATCTCACCATCACTGACCCGGCGCAGGCGGGCATCAGCAAGTATTACAAATACATCACCCTCAAGAACCTCACCATCCGCGACTGCACGGTGACCGGCGCCGGCACTGGCGGCATCGCCCTGGACGACTACTATTCCTCTGTCCGCGATCTGGTTCTCGCCAATCTCACGGTCAGGAACGCAACAGGAACCGGCATCACCCTCGGGCAGGACAGTCATGCAGAGAGCATGAACCTCACTCTCCTGGACTGCACCGTCGAAGGGTCGGGGACGAACGGCATCGATCTGAGGGCCAGGGGCGACGTACGGATCCTCGACTGCGAGGCCAGCGGGAACGCCCAGACCGGCATGGTCCTGATCGGCATCGAGCGGCCCTTCCTTGTCTTTGAGAACGCCACAATCACCGGAAACAACCAGGCCATGCAGATCACCGGCATCAACGCCACGATCACCGACTCCGCTCTTGCCGGCACCACCGGAGACCTCGACCTGAGAGGGGAAGCGCACATCACGCTCTCGAACACCACCCACGACCGGGCAAAGGTCACGCTCGACGGAACCTCCCGTCTTGCCGTCCTCTGGCCACTCATCGTCACGACCACCGATCTGACAGGGAACATCGTTGCCGGCGCGGACGTCACCGTCGCCGACGTGAACGGAACGGTGGCACTCACTGCACAGACCAACGCGGACGGCCGGACCGGCCCGCACCTCCTCAGAGAATACACCCGGAACGGAACCGCACCCGCAGTCCTCTCCACACCCTACACCCTGACAGCCAGCGCTCCGATCGGTTCGGCCTCAGACGCCACCGACCTCTCCGGACCCACGACCGTGACCCTCCGTCTCTTCCAGGACACAAAACCTCCGACGATCACCTATGTGGCGCCGACCCCTGAGGAAGGGGCCAGGTCGCCCGCGAACGTCACGGTAAAGGTACTTGTCACCGACGACGTCGGCGTCGCGGGGGCACTCCTCGAAGTGAACGGCGTCAACGCCACGATGACCCTCGACAGAACCCGGACAGGGGCGTACGCCAGCGCAAACATCACCGGGGATGGCATCCACCGATACCGCATCTATGCCAATGACTCTGCCGGGAACATGAACGTCACCGGAATACGGAGCGTGGGCATCAGCACCACTCCCCCACCCGGTGTCACCGATCTCGCCGCCACCACGGTCTCGGAGACCGCGATCACCTGGACCTGGACCGACCCGGCAGACCCGACCTTCGACCGGGTGATGCTTTTCCTCAACGGCACCTTCCTCACCAACGTCCCGGCGGGAGTCGGCACCTACACCACGACCGGTCTTGCACCCGACACCGCGTATCTCCTCACCACCAGGAGCGTCGACTTCTGCGGCCAGGCCAACGCCACCCGCGTGAACGCCACTGTAAGGACCGCACCGGACCGCACCCCGCCGGCAGGCGTCACCGACCTGACCGCCGCCACCATCTCGGAGACCGCGATCACCTGGACCTGGACCGATCCGGCAGATGCGGACTTCGACCAGGTGATGCTTACCCTCGACGGCACCTTCATCACCAACATCTCGGCGGGTGTCGGCACCTACACCACGACCGGACTTGCACCTGACACCGAATACCAGATCGGAACACGGACCGTCGACACCGCGGGCAACATCAACCAGACCTGGGTGAACGCCACCGCACGGACCGCACCGGACCGCACCCCGCCGGCAGGCGTCACCGATCTCGCCGCCACCACGATCTCGGAGACTGCGATCACCTGGACCTGGACCGACCCGGCAGATGCGGACTTCGCCGCGGTCCGGGTGTACTGGGACGGCGCGAACGTGGAGGTACCCACAGGCGAAGAACGCTTCAACGCAACCGACCTCGCACCCGACACCGAGTACCAGATCAGCACCAGGACCATCGACACCGCGGGCAACCTCAACCAGACCTGGGTGAACGCCACCGCACGGACCGCATCTGTCCAGCCCACACCGACCCCCACCTCCTCGTCATCAGGCGGTGGCGGCAGCGGCGGCAACTCCCGGACTTCTGCGGCCTCTACAAAACCCCTCTTGCCTGAGCAGCAGAGCAGCCTCAGTTTCAAAGGGACGGCGATCTATGTCATCAATGTCACCGCGGCGGACGCCACCCGCAACCTCCTCTTCACCGTCGAAGACGCCGGTTCTCTCCCTGCCGGCATACCCCGTCCCGACGATGAGACCTACTGTATCGAGCACGTGGAGCAGTACCGCACCAATGACAACGACATCGCCACGGCAACGATCAGGTTCAGCGTATCGAAAGCATGGCTCGACGAGCGGGGCTACCGTTTCTCAGACATCGTACTCCTGCGCTTCCACAACGGCGCATGGACCAGAATTCCGACGACTTTTGAAGGAGAAAAAGATGGTTATTACTACTACTCTGCCGAAACCCCGGGCTTCTCCTACTTTGCCATTGTCTATCAAGAGAACGGGACAATCGTTCTCGAAGTGACCGCACCGGCGCGGGAAGCGGCGGTCGACACCCCCACCACTTCTGAACCGACACGAACAACCCCAAAAGCCACCAGGACAAACCCGGCCCAGAGCCCTTCAGCCGCCTTCGGGACTCTCGGCACTCTCCTTGCCATAGCAGCCACCTGTGGCGCGGCCAGGATAAGGAAGCGGTGACCTCCACATTCCTCCCATCTCTTTTTTCCGGACCCTCAACCCCTCTCACTCCACGGCCTTGCACAAAGCCCTTAAGTATCGCATCCCCCTATTGCCGCCATGGACCCGACCTCGTTCTTTGCCGCGTTCTTCGCCGCCCTCTTCGCCATCGCCAACCCGATCGGCAACGTACCCTTCTTCATCATGTACACCGCAGACGTCTCATCGACCCGCACCAGACATGCCGTCGCCCTCCTCCTCGGGGGAGTTCTCGCCGGGACGATGTTGCTGTGCATGTTCTTTGGCGCCGACATCCTCACGTTCTTCGGCATCTCGATCCCGGCCTTTCAGATCGCCGGGGCGATCATCCTGCTGACCATCGCCTTCTCCATGCTCTCGGGCACGCACACCGACCGCACCCACGCCCTCACCGCTGCGACAGGGGAAGAGTCAGTCTGGAAGCGTGCGGAGGCCGTGATCCCGAAGGTCATCGTCCCGCTCGTCATCCCGATCTATGTCGGGGCCGGCACGATCAGCGCCCTCGTCCTCTACGGTCACCAGGCCCTGGCCGACGGCGCCCTTCTCATCCCGGCCCTTGGCGTCGTCCTGATCGTCTGTCTCCTCATCACCCTCTGCAACTTCGCCTCAGACTACATCCTCAAGTTCTTCGGGAAGCAGGGGCTTGAGATCGTGGTCAGGATCTTCGGGATCGTCATCGCAGGCATCGCCATCCAGATGCTCTTCGAGGGACTCGGCGGGATGACCGTGGGTTTTGTCAGCCCGAGCATCCACTGAGACGGGCGGCAAAATACCAACTTCTTTTGCTCAGCAAACATGGCGGGGTCCGGTCTGACCCCCGCCTCACAGCGTCGGAGGCATTGTCCCCCGATCACTTCCCCCTCATAGGCGCACCGCACTTCGGGCACTTCATCTCCCGGCAGGGCACACCTCGCGTCTTTGGTTCTTGATAACCGCACCTCGGGCATACACAGTTCTCGGGCGGTTCCCCCCGCCGACCAAACCCTCGATCGGGTGGTCCTCTCTCTCCGTCAGGCATGACTGATTCACCGGCGGCAATGAACCACCGGGAGACAGAAAAAAGATCCGGTCGTCACTGCATATAGTTGCCGACCCAACAGTTGCGCAGGCAACCATTATCCTCTCCCACTACCAAACTGATCTCTATGCAACCCCCTCACGAGAAGGTCCCGCTCGGGGCCCTCGTCTCGGTCATCCACCGGACCCACCACATCATCATCGACGAGCGGATGAAGCGGTACGGCCTCTCCTCAGGGCAACTCTTTACCCTCATCCACCTCGCCCACCAGCAGGGGATCACCCAGGAGACACTGGCCCGCCGCTTCCACGTCGACAAAGGTACTGTCGCCCGGGCCGTGCGGAGACTGGAAGACACCGGATACATCCGACGGACCACCGACCCCGACGACCGCCGGGCCGTCAGGATCTTCCTGACCGAAAAAGGGGAAGAGATCGTCCCTGAGATCGTCAGGATCGATCAAGAATGGGAAGAGGAGGTCTGCGCCGGCCTCACCGACGAAGAGCAGAAGATGGTCCGCACTCTCCTCAGGGCCATCGCCCACAACAGCCTCAGCCTCATCCTGGAGAACGAGTATGCACAACAACGAAACAAAACCTCCTGAACAGACCGGAACAACAAAGGGCGTCTCCATCCTTACCGGCGATCCGAAGAAGGCCATCATCAAACTCTCGGGCCCGATGATCATGGCGATGTTCCTCCTCTCGATCTACAACCTCGTCGACGCCGTCTGGGTTGCAGGACTCGGTGACGACGCCCTCGCCGCCGTCGGGTTCGTGACCCCGGTCTTCATGATCCTCATCGGCCTCGGGAACGGCCTCGGGGCCGGCGTGAGTTCGGCTATCTCCCGCCGGATCGGTGCGAAGGACAGAGTCGGGGCAGACAGCGCGGCCATGCACGCAATGGTCCTGACCATCCTCCTCTCGGCCATCTTCACCCTCCCTCTCACTCTCCTCGCCGGACCGGTCGCCGCCGCCCTCGGTGCCGGCGAGACCGCAGACCTTGCGGCGACCTATGGGAGCATTGTCTTCTCGGGGACGATCTTCATCCTCTTCACCAACATCGCCTATGCCGTGCTCAGGGCCGAAGGTGACACCAGACGGACGATGTATGCCATGGGCGTGTCCGCAGTCGTCAACATGCTCCTCGATCCCGTCCTCATCTACTGGGCAGGGATGGGCATCGCCGGTGCGGCCTGGGCCACGATCATCGCCGTCGCTCTGGTCTCGGTCATCCTGCTCTACTGGTTCCTCGTCAGAAGGGACACCTATGTCACCCTCTCCTGGCAGGGTTTCTCCCCTGACCGGGCGATCTTCAAAGACATCCTCAGGGTCGGGCTCCCGGCAAGCATGGAGTTCTTCCTGATGTCGATCGTCGTCATCGTCATCAACGGCCTCCTCGTCCATGTCGCCGGCACCGAAGCCGTCGCCGTCTATACCTCAGGGTGGCGGGTCGTGATGTTTGCGCTCATCCCCTTCATCGCCATCGGCACCTCGGTCGTCTCGGTCGTCGGTGCGTCCTATGGTGCGCGGCTCTTTGAAAATCTCAAGACCGCCCACACCTTCTCGGTCGGCCTGGGGGTGGCGATCGCCATCGCCATCAGCATCGTCACCTGGGTCTTCGCCCCGGCGATCGCCCTCGTCTTCACCTACTCCCCGGAGAGCGCCCACCTCGCCCCGACGATCGTCGCCTTCCTCCAGACGATCTGCTTCTTCTACCCCTTCGTCCCGCCTGGCATCATGTCGGGTTCGGTCTTCCAGGGGACCGGGAAGGGGATGTACTCGCTGGTCCTCAGTCTGCTGCGCAACCTTGTCTTCATCGCCGTCTTCGCCTACCTCCTCGCCATTCCCCTCGGCCTTGGCGAGGCAGGGGTCTGGTGGGGGATCGTCATCGGCAACATCCTCGGCGGGATCGTCGGATACGGATGGGCCAGGATCTACATCGCCCACCTCCTCAGGGTAAGCGAGAAGGGAGGGGGGGCGGCCGTCTGAAGGGTGCACCGACCGCGACCTTCATCACCGCCCGGGGCAGAGGAGATCAGAGAGATACACCCATGCGTCAGACAGTCACCTTTGCCCGCCCCGACTTCGCCGCCCTCAGGGAGAGAGGGTTCATGCCGGTGGACATGCACACCCACACGAACCACTCAGACGCCCCGACACGCGTAAAAGACGCCCTCCGCAAGGCCGAAGACCGCGGTTTCGGACTTGCGATCACCGACCACAACGGTATCGGCGGCGTCCTGGAGGCGCGGCGCCTGGGCACTCACGCGATGGTCGTCCCCGGGATCGAGGTGAGCGCCTGGGACGGCCCGCACATCCTCGTCTATTTTTACGACACCCACGACCTGGAGGATTTTTACCGGTCTCATATCAGGGATGCACGGAGCAAAAGCCCGTACCTTGCCACCCGTCTCACCACCCCCGAGGTCCTGGAGTGGGCCGCCGGGTACTCCTGCGTCGTCTCGGCCGCCCACCCATACGGCTACCTCCTCTTCAACAAGGGGGTGCAGAAGTGCATCGACCGCGAGTATCTCGAACCCGAGATCCTCTTCGAGTTCGACGCCGTCGAAGCGGTCTGCGGGGGGATGGGCAGAGGGCAGAACGAGAAGGCCGCCCGCCTCGCCAGGGATGGGGAACTCGGGGTCACCGGCGGGACAGACGGTCACCTCCTCTCAGACCTCGGCAATGTGGTCACCTGTGCCGACGCCGCGGACACAGGAGCGTTCCTCGACGCCGTCGTCAGGCGGGAGACGACGGTCGTCGGGCTTGAGAAGAATGTCCTTGAGAAGTGCGCCATGGCCGTCGGGGTCGTCCCGCAGTACCTCCCGTACCTCGGCCCCTCCCTCGCAGTCCACTGGCACCAGAACCTCCCCCGCCTCCTCCGCATCCCCGAGCGGTTGAGAGACGGGCTACATCACCCCTGAAAAGAGACGGAAGACCGCCTCTTTCACCTTCACCCTGCGTGACCGCGCCGCATAGACCGCCGGCGTCACCTCGGTACAGGCAGCCAGGTCGACTTCGAAGACCGCCTTCAGCCGCCCGGCCACCTCTGCGTCGTAGATGAAGGCGTTGGCCTCGAAGTTCAGGCAAAAACTCCGGATATCCCAGTTAGCGCTCCCCACCGAGGCCGCGGCGCCGTCGACGACGACGGTCTTGGCATGGAGAAACCCGGCGTCATAGGTGTAGGCCCGCACCCCGGCGGCGAGGAGGTCGCCGATGTACGAGTACGTCGCCCAGTAGACGAAGGGGTGGTCGGGCTTGCAGGGGATCATCACCCGCACGTCAACGCCCGAGAGCGCGGCGATGGTCAGGGCGTCGAGCACGCTCCCGTCAGGAACAAAGTACGGCGACTGGATGTAGACCGACTCGTGCGCCGAGGAGATGAGTTTGAGGTATCCCTTCTTGATCTCTTCCCCGAGCGAGTCGGGGCCGCTTGAGACGATCTGGACAACGGCGTCGCCGGTGAAGTCGCGGACCGGAAAGTAGCACTCCTCAAACCCGAGGTCGTCGCCGGCGGCATAGTTCCAGTCCAGAAAAAACCTGAGTTGCATGAAGGAGGCGGCGCTCCCGGTGACCTTCAGGTGGGTGTCCCGCCAGGGGCCAAGATGCCGGTCCTCGCCCAGGTATTCGATGCCGACATTGAAGCCGCCGATGAATCCGACTGTCCCGTCGACGACGGCGATCTTTCGGTGGTTGCGGTAGTTCACCCTGAGGTTGAAGGGGAGGTAGCGCGACGGGAAGAAACTCGCCACCGCCCCGCCCGCATCGGTCAGGGGTCTAAAAAAATCGTTCGGGAGCCGCCGGCACCCGACGGCGTCGTACAGCAGTCGCACCTCGCACCCTTCGGCCGCCTTCCCGGCAAGCACCGAGACCAGCCGCCGGCCCAGGTGGTCGTCCCTGATGATATAATACTGGAGATGGATATGGTCGCGGGCCGCGAGGATTGCATCGAAGAGGGCCGAGAACTTTTCATCTCCTGCGGTGTAGACCTCCACCTCGTTGTCAGGGCAGAGGACCGCCATGTCGTGGCGCAGCAACATGGAGGCCAGGGGCCGGAAGGCTCCGAGGCGGGTGTCGAGAGGAGGGCCGCCGGCCGTCATCCACTCCTCCTGCTCCTTGAGAATCCCCTTCAGCATCTCGTCGTCCTTCTTTTTGAGGATGAAGAGCCGTTCTTTGTAGATGTTCTGGCCGAGGAGGAGGTAGAAGACGAACCCCAGCACCGGGATGAAGACCAGGACGACGATCCAGGCGAGGGCGGCACCCGGGTTTTTCCGCTCGAACAAAATGATCAGGAGGGCACAGACGGCGTTGAGGACGAGCAGTCCGGGACAGATGATCTCAGGCCCTCCCATATCGCCGACCTCCTCGTCCCTCCATGCATGCCGGTACGTCATCAGTCTTTTGCCGGGGATGGGGAGAGTGATTCAGACTCATGGAAGTAATTCTGATCTGGCGGCTCTGTAGTAAACCTCGATCACTCCCCTCACAACATGGCAGCGAGGGAAAACACAAGCCCTCACCGCCCCCCCCCCGGCGCGAGAGATCAACTTAGCATTTCTCGTCCTTCTGGTGGGGCAGCCCTTCGGATCGCCCGCCTTACTCCATGAATCGCGCCGGGGGCGCTGCCTCCGGGCCCCCGATGTTCACGCCAGAAAAGGAATTCTACAAAGCCGATCTGACACAAATTTGTCTACGACGGCCATGACAGGAGGCCGCCTTCAGTCCTGGGAACATGTCGGAACCTTCATCATCCCTTCCCCTGAAGACACTCCTCAGAACAGAGGAGAGGGATGTCCGCCGGCGACCCGAGGGCCTGGCCGCCAGACTGGCTCGATGTGATGACCAACGCGCTCGGATCACCGGAAGGTGCCGCCGCCTTCTGCATCACTCTCGGCATCTCGCCTCTCCCCCGTCCCCTCCCTCTGGAGACCGCCGGCGTCTTCCTCCTGGCCGGGACCACGGAGGTGCCGCTCGCCCTCTGGACCGGGAACGACGACGAGGTGCCGGACGGGCCCCTCGTGATCGTCAGTGTGGGCGAGAAGGGCGTGCTGCTCTGCCCGGCGGGAGAGGGGCACACCAGGATCGTCCTCGACCCGGCAGACGTGCGGGAGAGCGACCGCCGCGCCTTGCTCGCCCTGCGGGACGGCGAAGCATACGGACAGGCGGCCACCTCCCGCCGGTTCACGGAGGAGTGCATCCCCCTCTTCGAGTCGATCTCGCGGGCGACCGGCGACCGGGAGGGCACCCTCGACGTCTTCGTCGACCTCGTCGTGCTCTCCATCCTTGGTGCTGAAGGTGAAGGTCCGGGCGATCTCTGGGAGAGGTACCGTGCCGAAGGGAGGTACGGCACCGACCGGTTCGCCTCCGAGGTGGCGGGCCCGTCCCTCGCGGGGGCGTTGCAGGGGTGCCCGCCGTCCGACCTCCTCCATGTCCCGGACCGCTTCTGCAAGAATATTCTGGAGATCATAGAGCGATACCGTTTCACCTGCCGCGAAGAGACACCCGAAGAGCAGGAGGCCGCAGTCGGACCCGAGGCGATTGCTCTCCTCACCGAGAGTCTCGCCCCGGCAGGCGACCACGATCTCACCGGGGTCTTCTATACTCCCGTAACTGAGGTCTGGTTCATGTGCCGCCGGGCCCTGGTCGAGGCGCTGGGTGCCCGCTTCCCTGAGGTCGGGACCGAGGCGCTCTACGCCCTCGTCTTTTCGCAGTCTGCAGCAGGTTTGCCGGACCGTGGCCGCGCACTCGCCGCCCTCGACGAGATCACGGTCATCGACCCGGCCTGCGGGTCGGGCTCCTTCCTCGTCGGGATGCTGGGGGTGTTCGAGGCGACGGCGCGGGCCCTCGGGGGGTCCGGGACCAGGACGATGGTGCGGGCCGTCGGGGAGGGGCTTCACGGGACCGACGTGATGCCGGCCGCCGTCAGGGCCGCGGGCCTGCGCCTCCTCCTCAGGCTCCTTGCCGGAGGGGGGGCGGGATCGGTCAGTCCCTGGCAGAATCTCCGCGTTGGGGACACCCTCGCCGCCCCCTGGGAAGGCTGCTTTGATATCGTCATCGGCAACCCACCCTATGTCAGGCAGGAGTTGATCGCTCCTCCGGGCGAGGAAGGGGTCGGGAAGCGCGAGCGGCAGGTCTACAAAGACACCCTGATCCAGAAGGCCGGGACGGTCTTCCCGGCCCTCGGGCGCCCGGACCGCCGGTCCGACCTCTACATCTACTTCTTCCTCTGCGGACTGGCGATGCTCAGGCGTTCCGGCGGCGTCCTCTGCTTCATCACCCCGACCACCTGGCTCGACACCGCCTACGGCAACGGGCTGCAGGAATTTCTCCTCAGAAACGTCCCTATCATCGCGGTCTATGACTTCCCGGGACGTACATTCTCCTGCGCCGATGTGAACACGGTCATCACCCTCCTCGGCCCCCCCACAGAAGAACCAGACAGGTGCCTCGACCATCAGGCCAGGTTCGTGCGGGTCGCCGCACCCCCCGGCGACCGGAACCTCGCCGGTGATCTGGCGGCGGTCGAGAGGGACGGGGCCGCGGCCCGGGGCGGGAACCTCGCAACGATGGCCGGAAACCTCGTAAAGGTCGGGAGGTGCCGGGCCTTCCCGGCCCTCCAGGCAGACCTCCTTGAAGAGGGCCGGGACACGCGGGACGGCCGGTACGCCGGGAGTGCCTGGACCGGGAAATTTCTCAGGGCGCCGGAGATCTTCTACACGGTGCTCAGAAAGGGCCAGGACCGGCTCGTCAGGATCGGCGAGGTGGCACCGTTCAGGCGCGGGATGACCACCGGGGCGAACAAGTTCTTCTACCTCGACACGGCAACGCGGGAACAGTGGAAAATCGAGGGCGAGTTCCTCGTCCCGGTGATCAAGAGCCCGCGCGAGTGCCTGACGACCAGGGTCGACCCGGCCGCCCTGCAGCATCGGGCCTTCGTCTGCACCAGGAGTAGAGACACCCTTGCCGGCACCGGTGCCGGCCGCTATATCGAGATGGGCGAGGAACAACAGGTCAGGGTGCGGGGCGGGGGGGAGCGAGGCGGGGCGGTCAGGGGATACCACCGCCTCCGCTCCTTTGAGACGAAGAAGCAATGGTATTCTCTCGACGCGAGGGGCGGCAACCTCTTCTGGATGAAGGAGACCTACGAACGGCTCGGATGTTTCGTCTCAGAGCGCGACCTCCTCTGCGACTGCCGCTTCTACTGTGTCAGCGCCCCGATGGCGGTTCAGAACGCTGTCAACAGCACCCTGGCTCTCTTCCTGGCCGAGACCCTCTCGCGCAGCAGCCTCGGCCAGGGTGCCAGGTCGCTGATGGTCTACGAGGTCAACCGAATGCTGATCCCCGCCGGGATCGACGGGCTCTCCGGGGAATTGCTCCTTGAGGACCGGGAACTTGGTTCGATCTTTGAAGAGTGCGGGATCGATCCCGGCCGACCGATACGAGAACAGCGCCCCAGGCCTCTCCCTGACCGGACACATCTGGACGCCATGGTCTTCGAAGCCTTCGGCCTGACCCCCGACGAGCAGGAGGAGGTCTACTTCGCCCTCTGCGAAATGGTCCTGGAGCGGACCGGGCGGGCGCGGTTTTTCAGACAAACCTGAACTCCCACAACCTCCTCCCCGAGACCTCGCGCTCTTCGAGGTGCTCCATCTCATGGGCAAAAGTGAACGCCGCCGAACCCTCGAAGACGAGGACGTTCCCGGCCACCTCCTCAGCCGAGATTTCTCTTCTGGCCGGATCGACCCGCACCCGCACTCCCCGGCGGAACTTGAGACGCACACGAGAGGGGCGGACGACCAGGAGGCGTTCGGGCTCTTCCCCGCACTTCTCAAGCCTGGCGACCGCCCCCTCCTCGCTGAGAACCACCGGGTCGACGAGGAGATAGACCTCTTCGATGGTGGTCCCCCTCCCTTCGTCCTCATAGACGGTCGTCTTCTTCACGACCGAGACCGCCCTGAACCCTTCCGTCGCATAACTCCACGCACCCCCGAAGCGCAGCGAGAAAAAGACCGGAAGGAAGGCTTCGGCCGGGAGAGAAAAACGGCCGGCAAGCCTCCGCTCGGCACCGAGAAAGGCGAGCACCCGGCGGGTCTCGTCGTCACTCCCCTCCATCGGTGGAGGCTCACGGCGGCAGAGCGGATAAGCCTGCCGCCGACGCAACGCATCGTTGCATGGCATATCTATTTTTCCTGCGGGCCTGAACCACCACCTGGTGGACATTTATCATTCTATTCTTGGTATAGTCGTCATTCTCGGAGGAGCGCTCGCCTCGGTGGTCATCTATGCGCTGTATCACCGCGGGATCCAACGGGCTGAGAGGACAGCATCAAAACTCGACGACCTCTTCCTCATCTCACTGGGCAAACCGCTCATCGTCTTTGTGCTCGCCGCCGCCGTCTGGTACGCCTTCACCTACGAGATCACCCTGCCCGGTGAGCAGGCCTGGGTGGTCGGCACCACCACCGCTTCGGCCTTCCTCGTCTTTCTCGGGACATGGGCGGCCGCCAGTTTCGTGGAGTTCGCCTTCCGCGAGTATGGAAGAGAGATCGCAGAGAAGACCGACACCGACCTGGACGACCACATCCTTGGCACCCTCGAGAAAACGGCGCACTACATCATCTGGTTCATAGGAATCCTGATGGTGCTCTGCACCCTCAACGTGGACATCACCCCCCTCGTCGCGGGCGCAGGCGTCGCCGGGATCGCCGTCGCCCTCGCAGCCCAGGAGATCATCGGCAACATCTTTGCAGGGAGCGTGATCATGGTCGACCAGCCGCTCAGGGTGAACGACCGGGTGCGGATTCTGGATCATTTCGGGGATGTGGTACGGGTCGGACCGAGAAGCACCCAGATCAAGACGATCGACGATCTGATCATTACCATCCCGAACACTGTCGTCACCCAGAGCGTCATCACCAACTATGCCAGGCCCGAGCCGAAGATCGTGGTGAACATCCAGGTTCCGGTGGCCTATGGGAGCGACGTCGAGCAGGTGATGAGCATCCTGAACAGGGTCGTCGAGGAGGCCGCGGCAGAGGAAGACTACATCCTCACCGACCCCAAACCGGTCGTTTTCTTCGACGAGTTCGGGGCCTCAAGCCTCAACTTCATGCTCAGGGTCTGGACGAACGATTTCAGAATGGAGCGGACGACGAGAAGCACCATCAACCGCGAGATCGACCGGCGCTTCAGGGAGGAGGGGATCGAGATCCCGTTCAGCCAGATCGATATCCACATCAGGGACGACGGGAACGGCCTCAGCCCGGGAAAGACAACGCCATGACCTTTTTTCCGGGCGGTTCCTCTCCGAACCAGAGGACGGCGAGGCCGTCGTCCTGACCCCCGGCAACCCGCCTGACGGCCCAGACCATCGTCCGCTCCTCCCCGTCTCCGGTCAGGAGGGGACAGACCGTCTCGCCGGTGCCGATCACCCCGGCAAGGAGAAGACGATGCAGTTCCATCGCTTTCTCCCGCACGGACGCCGGGACAAACGAGGAGTACCAGTGCCTTCCGACTGCATCCTCTACGCTGCAGCCGATTACTGAGGACATCGCCGGACTGATGTGGATCACGTCTCCACCTCGTGAAAGGCCAACGACTGCCATATTCCCGAGGGAGATGCACCGGAGAGCAAGGTCGGCGAGATCGCGAATGGCCTTTTCGGTCTGTTCACGCTCATATCTCTGGTCCCCAAGCGCTTTCTGGAGGACGCGGAGGTCTGATTCATGGTCTGAGAGGGCGAAGCGCAGTTCTTCGTTTGCTTCCTCAAGTCTCCGTTCAGCCTGTCGCCTCCGGAGGGCCGCGGCGGCCTGGTCGATGAAGGCCTCCACCGTCATCTGGTCCGCAAGCATCTTCCCTATCGGCAAACTGAGGATGACCATGCCATAGAGGACGCTGTCAGCCACCAGGCCCTTAATGTAGTACTCGCCGTATCCGAGGTGTTCTGCGAGCATCATGCAGTTCTGCTTGACCTCGTCGGCGAGGGAGATGTCGTCATCGGTGACCCTGTGGTGAAAGAAGATCCCCGACTTAAAGAACCGCATCTGCTTCCCGTTCATGGTGACGGGTCTTCCCTCCGGGCTTCCTCCCATTACAGCGTCAAAGTTCTGGCGGTGCCGTTCCCAGCCGCGGAAGGCACGGTTCACCCACCCCGACCCATCCTCCAGCGGAGCATTGACGGCCACGATGGCATCAGGGACAAGCCCGCAGATCTCGTCGGCGATATAGTCATAGATATCCCGATCGGGCGGGAAACAAGAGAACTCCGCGGCGGTACCGGTGAGGTATTCGAGAGAAATGACATATTTCCGATCCTGTTCCTCTTTCTTACGCTCCTCGGTGATATCCCGGACGACGGACAGAATCACCGGCGAATCATCGTAGAGAAAAGAATGCGACCTGATCCGCACCACCATCCGCTCCCCGCGCCGGTTCGCCAGGGCCATTTCGGCGTTCGCATACTCCCCCTGCCCGAATGCCAGGAAAACGGAATCTTCCCCGACCCTGGGGCATTCGGGAAGCGTGAAACGCGCGAAGGCCGTCCCGATCAACTCATCGCGGGGGGAATCGAAGAAATCGCAGGCATGGTCGTTGGCCGCAATGAAACTGCCGGGTCTGCTGCCCTCTTCCACATCCAGGAGAAAAACGGCGGCATTGATGTTGTTGAAAACGGTCCGGTAAAATTTTTCCGATTCCCTGAGACCCGCCTCCACGTTTGTCTTCTCAGTCGTGTCGGCCATCAGGATCATCAGCCCGTCCTCCCCGGAGGCGAGCACGGTGGGAACAAAGTTCACTCTGAAATGTCGGGCCAGACCATCCCTCTCCAGGCAGACCTCCTCTGCAAAGGGGTCGCCGGCGAGCGCCTCTTTCACCAGGGGAGCGAGATCATCGGTGAGTCCAGGAAGGGCAGCCGCGAAAAGGGGGCATCCCACGAGTTCGTCTTTTCCTCTCCCACAAAAGGAGAGGTACGGCTCGTTGATCTCGAGGATCCGGGTGTGTTCATCCAGGATCACGATATATTCGGATATGGTGTCGATCAACACGGAGACCGGCACCCGCCTGGAGAGAGAGTAGGCCTTTGCCTTGCCGATCCGTTTCATCTCCACCTGCCCGGACGCGAGGAGAACCTCAAGATATTTCGCGACCGAATTCCGGTTCAGGTGTGTTTCCCGGGATATTTCCGATATTGTGGCACCCTTTTTTCTGAACCTGAGGATCCCGAGGATCCTGTCGGTGATCTCGGCGTCTGCGATCTGATGTTCGAGGGTTTCGGACATGCACCACTCCTAAAGAGATGAATGGAAAATATCCTAAATAAATTACAGGGATTTGCATCGACGTAAAATAAAGTCTCAAAAGATTTCAAAAATCAAATCATACCACAAATTGCGACCAATTTCAATAATTATAATATGCCGGGCATTGTTGCATCGCATACCATTAATCAGCAATCTATGGATTTTGATGCATGGGTTTCATCGATTCTCTCAAACACCCGCTCCCCCACTTCATGGAGAGCCGTCCGCCGCCTTTCCGCAACAACGGGGCAGGTACAACCATTCCTGAATATCGGGAAAAGCCCTACTTCATCGTTGCATCGGTCGAGATGGGCAACACCACTACGAAGTGCGTGCTCACCGGGACCAATCTCGAGACCGGTGCCACGTACATCATCAACAAGACGGTGATGTTCACCCGCGACGCCCGCCTCCCGAAGGAGGGCGAGGAGGTGATCGCAACCTCCCTTGTCGGTCACCCGGTCTCCATGGAAGGAGTGGCCGAAATCGCCAGGGATGTGCTCAAACAGTGCCACGAAGAGGCCGGACTCTCGATCGAGCACGACCTCGACTTTGTGGTGCGAAGCACCGGGATGGCGGCGACCTGGCACTCCCCCCAGGAGGTCGCCGGGTTTATCGGGGCGATCGCCACCGGCTGCGTCCAGGCGGGTGTCCATCCGAGAAAGATGACGCCTCCGATGTCCAGAGAACATCTCCCCAAGAAGTTGCAGCCCTTCTCTCTGATGGACAAAGTCACCCTCCGCGAGACGGTCGCCGGGGTGATCCCCCCCTCTGACCTCGCCGGCGAGGACCGCCTGGTGGCCAACGAGATGGAGGGCGTGCTCGCCATGGCCGGGATCAAGGACGGTGCCCTCCTCTCCCCCATCGACTTCCGCAACCCCTGCATCGCGATGGACTTCGGCACCACGGTGGACGGGTGCATCACCGGCGACGTCCCCCATGACCATAAAACTCCCTTTGCCCGAACGATCGGGACGATCCTCGGCCTCGGAGGTGCCGTCCCGGATGCCCTTGCACGGGGTACGCCAGACGTCGACGACGACAACGGCACCGCACTCGACCTTCTCGGCGACGAGTTCGTGCCGACGGTCCTCACCCTGCGAGAGCGTTCGGTCGTCAAGGAGTACACCGACGAGGTTCACGACCTGCTCACCATCGGCGTCGTCCCCGAAGGGGCGACGCACTTCGGCACCGTCCCGGTCGACCCGAAGGGCGCGACCGAACAGGGGATCACGCTCATCGGTTGCGACTGCGGGACCAACTTCTCCGACGCCCCCAGACTCAAAGCGATCGGGGCGGACATCTACGAGAAGCACGGCGCAAAGAAGATGGCCGAGGTCATCGACCGCGTCTGTGCACGCATGGCCCTGCGCTTCATCGACGTCGCGGTCGAGGAGAGGCTGCTGCTCCCGGAGAAGACGGCGATCGGTTTCTCCGGGCGGGCGGCGACCTCAGGGAGAAAACCCGAGTACATCTTCATGGACATCAAGGACCGGAGTCTCTACACCACCCCCTACGACCACGTTATCTTTGTCGAGGACGCCCTCGCCCGCGGCGCCTCCCTGATGGCCCGGTGCATGTGCTCGCTCGGCCGTCCCCAGAACCCGATCGGCGGGTGCCGCGGCGGGCCGTGCATCCTCGGCCTGAGAAAGAAGGCGGAGCGCTGACCTGGAGGAACCATGATGACACCATCTACCCTCTCCAGCAGCAGGCGAGGCCTCATGACCGCTGTTTTTTTCATCGCTCTTCTTCTCATCCCGGCAGCCTCCGCGACATCCTCCTGGAACGTCGTCGTAGCCGCAGATTTTCCGGATAATTCAATCTGTTATCTTCGGTCCTTTGCTGTCGACGATGAGGGCCATCCGCACTTTTGCTATGAGATCGGAACTCCCTCCTACGATGGGATGAACCATACCTGGCGGGAAGGATCTTCCTGGCATACCGAGGCGGTCCCCCCGCCGGGCGGCGAGATCCGCGGGATGTCGAAGATCGTCCATGACAGCCAGGGCAGGCCGCACCTTGTCTGTTCGGTCGCAGAAGACACCTCCCTCCGGTACATCCACAGAGAGGAGAACTGGGTCACCAAGACTATTGCGACCGGCCAGGAAGCACGGCCTGAGAACCTGGTCCTGACCCTCGGTCCCGACGGTGATCCCTGCATCACGTACACCGCCATGGGAGGTCCTCTCCTCTGCACCTTCAGGAACGGCACGACCTGGAAGACGGAGGCCGCCGATCCAGCCGGAGGGACACCCCTCTCGGTAGCGACCGACAGCCAGGGGAAGCCGGGGATCTGCTACCACAATGCAGGAAACGCCCTCTGCTATGCCAGGGTCGGTGAGGAAGAATGGGAAACGGCGCGGGTCGCCATAGGCCCGGTCCAGGACGCCACTCTCCTCTTCGACAGCCACGACAGGCCGGGGATCTGCTTCATGGCAACCGAACCCGGGACCGGAGAGGACCAACTGACCTATGCCCGGTTTGAAGAAGGGCAATGGCAGACCTCAGTCGTCGCCTCGGGTTTTCTTCCCTATGATTCCTCCTTCCTCTTCGACATTCAGGACAGGCCCATGATCAGTTATGTGGGCTTCGAAGGCGAGACCGCGACGCTGTACCATGCCTGGCTCGAGGCAGGGCAGTGGCAGAAGAACGTCATCGACGCGGACAGGATCGGGTTCGCCACCCCCCTCGTCCTCGACGGGGAGGGCAGGCCCCAGATCTGTTATATGGTCGGTGGAGGGGAGGAGAAGAACCTGCAGTACGCCCGGTACGACGGGGACATGTGGCAGACGGTCACCGTCGCAACCGTCGAGGGGTTCGGGTTGCCCGCCCTCGCAGTGGACAGCGACGGAAACCCCGGGATCGTCTTCTATGACGAGACAAACACCGCCCTTAAGTATGCGGTGCCTTTGATGGGGATCAGCGCCGACTTCTCTGCCGCACCGCCAGCAGGCCCCGCTCCCCTCACCGTACAGTTCTCCGACCATTCATTCACCCCGCCGGACACCGCTCCCCTGGTTCAGTGGGAATGGGACTTCGGGGACGGGTCGAAGGGAACCGGCAGGAACATCGATCACACCTATAAAACCCCCGGCACCTACACGGTCGGCCTGACCGTGAGGGACGGAGACGGACAGGCAGGGACGGCAAAAAAAACAGATCTCATCACCGTCATCGCGGTGGAGCCTCTTGTGAACTGGACATTCGACGACGTCTCAACCGGCGAGAGATGGACGGGCAGTCCGTGCTCTCTTGCGGTGGACAGGCAGGGGCGACCCCATCTCTCCTTCCAGAAGGCGTCCTCCTCCCCGACCCTCGTCGAGGTGATGTACGCCGTCCTGAACCGGACGACCTGGGAGACGCGGAGCCTCGCGAACGGGACAGACCTACGGGACAGCATCTCCGTTGCGCTGGACGGCGAAGGCCTCGCCGGCGTGAGTCACACCGTCTATTATGACGGAAGTGAGGAGGGCCTTTACTACTATGACATCGACGGCGTGCTCGGTCGGCCGGATACAGAATATCACGTCTATAGGTTCTCGACCAGAGAGAGTGCCTGCGCCGTGGACGGCACCGGATCTCCCTGTATCGCATACACGACCGAACTTCCCGATAATATGGGGACAGCCGTCATATATGCCCGCCACGACGGGGCGTCCTGGAATTCGGTCGCGGTGGAGACGAAAGAAAGGACCGATGCCGACGGCATCTCCCTTGCATTCGACCCGGCCGGACGGCCGCACCTCAGTTATTATCGCCAGAGCGGCGATACCAAAGAACTGGTACATGCCTGGCTGCCTCAGGGATCGTCCTCCTTCGAGAACAGAACCCTCGAAAAGGTGGAAGTCTTCGATACCTCCCTGGCGATAGACCGGAACGGCAATCCTCACATCGCCTACACCGTTAACAGCCCGGAGGGGGCGAACGCCGCGGCCATCAACCCGATGCTAAAGTATACCCATTTCGACGGAACCGACTGGAAGATCACCTTCCTCGGTACGGTCGACTATGATACCGTCTCACTCGCCCTCGACAGTGCGGGCAACCCCCACATCTGCTATGTCGCGCCCGAAGGGTTGGTCCATCTCTGGTACGAAGGACCGCACTGGTCGCAGACGACCCTGGAGGCGTCGGCCCCGGACACCTTCATCACCGCCGCCGCCCTGGCCCTCGACAGGAGCGATATCGCACATACCTGCTACGGGACCGTGGACACGAACACCACCGCAGGCACCCTCTGGTATGCGGTCAACCTCCCGCCGAGAGCAGGATTCACCGCGGACACCTCGGCAGGCGTCGCACCCTTAACCGTCCGGTTCAACGACACCTCCACAGGCTTCCCCAACACCTGGCGCTGGGACTTCGGCGACGACACCGCGCTCTCGATAGACCAGCACCCGACCCACGAGTACGCCGTACACGGCTGGTACGCCGTGAACCTGACGGTGCAGAACCGGGATGCCGCGGACACGGCAGAAGAGCCAGATTACATCGCGGTCTTCCAGGCAGGGCATTCCTATCCCTTCTCTCTGAACGGAGTCCTTGTCGGCGGGGGGCAGACCGTCACCCTGAACAGGACGGCCCTTGCCGCCCCCCTGAACGTCTCCGGAAACACGACGGTCGTGGAGGGGCCGAACCCCTCATTCACCCGGATACGCTTCATCTTCTCCTCCCTCACAGAGGCAGGCGGCAATGTCACCGGCGATCTCGATTATGTGCTGATGAATGGTGTCCCGGTGAGCATCATCCTCCCAGGAGGCGGGACGGCCTCGATCGCGGTGGAGATCAACGGTTCCCGGTACGACCAGGCCGCCTCCTTCGACCTCCTCGTCTCAGACGGGTGCAGCGGGAGCGACCTCGCTGCATTCTCCGAAGCCGCATTGGCTGAAGGCAGGTCTCTCGATGAGATCTGTCTCACCATGCTCGTCGATCACACCCTCTCCGCCCTGAACGGTGCCTTCATCACCCTGACCGTCCCGAAGGAGTGGGTCGGGGCGTATGGGAACGAGAACATCAGGCTCTTCAGGCGGGACGATACCGGGAATGTCACCGTCCTTCCGGCCGCCTTCGTCTCCGAGAACGTCACTCACACCGTCTTCAGGGTATGGACCCCCGGTTTCTCAACTTTCGCCGCGGGGGCACTCGCCCCGCTTACGCCGCCGACAGTCACGCCAACGACACCGACGCCTTCGAACGACGGCGGATCAGACAGTTGGCATTCTGGAAGCAGCGACGCGAGCGCACCATGTACAGAGGAACGGGACACCCCCCCGGCCCAGCCTGCCGTCCCTGAGGCGGATGGAAGGGCCGCCGAAGAAGCAGAGGTCAAATCCGGGGAAAGCGCATCAGTTCTCTCAGAAGCACAACCTGAAGGATCAAACGACGTAAAGCCTCCCGAAAGCCCCTCCCGGACGATCATGAATACCCTCAGCGGAGCGGCCAGGGCCGTGCAGGAAGGTGGCGCACGGGCCTCGGGCGCGGTCGCTGGTGTGAAGGGACCGGTACCGGCCGCGGCCCTGATGCCTGAAGGGACCGAGCCCCTCGGCGCCGTCGTCCTCGGGGTCGTCGCGGGGGCACTCGTTGCAACCGGTATAGCGGGCAGTGCGACCGGTTCGGTCTTCAGGCGCATCGGCGACACCCTCAGGGATCTCCTCGGCAACCTCGCCGAGTTCTTCGGCGAACACATCGCCGAGAAACTGGGGGAGAAAGAGGCAGAGATCGCCGCCAACAAATTCGGGGATACGACAGGAAAAAACCGCCACCGCGAGATCCTCATCCTCAGCACAGGTGCGGTCATCTACGGCCTCGCCTTCGTCCTTGCCGAAAGGATCGGCCTGGTACCCGGGGTCATCGGGGTGTACATCCTCGTCTGCGGAGTGGTGGTCGCAGTGCATGAGGCGACGCACCATCTCATCGCCCGTCGTTTTGCAATGCCCTCCAGGGTCAGGTTCAACGCGAGCGGCATCGTCACCACCTTCCTCACCGCCTGGTTCTTCGGCAATGTCTTTGCCCAGCCCCTGATGACCGCAGTCCCGGCCGCCGAGAAGCGGGCGACCGGCATCACCATGATCGCAGGGCCGCTTGTCTCCTTTATCTTCGCCGTGGGATTCGCCCTCCTCATCCCCTTCGGCGGCATCTGGACCCTCATGGGCACCACCGGTCTCTCGGTCAACCTCATCGAGGCCGTCTACTCCCTCGTGCCCTTCACCCCCATGGACGGGAGTTCGGTGTACACGTGGAACAGAGTGAACTGGGCAGTGGCCTTTGTCCCGGTCTTCGTGGTCTATCTGGCCCTCTACTTGATGTGAGCAGGGCCTTCACCTCTTTTTTCCATCGGTCCCCCTGCGGTGCCGAGCACCATAAATACCGTGACACCCCTTCACCGACAGAGGAGGATTATGAAACTCACTCCAATCCTGGCCATTCTCGCGATCGCGGTCTTCATCGCCGGATGCACCTCAGAACCGCCAGTCGGGCCGCCGGAGGTCACCGTCACCGGCGTAGCCGTCAGTGACCTCAGCCTGGAGAGCATGGACCTGGTGGTCTTCCTTGCCGTGGACAACCCGAACCCGATCGAGGTGACGATCAGCAGGGTGGAGATGGACGTCTCCTACTCGAAAGACAGAGCCGAGGTGCTGCTCGGCTCAGGAACCAAAGGAGCGATCACCGTCCCGGCATCCAACCGGACCGAAGTCACGGTCCCGATCACCATGGACAATGCGGCCATGCTCTCTGCGGCCGCGGTTCTGCTCCTCTCCGGAGAACTTGAGGTGAAAGTGGAAGGCACGATGACCATCGATGCAGGCATCGCCTCGTTCGACGTGCCATTCGAGAAGACAGAGAAAGTATCGGTGCGTGAATGAACAAGGGCCGCGCACCGGCACCAAACCTTTTTTACGCGCACGCCGCCCTGCCATCATGCAACCTGTGAGCGGGATCGTCCGGCCCCTTGACTTCTCCTACCCGACAAACCGTGCAATTGCCATCTTTTCTCTCGTGATCTTCTTCATCAAAACGGCGGCGACAGCCCTCACCGGCACCGGGATCGTCGGGCCCGTCATCCTGGGCGTCGCCGCCGGCATGGCAGTCTTCCTTGCCTGGGCGCTCGGCCGGGAGGTCGACCCCGACCACGACCCTTCCGCGCTGCTGGCGGCGGCGCTCACGGCCGCCGCTCTCCTCGTCCTGCCTGCCTCCGACATCCTCACCCTCCTCTGGCTCCTTCTCGTCCTGCGGATCGTGAACCGGACGTCCGGGCTTACGGCAACGGGCGTGGACGTCGCGCTGGTGCTCGCCCTTACCCTCTGGCCCCTCTGGCAGGGGTTTCTCATGGCAGGGCCGCTCACGGCCGCGGCGCTCCTCCTCGACAAAACATTGAGGAAGCCCGCCCCCCACCGCATCCCCGCCGCGGCCCTCGCCCTCACCGCCGCGGCGGCGGCCCTCTTCGCCGGACGGGGCACCGCGATCACGACACCTCTCCTCCCGATCGGCATCATCGTCGCCGTCGCGACGGTGCTCTTCCTCCGGGCGATCGCCGCGGCATCGACTATCCGGTCATCAGGCGACAGCGGAGGAGGAACACTGGAACCCGGGAGAGTGAGGGCGGCGCAGGCCCTTGCCCTCGCGACGGCACTCGCCGCCCTCCCCTGGAGTTTCGGAGCGGTCGCCCCCCTCTGGGCCGCCGTCCTCGCCGCGGGGGTCTGGCGGGTCAGGGCGAAGTGACCGCAACCTATTTATTCCGCATGCTGAGTTACAGGCATGCTCGGACCAATCATCGGAATCCTGCTCGCACTTCTCATAGCGCTGCTCCTGTTTTATTTTGTGAGAAAAGGGATTGCACTCGTGATCAACGCCATCATCGGCGTCGTCGTCCTCTACCTGATCAACCTCTTCAACGTGATGAGCCTTTTCGGACAACCCGACATCCCGATCGACATTATCACCGTACTCATCTGTGCACTCGGCGGGATCGTCGGCGTGGTTATCGTGGTGATCCTTCACCTCATGGGAGTGCCGTTGTAAGACAGAACGTGAAATAATGGTGACTGCTCCCCCGACTGAAGTCGGGGGCATCCTGGGATGTTACCCCTGAGATTGCAGCCCCAATCTCATAATATTGATCGCCGCGTTCTGGTCACGATCCATTACCAACCGTGGAGGAAGGCACGTCGATCTGATGTGCCGCCCTCAATCGCAGAATCTTCCCCGCTGTCTCACGCCGGGGGGTTGCACCCCCCGGACCCCCCACGGACCAAAGATAGCCGAGGGGCGGCGATGGAACACGATCCCCACCGATTCTCCTCTCTTGAAAAGAGAGAGAGCAAGTGACAAGAAATTTTCATCCCATATGCTTGAGGCGTGCTTTCGCCTCATGAAAAATTCTACAAAGCCTTAAAAACATGCGATTCAACAGAACCCATATATTCCCTTATTTACTTTCACCATACAGGGCACAGAGATATATATCGATCAGTCAGAGTGCGATCATATGGAACAAAATATCGAGGTCTGTGGAATTGTCTGTAAAGACTGCGACTACTTTTCTGAATGTGGAGGGTGCGAAGCGGTCCGGGGCAGGCCGTTCTGGACGGCATATGTCGGAGCCGAGGAGTGCCCGATCCATGAATGCTGTGTGGGCGAACGGCACCTCGACCACTGTGGGCAGTGCCAGGAACTTGTATGTGAGCGGTTTACCCGTTTCAGAGACCCCAATATAACCGATGAAGAGGCCACCACTGCACTTGAAGCGATGACAGATCGACTCCTCACCAGGAAAACTGAAGAAGATCAGGCTTTTTAGAATAGCCCATAAAGCGAAAGCACACCACAGGCATATTGGATGAAAATTTCATATTGCAGTCGTCCAGGATGTGGAAGAGTTTGTGATCCCCTCCTTGCGATCGGTGAACAGCCAGAAATCTCCCCCCGGCACCGATGTTTGGGAAGGCGTGATGGAATGATCAGGCATGCCGCCCTCAATTGCAGAAACTTCCCTGCCGTCTCGCACCGGGGGCCGTGCCCCCGGACCCCCACAGACGAAGATAGCCGGGGGGCGGCAATAGAGTGAGGTCTCCATCGATTCTTGCGTCTTGAAATGAGACAGCACGTGACAAGAAATTTTCATCCCGTATGCGTGAGCCCGGCGCTCATGAAAAATTCTACAGAGCCTAAAAAAAAGATATGAGGCCAGCAGACCACCGCCTGCTTATTCCTTCTTTTCGTGACCCTTCCGCGCCTTCTCGGCCACCTCGGTGACGGCACGTTCCAGCGCCGCCCCGGCGTCCCGTGCCTTCTTCTCCAGGTGACCGCGTCCCTCCTCAGTGAGGAAAAGGTGGCGGCCGAGTGCGGTCACGTCCCCGACCGCCCTGCGTACCGACTTCGAGGCCTCGTCGACGAGGTCATCCAACGAAGGTGCTGAGGGTTCTGACGATGTTTCAGGCGCCGGTTCCTCATACTCGACCCACCGCCCCTTCTCAAAGTGTCCTTCATTCTGAGTCATTGAATAGATCTTTTCTACGCCTGAGGGATAATACTCTTCCTGGGCTGCTGGTCGCAAGGACCGCAAGTGCATACACGACCGCGGCGAAGACATCGATCAGGGAGAGATAGAGCGCCTGCATCACGACATCAGGGACACCGGAGGGTATCAGGAGACCGGCGGCAAGAATTGCCAGGGAGGGATGCGTGATTCGCAGATGTGATGCGAAGAGGGGATAAGGGGACGAGGAGCGCGAAATTGAGGCAAAATACTCTAAGAGGGCCCCCGGCAAATATGCGATCGTCTCGAAAAAGAACCCGATCACTCACGATGTAATGAGGAGAAGGACGGAGACGGCAGCATAGGCGGCGGCTATATATTTACACGCGACACAGGAACCGAAGTCCAGGACAACACCCTCTCAGGCCGGAAAAAGATACGTCTGCTGTTCAGAATTATATTGCAGGACTGAATCGCTGAATACCCCGTCAGATAGAAACAGTTCCTGAAAAAAATGCATATAACCCCCTGACGATCCACAAAATCTACAAAAAATATAACAATATGAATATGTACATATCCCATAAAACGGTACGCCGCCGGCGGTAGCCCCCTCGACATGTTCAACCAGACACCTGAGATTAACGCTCATCTGGACAAAAACTTCTTCAGCGCCCCACCCCCGGCCGTACCATCCGGTGATATGCATATGGGCAGGGATCCTCTGAAACTGGCTGTCCTCTCCGCCTGGGCCGCTGCCGGTGGGCTCTTCGTGGTAGGTGGGGCCGGGTACGCACTCACCGGCAATATCCCCCGATACCTGGACCATCTGCACGCCCTCTCGGTGGTCATCCTCCTCCTGGCGGGCTTCACCCTCCTGCTCTACACCCTCTTCAGGCTCAAGGCCTGGCTGGACCGTCGCCACCGCGAGAGGATCGGGATGAACAGGGAGTTCGCCGACCTGAAGCGCTCAGTCGACGAGATCAGAAAAAAAGTCGAGATGATCGAGGGACGCCCCGACGACGGAACCGAATGAAAAGGCTCATGGGGCTGCGTAAAATCAGGGATGAGCAGAGAGCACGCCTCAGGCACACCACATGAAAATTGTTCATCAGAGATCTTTTGAGTTCACACCCTTGCCCCCGATGCTCACGCCGGAAACGGAATTCCACAAAGCCAAAAAACCTTTGATTTTCGAGATGCGACCAAAAAAAGCATGAGAAGACCACAGGTCTCCGAGTGGTCAACCCTTCACAAAGATATCAATCTTCAGAGCGGTTCACTGGATATTGGCGAGCCGCCCCTTCACATCCTCAAGACTGCAATGCTTCAACTCCATCAGGGCCGAGAGGACGGCATCTGAAAAGATCAAGGCGGCAGTCTCGTACAGTGTCCCGAACGGAGCAAACGACGGAGAGACCGATCGATACTCCCCGGTGAGCTGGCGAATCTCATACTGCCCCGAAGAGGTCCGGATCGGTGGGGCCGAGGCGCCCAGGTCCACCACACAGTCGGCCATTCGGCCGAGCTGCGAATCCGGGGTGGCCGTGATGAGACAGATCCGGCCATTGAGTTCCTGGGCCGTCTCGCAGAAGTCAACGACCGACGTCGTTTCCCCCGAACCCGAAAAAGCGACAAGCGTGTCCCCTTCTCCCAGGGCCGGGGTGATCGTCTCCCCGACCACATAGGCTTCCACCCCAAGATGGCAGAGCCGCATCGCAAACGCCCTGGCCACAAGCCCCGAGCGACCCGCCCCGACCACATAGACCCGGCGCGCCGCAAGGAGGTGGTCGATGAGCCCCGCCGCCTGCTCCTGGTCCAGGCCGCGTGCTGTCTCCGCAACCTTCTCAGACGTCAGGAGCATCAGGTCGACGATGCTGTAGCACTCCTCTACCATGTGAGAACTTGGAACATAACGGTACATCATCCTGTCGGTCTGATCCCGGACAGCCGCACCAGATACCCGGCAGGTTCAAGCCGTCATTTCAGCCTCTTTCTTCTTTCTCTTCTCCCGATAATCCGTGATCGCCTCGTGCAGGGCGTCTGCCGCGAGGTTGGAACAGTGCATCTTCACCGGCGGCAGTCCCTCCAGTTCGTCTGCCACGTCCTGACGGGTGATCGCCAGCGCCTCGTCCAGGTGCTTGCCCATCGCCAGTTCGGTGACCATGCTTGCCGTCGCGATCGCAGAACCACACCCAAAAGTCTTGAACTTGATATCGGTGATCACGTCCTCCTCGACCCTGATAGTGACCTGCATCAGGTCGCCGCAGACCGGGTTGCCCACCAACCCGACGCCGTCCGCGTCCTCGACCTCGCCCACATTCCTCGGGTTCATGAAATGGTCCATGACCCGCTTCGAGTAGCCAATCTGTGGCCTATCTTCCATATCTTCACCTCCTCTTATAACGGGGAGATCCCCCTGAGACGCCCTACCGTCTCCTGCATCGCATCGACGACGACCCTGACATCGGCGACGGTGTTCGACCGTCCCAGGGTCATCACCACCGAGCCATGCGCCTGCTCATGGGTCAACCCGATCGCAAGCAGGACATGGGAAGGCTCCAGCGTCCTGGAACTGCACGCCGACCCGGTCGCCACCTGGATGCCAAAGAACGTATCCAGATTCAGGAGAATGCTCTCCCCCTCGATCCTGCTGAACCTGAAACTTGCGTGATGAGGGAGTCGGTCGGTCGGGTGGCCGGTGAGTGCGGCCTCCTCGATCTCCAGAACCGCCCTGACGAGACGGTCGCGGATCGCCTGCTCCCGCGCCATCTCCTCTTCCATCTCTTCTGCCGCAAGCCGCGCCGCCTCACCCATCCCGGCAATGGCAAAGACATTCTCGGTCCCTGAACGCAGCCCGCGCTCCTGCCCGCCGCCCGGCATCACCGACTGGACCTTCACCCCCGGCCCGACGTACAGGGCGGCCGCGCCCCGCGGCCCCCCGAGATCGTTTCCCGAAAGGGTCAGGAGATCGATCCCGTCCCCCTGCACATCGATCGGCACCCGCCCGGCCGCGGCGGTGGCGTTCACATGGAGATACGCCCCGTGCTCATGCACCAGCCTGCTCACCTCACGCACCGGCTCGACCGTCCCGATCTCGTCGTTCGCATAATTGACCGAGACCAGCACGGTCTCAGGCGTGAGCTCTGCCTCCAGATTGGCCAGGTCGACCGTCCCATACCGGTCCACCGGGATGAAATCCAGCTCAAACCCCTGTTTCTGGAGATCTTTTGCCGGGTTCATCACTGAGATGTGCTCGACCGCACTGACAAGGATCTTCTTCCCCTTCTTCCGGTTCCGCAGCGCCGTCCCCCTGATCCCCAGGTTGTTCGACTCGGTCGCGCTCCCGGTGAAGACGATGCTCCGCGGGCTCCCGGCATTGACCAGGGCCGCGACCTGCTCCCTCGCTGCCTCCACCGCACGCCGCGCCGAGAGCCCGCGGTCATACAGGGAAGAGGGGTTGCCAAACTCCTCCTCCAGATAGTGCCTGGCAAAGGCCAGGACACGCGGGTCCACCGGCACCGCCGATGCATGATCCAGGTAGACCATTCTCCACCTCACCACTCAGAAGGTCAGGACCGCGTCGGCCTCCAGGGCCAGGTCGTTGAGCGTCGCCCCGCCGGCGATCACTCCCTCGGGGATGAACTCACCACGGGGAATCCCGAGCAGTTGCGTGCTCTGCTCGCAGATATAGATCTTCACCCCAACGTCGAGCGCCTGCTGCATCGCCTCGACCAGGGGCGGGAAGGCCCCGACCCTGACCTGCTCGGCCTCACCCTGCTTGACGACCATCACCCCCTTGATCATAAAGAAGATCGCCGCCTCGACCCCCATGCTCACCGCCGTCGCCCCGAGAATGAACGGGGCGTACAACCGTTCCGGAGTATCGGGTCCGCTCGTCTGGACATACAATATTTTTTCCATCCAACCACCTCACTTCGTCCTCCTGATATAGAAGGTCAGGATCCCCTCTTCCTTCTCAAGACCAATAATCTCATGCCCGGTCCGCTTCGCCCAGCGGGTGATGTCCTCTTCGGCCGCCGGGTCGTCGGCCTCGACCTTCAGCACCTCACCGACGGCGACCTTCTCGATCTCCTCTTTCGTTCTCGCAATCGGTTCCGGGCAGAAGAGTCCGACGCAGTCCAGTTCCCGTGCCGGGCCCTTCTCCTCAGCCATCGCACCCGCTCCTCAGAGAGAAATACCCTGAAATCATCTCAGTCCGGTCCCCCCCGGTTCGGGGGGCATAGGTCACCACGGTGGATAAACCTAACTCAAATGGGGAGCGCGGCGGCGGGATGATCGGAAGAGCCTCCACACCCGACGGATTCTACCCTGCCGTCTCGCATCGGGGGGCGGCGAGAAATGAGTGAACGGGATCCCTCGCGCCTGACAGATCGTTCTGAAAAAAGAGTGTGAGTCCCTCACACCGGGACGGCGTACTTCTTCTCAAGCCCGTTTGCGACCAGGGTGGTGACTGTGACCAGGAAGAGATAGACGATCCCGACCACGATGAAGGTCTCATTGAAGGTGAAGTACTTCGTTGCCACCAACTTGCCCGCACCGGTCAGTTCGATGACCGTGATCATGTAGGCGAGGGACGAATACTTGATGAGATAGATGAACTCATTGGTCAGCCCGGGGATGGCACGGCGGAGCGCCTGTGGGAGGACGATGTACCGAATCCCCTGGAATCTGGTCATTCCGAGCGCCTGGGCAGCGGTGATCTGCCCTTCCTTCACCGAGAGAAGCGCACCCCGGATATACTCTGAACTATACGCCCCATTACAGAAGATAAACCCGACCACCGCCGCCCACTCGGCCGACGGGAACCTGATCCCGATCGAAGGCATACCGAAGTACAGGATGAAGAGGAGGAGAAGAAGGGGCGTCCCCTTGACAAAGGTGACAAAAGCTTTGCAGGGAAACGAAACCCAGCGGTTGCCATATGTTCTGCCGATCGCAAGACCGATCCCCAGGAGAAAACCGAAGGGGGCTGCCGCTGCGATGAGAAGGAGGGTGATCAGGACACCGTCCCAGAGAGCCGGGAGAAGAATTGTCGTCAGGAATACTATATCGTCCATCGTCTCGCCACGTCACTGCTCGCCGAAGTCCTGGAATGATCCTATGAACTCTCTTGTCCGGGTGAATGCAGGACCTGTCATGAGGTCGTCGGGGGAGCCCTGTTCCTGGATCTTCCCGTGTTCCATGAAGATGATCTCGTTCGCAACCGAGCGGGCAAAACTCATCTCGTGCGTCACCACGAGCATCGTCATCCCCTGCCGGGCGAGCGTCTTCATCACCTCGAGCACCTCGCGGGTCAATTCGGGGTCGAGAGCAGAGGTAGGTTCGTCAAAGAGGATCACGTCGGGATCCATCGCCAGCGCACGCGCGATCGAGACGCGCTGCGCCTGACCCCCCGAGAGTTCGGCAGGATAGTTCTCGGCCCAATCCTCCATCCCCACCCGGCGCAGTTCGGCAAGCGCCTTCTCGCGGGCCGCGGCGGGATCCATCTTCTTCACCTTCAGCAGTGCGATCTCGACATTCCGTACAGCCGTCAGGTGGTCGAAGAGGTAGAAGTTCTGGAACACCATCCCGATCTTCTGCCGGAAATAATTGATACGTGCGCCAGAGTGCGTCACTTCCTCATCGTGCAGGAACACACGCCCCTCGTCGGGATCGGTCAACTGGTTGATGCACCGCAGCAAGGTGCTCTTGCCCGTACCCGAAGGACCGATGAAGACTTTTGTCTCACCTTTCTTCACATCGAAGGAGACACCCCGGAGCACCTCCCGCTCACCATATTTCTTATGAATATCCTCGACCCGGAGGATGCAACCATCTGAAACCATCTCTCTACACGCCTCCTTGTCCAAACCCGGGGATACTGATCCTCTTCTCCAGTATGTGCAGGCCCTTCATCCCCGCATAATTGAGAAGAATATAGATCCCGGCTGCAGCCAGATAGATCGGCATCGCGATGTAGGTCTGGGCTACAATCTGCGTCGTCCGTGTCAGGATCTCGGCCACTCCGATTGCATAGCAGACCGAGGTATCGGTCAGCACCGTCGGGTACTCGTTTGACCACCCGGGCAGGGCGATCCGCACTGCCTGTGGGAGGATAATACTCTTGATCGCCTGCCACCTGCTCATCCCCAGCGACCTCGCGGCGATCATCTGTCCCTCGCTGATCGAGAGGATAGCACCACGGAAGATCTGAGACTGGTACGCCGCACCCCTGAGCCCAAGTACGACGATAGCAACATAAAATGGGTCTATCCCGGGGTTCAGCGAGAGAAAAATCCCGAAATAGAAGAGGAACAGGAGCACAAGGACAGGCAGACCCCTGAAGAACCAGACATATACCGATATTATACTCTTGAGGATCCGATTCCCATAGATCTGGCCGAGGGCCATAGGGAGACCGAAGAGCAACCCCAGACCAAGGGAGGAAAGCACCAGAGCGAGGGTCAGGATGACCCCCTCAAAGAGGTACGGGATCCAATCCACCAGGATAGTTATAACACCCATGTTCAGTCCCTATAGCCACACGAAGGAGCGGCCATGTTCTATGTGTTCACCAGGAATACAGTGTTTTATGGTTATCCTGCATTTAAGAAAAGGTTTGGGGTTTAACCCCTCACCCTGCCGATGCATAGCAACCGGGGCAGAGAGCCGGTTCAGAGCATCTCGTACTTCTTGAGAAGTTCCTCCCACTTCGGGGAGGCCATCAACTCGTCGAGACCTTCGTTGACGGTCTTGAGGAGTTTGTTATCCTCCTTGCGGATAGCCACACCATAGTTCTCGCCGGTGTAGATCTCACCCACGATATGGAGGGGCTGGCCCTGGATCGAGTTCATATGCGGAGGCTTGTCGTAGATCGTCGCATCGACCTGCCGGTTGTTCAGGGCGGTGATGGCAATCGGGAAACTGTCAAAGTACTTCAGGTTCTCTTTGGGTATCGTGCCGTTTGCGATGAGGTTTTGCTCCACCCAGTACGCACCGGTCGTCCCGCGCTGGGCACCGATCACGGCCTTGCCTGCCATGATGTCATCCATCGTGAGCCCGGAGTCATCATGGACAGCAAAGGACTGGTTGATCGTCAGGTATGGATTGGAGAAGTTCACTTCCTCAAGACGCTCGGGCGTAATGGTCATCCCTGAGTAGACCATATCGATCTTGCGCTGCTGGAGCGCAGGGATGATGCCGTCCCAGTCCATGCCTTTGATCTCAACCTTGAACCCTTTCTTCTCGGCGATCCACTGAACCGACTCGACGTCAAGCCCGGTGATCGTTCCGTCCTTCTCCATATAGGCATATGGAGGATACGCTGAGTCGACACCGACAATGTATGTGGGGACATCGTCAGCACCGCCAGTTTCCTGACCCTGGTCAGCCGGCGCCTCACTCCCTGTACACCCTGCAAAGCAGACGGTAAAGGCGAGTATAAGGACCAGCAGACCACCACCCAACTTCATGTTCATTCATAAAAAAATGGGGTCGGCCTTGATATATCTTTTATGAATTGTCGAAACCGGGGCCAGGAGAAAAGAGACCAGGAGCATCGGATGGAAATAGGAAAATGGGCTTTGTTGTATCCATCTTCTGGCGTGAACATCAGGGGTCGACCACCCCCTTGCCCCCGCACGACGGATCGGCAGAGGACGGGATCACCCTTCCAAAGATTCCCTCCTTCGCCTTCCCGGCGCGATTTGATAGGGGAAAAGGTGGGCGATCCGAAGGGGCGCCCCACCAGAAGAACGAGAAACTTTACCCGGTTCTCTCGCACCGGGGGAGAGCCCCGGACCCCCCACGGCGAAGATAGCCGAGGGGCGGCGATTGAACGGGAGACTCTCTGTTGCCCTGTCGTGAAGAAAGGAATCCCTCCACACTTTGAGGCACTGCTCAGAGAAATTTTCATCGCGTATGCTCGAGCCCCAGGTTCATGCCCATTCTACGGAGCCGAAAAATAAGAGAAGTACCGGGGTTTCACCAGAGCCAAAAAAATTATTTCGAGGCCTTTTCGTCCACCCCAACGCCTTCATGGTTCCGGTAGACATAGGCGAGGACCACTGCAAGAAGCGGGAGGACGATGACCTCGGCCCACCCGATCAGGTTGGCCGCGAGCGGGTAGTCGCCATAGGGATCCGCGATCCCGTCGATGACGTTGATGATCAGGGCCAGGCCCAGGAAAAGCGGGATGACGACCCAGATGCAGACGTCCCACCAGCGCCCGACCTTCCAGTCAGAATATTTATTGACAAACTCGCGCAGCTTCGGAGCGCCATAGCCATACCCGATGACGACCGCCTCGGCAAGCCCGACCATGAGGACCAGGAAGTTGTTGACATAGTGGTCGATGACATCGAGCCAGAGGAGACCGGCATCGGTCATGTAGATGAGACTGACAGCAAAGGCAGCGACGCAGATCACACCAGTGAGGATCCAGCGTTCGGTCCTGATATAATCTGTGAGACTGGCGCTCACCGCCTGTACCAGGGAGAAGGCGGAACCGACCCCAAGGGTGATGAGCATCGCAAAGAAGAGGATGCCGAAGAGTTGCGGAAGGACCGGGAGTGCACTGATGACCGCAGGGTAGGTCACGAACGCCAGTTCGATCCCGCTCCGGACCACCTCGGTCACCGAGACGCCATGGGTATAGGCAAGATAACCGAGAGTGGAGAAGACAGCGATTCCGGCAAAGATGGAAGTGAAACAGTCGGCGATGGCGATGACCACTGCGTTCTTCACCACGTCGGACTTTTCGCCAAGGAATCTGGAGTACGCGATGATGATCGCCATCCCGATCGACATCGAGTAGAAGACCTGGCCGTAGGCGGCGATCCAGACACCGGGATCGAGGAGGGCCGAGAAGTCGGGGGTCAGATAGTAGGCAAGCCCGTCCATCGCGCCCGGAAGGGTGATCCCTCTGAGCACAAAGATGATGATCAGAAGCCAGGGGACGACGACGGTGACCCAGACCATCTTCTCGACCGACCTGACCCCTTTGAAGATGGAAAGATAGATCCAGATCCAGGCAAGGATCGCACCGGCGAGGACCACGAGATTCAGGCCGCTGATGGAGAAGAACCCATCAGAGATCTGGAGAAAGTCGTCGTAGAAGAACGCACTCGGGTCATTGCCCCAGGCAAGATTAAAGGAAAAGCCCAGATAGTCAAAGCTCCATGCCACGATCACCGAATAGTACGTGACGATCAGGAAGGCGACCAGGACGGCGGCCCACCCGATCACGCTGGACCACTTGCCCAGGAGACGTTTGAATGCCAGCGGCGGACCCGAATGGGTCTTATACCCGACCCCGGTCTCCAGGATGAGGAGGGGGATACCGACGGTAAACAGCGCAAGCAGATAGGGAATGAGGAACGCACCACCACCGTTGTCATAGGCGACATACGGGAAACGCCAGAGATTTCCCAGGCCGATCGCCGAACTGACAACGGCGAGAATGAACATTTTTCGAGAACTCCAACGCTGATCTTCTGCCATAATACTGAAAAAACGTTTCCTGAGAGTTCAGATTAATGATTTGGTCACAGGTTATCAGAGAATTCTTGTAGAAGAGAAGATCAATCTGGATTTACTGGGTATACCCCGCCCCACCCAGTATTATAGTTGAATTTGTATAATTGACTCATTCTGACCAGGAATAGGGAGAGAGCGCCGGATGCCCTCACGACGCAACCATGCCAGGGATGGCGGTCCGCTTCTCCAACCAGTTGACGGCGATGGTGGCCACCGTAACCATGACAAGGTAGAAGACCCCAACCATGGCAAAGGCCTCGAAGAATGCGAAATATTTGGACGCAATGTTGGCGCCCGCACCGGTCAGTTCAGGTACCGTGATCAGGTAGGCGAGGGATGAATATTTGATCAGATAGATGAACTCGTTTGAAACTCCAGGGATCGCCCGACGGAGTGCCTGGGGAAGAACAATACTTCTGATCGCCTGGAGACGCGTCATCCCGAGGGCCTGGGCAGCGGTGATCTGCCCTTCCTTCACTGAGAGAAGGGCGCCACGGATGTACTCCGAGTTATAGGCCCCATTACAGAGTACAAACCCGATCAAGGCCGCCACAAAGGGTTCAAAAACGATCCCGACCGACGGCAGACCGAAGTACAGGATAAAGAGAAGGAGAAGAAGGGGGGTTCCCTTGAAAAAGATGATATAGAGTTTGCAGAGGAAAGAGAGGAGTCTCCCCCCATAGGTCCGACCGACGGCGATACCGGTGCCTAACAGGAAACCGAACGGGGCTGAGAGGATGATCAACTGCAGGGAGATGATCGTCCCGCTCAGGAGGGCGGGGAGGAGGATCTCAAGGAAAAAATCTGCTTCAGTCATCCTGCTTTCCGGTAATGGTTTCAGTAAATGATCCTATGAACTCTCTTGTCCGGGTGAATGCAGGACCTGTCATGAGGTCGTCGGGGGAGCCCTGTTCCTGGATCTTCCCGTGTTCCATGAAGATGATCTCGTTGGCGACCGAGCGGGCAAAACTCATCTCGTGCGTCACCACGAGCATCGTCATCCCCTGTCGGGCAAGCGACTTCATCACCTCAAGCACCTCGCGGGTCAGTTCGGGGTCGAGGGCAGAGGTCGGTTCGTCGAAGAGGATCACGTCGGGGTCCATCGCCAGCGCACGCGCGATCGAGACGCGCTGCGCCTGACCCCCCGAGAGTTCGGCAGGATAGTTCTCGGCCCAATCCTCCATCCCCACCCGGCGCAGTTCGGCAAGCGCCTTCTCGCGGGCCGCGGCGGGATCCATCTTCTTCACCTTCAGCAGTGCGATCTCGACATTCCGTACAGCCGTCAGGTGGTCGAAGAGGTAGAAGTTCTGGAACACCATCCCGATCTTCTGCCGGAAATAATTGATACGTGCACCAGAGTGCGTCACTTCCTCATCGTGCAGGAACACACGTCCCTCGTCGGGATCGGTCAACTGGTTGATGCACCGCAGCAAGGTGCTCTTGCCCGTACCTGAAGGGCCGATGAAGACTTTTGTCTCACCTTTCTTCACATCGAAGGAGACACCCCGGAGCACCTCCCGCTCACCATATTTCTTATGAATATCCTCGACCCGGAGGATGCAAACATCTGAAACCATCTCTTATGCTCCTTTTCCAAATCCCGGGATGGTGATCTTCTTCTCGACCCGATCCAGGAGCCACATCCCGCCATAATTGAGAAGGATGTACACAACCGCTGCCCCCACATAGACAGTCATCGGTTCATAGGTCACCGAGACGATCTGGTCGGCCCTGAACAGGATCTCCATCACCCCGATCGCATAGCAGACCGCCGAATCGGTGAGGAGGATCGGGTACTCGTTCGACCATCCGGGCAGGGCGATCCGCATCGCCTGAGGAAGGATGATGCTCTTGATCGCCTGCCGCCTGCTCATCCCCAGTGACCGTGCGGCGGTCATCTGCCCCTCGCCCAGGGACTGGATCGCACCCCGAAAGATCTGGGACTGGTATGCTCCAGACCTCAACCCCAGGACGACGACGGCCACAACGAAAGGCGAGATCTCGCCCAGACCGATGAGCGGGAAGATCCCGAAGAAGAAGAGAAAGAGCAGCACCAGGTTCGGGAGGGCCCTGAAGAACCAGACATAGATCGAGATGAGCCCTTTGACCGCCCTGGATCCGTAGACATGGGCGACGGCCATCGGCACCCCCATCAGGAGGCCCACACCGAGGGCGGCAAGAACGAGGGCGAGCGTGACCACTATCCCTTCTAAAAGATAGGGGAGCGACTGGGCGATCACCTCAAGGACACCGGTCACCTGAACTCACCACACCACAGGGGACCCTGTCCTGTCCAGAACATGGGGGCTCGAATCACGTTTGATATGAATTGAGCACCATCATTGAAAAATGTAGAGGGGATGAAGAAGCGCAAGAAAGCGCTCACGCCATCTCGTACTTCTGCTTGAGTTCGTCCCACTTCGGGGAGGTCATCAGTTTGTCCAGGCCCTCGTTGATGGTGGCACGCAGGTCGTTGTCGTCCTTGCGGACGGCCACGCCGTACTCCTCATCGGTCTGGATCTCGCCGAGCATCACCAGGGGTTTGCCCTGGATGGCGTCTTTGATCACCGGAACGTCGTACATCACGGCGTCGACCCGCTTGTTCTGGAGGTCGGTCAGGGCGAGCTGGACGTTCTTGTAGAGTTTGCAGTCGTCCGAGGAGAGGTTCCCGGTCTGGATCAGGTGCTGGTCGATCCAGGTGTGGGCGGTGCAACCGCGCTGGACACCCATCACGACCTTGCCCTCCTTGACATCCTCAATGGTCAGGTCGGAGCCCTCGCGGACGGCGACGGCCTGGTTGACGATCCAGTAGGGCTTGGAGAAGTTCACATTCTGGAGACGTTCGGGGGAGATGGTCATGCCCGAATAGACCATGTCGATCTTGCCCTGCTGGAGCGCGGGGATGATGCCGTCCCAGGCCATGGGTTTGATCTCGACTTCAAAGCCCATTTCGTCGGCGATCCACTGGATCGACTCGACGTCAAAGCCGGTAGCCTTCCCATCGAGGGTCATCCAGGAGTACGGCTTGTAGTCGCCGTCGATGCCCACGATGTACCTGGTCTTCTCGCCGGTCTGAGCAGCAGGGGAGGTCTCAGTGACGTTTGTCTCAGGAGTGGTCTCAGTGACATTCGTCTCAGGAGCAGGCGTACCTGCGTCACCTGTGGCAACAGGGGTGACTGCAGGAGTGGTTTCCGGCACATCGGGGGATGTACCAGTGCAGCCGCAGAGAGCGACCGCCAGAACGACGATCGCTGCAACAAAAGCGGTCAGGATCCTTTTGTCCATAAAATATGATCGACTCACGACAATATATAGTCCTTGTGAAATAGGAACGTCCACAGGCGCATGTTAACCAAAATCAGCGCAAGTTAAGGAGTTCTGATCGGCCAGAAGAGGACGGCCCGCACACCCCCTCGCATGCCAAAAGCGCTATGGCGATCGGCTCCCATCGGGATCTATGCGCATCGGGATCATGGCGGATACCCATGACTGTCTTCCCCTGGTGGAGCGGGCGGTCGAGGTGCTGAACAGGGAGGGCGTCGGGCTTGTCCTCCATGCCGGGGACTATGTCGCCCCTTTCACCCTGAGGGTGCTTGAAGGACTGGACGCGCCGGTGATCGGAGTCTTCGGGAACAATGACGGCGACCGGGAACTGCTCAGAAAAACCGCATCTGAGGGCGACATAGTCGACCTGCGCGGCGACGGCGCCAGGATCGAGGACGGAGACCTCTCCATCGGGCTTGTTCATGGTCATGACACCGACCTGCTCACCACCTTCATGGAGAGCGGCGATCTCGATGTCCTCGTCTCCGGCCACACCCACCATCCCCTCATCGGCAGGCATGGGAGGACGCTGATGATCAACCCTGGCGAGATCTGCGGATATCTCACCGGGACACCGACCCTCGCCGTCCTCGATACCAGGACTAAAGAGGCGCACCTGGTCAGGCTGTGATCCTGAACAAAAAAAGATTAGCGCCGCCTGAGGGCGGCGACACAACCGAGGATACCGGCGACGAGCGGCACCAGCAGGGCGCCCGACGAGGTCGGGGCGGTTGTGGCGACGGTCGTCGGGACCGCGGTTCCCTCAGGCTCAAAGCCGATCGGCGGGTTCACATGGACCAGGAAGACCGAGATCGGTTGAGGTCCGGCCACCATGGGCTGGTCAGGACAGTTCAAGGACGAGGCCTCCCCCCGGATAAAAGTAACCAGGACACTCGAGTTGTCGTTTCTCCCGTTGTACATGAGGTCTTCGCCGGGCTTGATGACATCTTCAAAGACTGTCTTCCCCTCGCTCAGGACGGTGATATTCATCTCGACGGCCGGGCAGACCGATCCGGTGCAGTTGGCGCAGTCAGGGACCGCCTCATAGGTCAGCGAATAATTGCCGACCAGCGGCGCAGGCAGGGTGGCCGGGTCGCCGACGATATCAGTCGCATACCAGACCCCCTCTGAGGCCACCAGTTTCCCGACGGCGATCCAGCGGCCGCCCTCGCCGCCGACCGAGGTGACCTCGACAACATCGCCGACCTCGAAGATCGAAAAGACGGCAGGGTCAGGTACCGTGCCATTGACCTCGATACTCTCGTTCATCGCGGCCCATCCGCATGGCGGTGTCATCGAATAGTTGCAGGCGTACCTGGCATCAGGCAGAATGGTCATCGTTCCATTCTCGGCGTCAAGTGCCGTGACGGTTCCTTTCTCTGTGACCTCAAGGAGCACTGCCGACGCGGCAGGCACAGAACAGATGAGACACAGAGCCATGGCAAGAAGAAGCATTTTCTTATACATGATATTTTCACCATTCCTCCTCCGGCCGGGCCCCATCCCGGAACCGGAGAGACTGGTGGTCATTCATCTTCAGGGGGAATAAACTTTTGCGGTGCCGCACCTTTATGCCCCTGCCCGCCGCACCAGAGAGGCATGGAGAGGGCAGCGGAGGGCGATGTCGTCCTCGTCGAATACACCGGCACCCTTGAAGACGGCACCGTCTTCGACCGCTCGGATGAACCGCAAGAGGTGACCATCGGCGAAGGAACGATCAACCCGGCCTTCGAGGAAGCACTGATCGGGATGGCCCCCGGCGAGACAAAGACAATCTTCCTCCCGGCAAAGAAGGCCTATGGTCCGTACAAAATGAGACTGGTCTTCAGGATCCGGCGCAAGAAACTCAACCTGCCCGAAGATCCGGTTCCGGGCGGGATGGCGAGAGTCAGTCTCAAGAACGGGAAGAGTTCGCTCGTCACCGTCAAGGAAGTGAGCAAACACTGGGTGGTCGTGGACGCCAATCACCCGCTCGCCGGCAAAGATCTCACGTTCTGCCTCACCCTCAAAGAGATCCGCAATCTAGCCTGAAGGTATCGACACTCTTATCATCACCACCCACGTGAGGGTGGGCGATGGATACGGTCATGATCTACGACGACGCCTCGGGAACGGTGAGGCCCGTGGCGCGGTGCAGGCTTTCCGAGGAGGAGTGGCGACAGAGACTCACACCCGAGGCCTTCAGGGTGGCGAGAGAAGGAGGTACCGAACCCCCCTTCACCGGGAGGTACCATGCCTGGAAGGCGGCGGGGATTTACCGTTGCGTCTGTTGCAGCACCGACCTCTTCCTCTCTGAGGCAAAATTCGACTCAGGCACCGGGTGGCCGAGTTTCAGGGCGCCGGCCTCCGAACTGAATATCAGGACACTTTCCGACAGACGTTTCGGGATGAACAGAACCGAAGTGCTCTGTGCCCGGTGCGACGCACATCTCGGCCATGTATTCGAGGACGGACCACCGCCGACAGGTCTGCGCTACTGCATCAACTCCGCATCCCTCGTCTTCTCCGAGAAATAAGCAGAAAACTGATGAAAACGCTTATTCAAAATAAGGTACTTATTCTCTTATGGGAAGCATGTACGCCGGCGAGGCCGCGGCCCTCAGAGATGAGGTGCGTGACGCGGTCAGGAAGGCCGAAGAATACAACCGGGGCATGCAAGCGGCCCCAGGACGGACCTGGCCCGAGAGTATTGTTCTCTTCCTTGCCGTCATCAACACCGCAGCGCTCTTTCTCTTCATCGACGGTACTCTCCTCTTCTGGATCGTGGCCAGTTTCTACCTCTATATGTTCCACCCGCTGGCCATGTTCGTCCCGTCCGGCGGGGCCGAAAAGCCCAAACTGAGCAAAGAGGATCTTATCAAATACACCAGATATCTCCGCGACGTCGGTGCGATCAAGGAGACCGTCACCACCAGACGGGGTGCGGTCGCCGAGGTTTTCTGGAACCTCTTCTTCATCAACAGTCAGCCCCTGGCACCGGGGTTCTGGCTCATCTACTCACTGGACATACTCTTCGTCCTCATCCTCACCGCAACCGGAGAGACGGGCTGGCAGGTGGCGACGATCGTTGGGGTGCAGTCGATCGCTATCATCGCCTTTTACGTCGCCATCTGGCGCATGAAACCCTATTCCCCGGGCTTCTTCGGGAGAGTCCTCGGCATGCGCCATGACCTCAAGACCGGGATCGCCGGGGGCGTCAGGTCAGGTTTCGTCGCCCTCCTCGTGATCGGCGGCGTCGCCGCCGTCGCCGGCATCCTGATCGTCTCGGCGATGCTCCTCCCTGGCATGACCCTCGACAGACTCCTGGATGTTGAGGCGGTCACCAGGCTCAGAACATTTCTGCCGGTCGTCCCGCTCCTCCTCGCGCAGTTCGTGTTTCTCCGCTCCTTCCAGGGAAGGTACTCCAGGTCGCTCCTCCTGGAGGTGAACAAGACTGAGATCCAGGAGATGAAGGAGCACCTCCTCCCGGCCGCAGAGAACCTGGCCGACCGGGCAGCAGCAGAAGGAGAGGACGATTCCAGGATCATAGAAGAACTATCTGCAATCAGAAAAACTCTGATACAGATGAGTGCCTACGGCCCTGAACGCCACTGTCTTGGCGGCCACTTCACCGTCTATACCATCGTCCCCAATATCGGGATCATCCTCACCGGAAAAAAGAAGAAAGAGGAAGAGAGCTCTTAGGGCTCTGTAGAAAGCCTCGATCAGGCTCCTCACAACATGGCGGCGGGTGAGAACAGAGCACCTCGCTGCCCCCCGGACCCCCCCACGACGAAGAGAGCCGAGGGGCGGCGAAGTGCTCGGCTCCCGTCACCCTCAAGGACGGGAGAAGAGGAATTGAGGGTTTACCATGAAAATCACCCGGAAGATCTGCTATGAAACTTTTTCAGGGGCTATGCCTGAGGCGTGCTTTCGCTTCATACCTGATTCAACAGAGCCTGTCGTTCAATTATATTCTCCTGGCGACCTTGTGTTCTTGACTCGCCACTAGTAATCCTCAAGACAGTCCAATTCATCCTCATATTCGTCGACAGGACCATCACCCCGCCAGAGATCGTCCTCATAACATTCAGGACAGACTTCATGCGGCCACGTATCGGTCCTGAAGGGACGCTCGCAGTACGGACATATCCGGATGTATGCCCTCCTGCAGACTGGACAGAGCCCCCTCTCTTCCTCTTCCCGGGAATGCGGGATAAACCACTCCCCACAGAGATCGCAGCACGCACGCTCAGGAGTCAAAACATCTGCACCGTCAGGAACCTCTACAGCAGAGAGTCCACAGGAAAATTCACCATCTTTTTTTCCCATCTTATGTACTTCTCGAATTTTCCCCGATTTTAACTTTTGGGGGCGAAAGGGGCGGAGCGAGGAGTCTCCGGTCAACAGGTGCGTGGATGAACGCGGATCCGCCCCTTGGCTATCTTCATCGTGGGGGGGCCGGGAGTTTTCATCCCGAAACCCCCCACGGACAGAGGATAGCCAAAGGGTGGCGATTGAACGAGATCCTCTCGGGTGTACCGGCGCAAGGGCGGTGAATACTTCCACATCTTGAAACGCTGCTCTGAGCATTTTCATCCCGTATGCTTGAGCCAGGAGTTCATGCTCGATTCAACAGAGCCAAGATCTCACGCGATAAGTGCGAAATTTTTCGGAGTTTTGGGAAGGTATTTTTATTTTCTGGTTCGATAGTAGCCTGATAACCATGCGTACGCACACACTCATCCTCTGCACCGCTCTCATGGTGCTCATGGCCGCCGGCGTCTGGAGCGCCAGCGCAGCAGCCACCGACACCACCGAGGAGCGGCTCATCCATGCCTCCGGCACCGGCGAGGTGACGACGACCCCTGACCGTGCGGTCATCTCCTTCGGTGTCGAGACCGAGAACACCGACCCGAAAGCCGCCCAGGCGGCAAACAGCCAGGCGATGAACAAGGTGATCAACGCCCTCAAAGCCGCGGGTATCGCCTCTGAAGACCTCAAGACCACCGGGTACAACATCTGGCACGAAAAGCCCGACAACGACAAGCCCTTCAGGACCCAGGCAACGATCTACCATGTCACCAACACCCTCCAGGTCACCCTCAAGGATGTTGACCGTGCGGGCGAGGTGATCGACATCGCCGTCTCGAACGACGTCAACCGCGTCAACGGACTGTACTTCACCCTCAGCCCCGAGAAGGAACAGGAACTCAGAGCCGAGGCGCTTACCCAGGCCGTTAACCATGCACGCGCCGACGCCGATGCCGTTGCGGCCGCCGCAGGCGTGACCATCACAGGAACCAAAGAGATCACCATCGGCGGCACCTATGTCCCGTACTATGAGCGCAGTTTCAACGCACCGATGGCGATGGACACCGCCGCCGGGATGCCGACCCCTATCGAAGCAGGCGAGGCGAAAGTCACCGCGTCGGTCTCCATCTCATATCTCTGCGCCTGAAAAACTCACCCCCTTTTTTCCTCAAAGACAAGACCTATAGAAGAAGAAAACATCTCTTCTTCGATGTACACCGTTACCGAAGTTTACAACAACATCCCCTTCGACCCGGCGCTCAGGACAGCAAAGGGTTTTTCATGCCACATCAAGGAGGCGGATCTCCTCTTCGATACCGGCGGCGATCCGGCCATCCTCTCGGCCAACCTGCAGACACTCGGGATCGACCCCGCCAGGATCCGGACGCTCGTCCTCTCCCATGACCACTGGGACCATGTGGGTGGCCTTCAGGCCGTGCTCGGCCAGAACCCCGACCTCACCGTCTGCATCCTCGACACCTTCTCTGAAAAGACAAAGACAGCCGCGGCAGAGGGCGGCAGGACCGAGATCATCGAAGGCTGGCAGGAGTTGGCCCCGGGCCTCTTCTCCACCGGCCCATGTGGGGACAATCCCCCCGAACAGGCACTCGCCCTCAGAACAGAGCGCGGGTACCTGATCATCACCGGATGCGCCCATCCCCACATCAGCGAGATCATCGGGACCGTCGCGAGACATGGCCAGATCATGGGCGCGATTGGGGGATTCCATTCAGTCTCTGAAGAAGACCTTGATGCCCTCAAGAAACTCGCCTATCTCTCTCCATCACACTGTACAGAAGGAATAGAGACAATAAGAGAGAAAAACTCCGGAGCATTCAATCAAGGGGGCGCAGGCCGGCAACACCAGTTCTCCTGATCATAGGGCATGGAGAAATTATATATATAAGATTGTAGAGATGAGAGGGTGGTCCATCCGCGGGTGGCCGGACATCCCGCCCGGGGGGACGACCAGACATCTTCATTCCACTCAAACCCTCTATGAATCCGAGACCGAGCACCATGTCGGTGCGTGTTGGCCGGTGTGTCAGACCTGCCAACTCTTTTTTTGCTCCCGCACAAACTATATATGAACACCAGACAGATTTTTCCACGAATCGCAAAAATCGGAAAGAAATGTTGAAAATATGCAATATCAGGGATTTTAAAAATGGAACGGAGTATTGGCTTTAAAGAGAGACGATACATCGAGGAACTCCGCATTCTCACCAAATCGGTGGCCGTCGACTGCATCATCGACGACCGGTTCGACCGGGTGATCTACGTCATCAAACCCGGGGACATGGGACTTGCCATCGGTAAAAAGGGTGAAAACATCAGAAAAATGCAGAAAGTCCTCGGAAAGCGGATCGAGATGGTCGAATACGCAGAAGAGAAGGAAGCATTCATCGCAAATATCCTTAGACCCGCCGAAGTGGAAGACGTAAGAACCGATGAAATCAGCGGCAAACTGGAGATCGTCATACGAAAAAAGAGCGAACTCGGGATCGCGATCGGGAAGGGCGGCAGCACCGTAGAAAAAGCAAGACTCCTGGTCAGGCGCTTTTTCGGCGATGAAGTCGGCGAAATCGTCCCGCCAGCCGAAGAGGAGTGGGAAAAAGCATGAAAAACCTGGAAGTCCTTGAAGAACTCTGGACCGTCATCAACGAACGGGCCGAGCACCCTTCCCCTGACTCCTATGTCAGTTCGATCCTGACGCACCGCAAAGGGATCGACAAACCCCTGGAAAAGGTCGGCGAAGAGGCGACCGAGTTCATCCTTGCCGTCAAGAACGGGGAAAACGATCGAACCATCGAGGAAGGCGCCGATCTTCTCTTCCACTTCCTCGTCGCCCTCAAAGCAGCGGAGATCGACATCGAGGACGTCCTCGGAGAACTCGCTGCACGGAGGAAATAACCTCCCTCTTTTGCCTCCACGAGATCCCCGACTTCAGGAAAGGTACGTGGAAAGATCAACAAAACTCGGCAGATCCTCTTCTTCGACTCCCGCCTTCTCGGCCACCACCTCCTCGATAGCGATCGGTGCCCCGGACCGGATGGCGATCGCGATCCCGTCACTTGGACGGCAGTCCAGACTCTCCTCCCCCTCTTCGCGCACCGAGACGAGTCTGGCATAAAATACTCCGTCCCGCAGGTCGTCGATCGTGAGCCCGGTCACCCTGATCCCGTACGACTCCAGCATCGCCACAAAAAGGTCATGTGTTCCTGGCCGGGGAAGAAGATCGTCATTGAGTGCATTGTTGATCGAGATCGCCTCCCACAACCCGATATAGATCGGCAGCGCCTTCCCTGAGGGGAGTCCGAGCAGGACAGCAGGCACCGCCCCCCCGGCACTGGCAGTGAAGAACACCCCCCGTACAGTCGCGTCCACGGCTCCCATGAGCTACGAGATCATCTCCCCCCAGTTAAGGGTTGCGGCGGGTTAGAGCCTCTTGACCTCACGCTTGAGGATGCCGATGCTCGCCACAAGACCCGCGAAGATGTTGAAATAATAGAATATCATCCGCCAGAGGAGGACAAAGACGCCGACAATCGCAGAGTCCACAAAAATACTATAGATCGAGATGGCGCTCACCTCTGCGATCCCCGACCCGCCGGGCGTGAGCGGGATCATCATCAGGAGAGCGATGAGGATCTGGGCGATGAACGACTCCACAAAGTGTGGCTGCTCCCCCAGACCCACCAGGATGACTGAGGCTATGACAAACTCGATGAACCAGAAGAGTGCGGTGCAGACCATCCCCAGAAAGAGACCGAACCTCCCGCGGCTGACAAACATGCCCAGACTCCCATGGAAGTTGTCGACCTCGCTGTCGATCCTGGTGAGGAGCGCAGTCAGTTTTTCCGCATTCCGCTTTCTCTTCCTCTTGTCCAGCCAGAGCGATATTCTCCTGAGCCATCCCTTCAGCACATGGGGATTTTTGAACAGATAGAGCAAGAGCAGCACAAAGGTGGCAATGATCGCCCAGGACCCGTAGATCAGACCGGACTGTCCTGATCCGATGCTCTGCCACTGCTGGCCCAGCAGGAGCATCGAGATGATGCTGATGGCGACCAGCACCACAGCGTCCAGGATCCGTTCCATGATCACCACCGCCGTGGCGTCACCGAGTTTGACGCCGGAACGGTAGAGTTCGTGGACACGCACCGGTTCCCCCCCGGCCTGCGAGGGAGTAATCCCCGCGATGAGCAAGTTTGCAAAGACCGCGTTGAGACACCCGGACAACCCCACGCGGTACCCGAGCGAACGGGAGAGAACCTTCATCCTGAGCGCCCAGATCCCGAGGGCGACAATGTGAGCGATCAGAGCAAGGGCGAGATACCAGGGGTTGAGCCTGGAGAGATAGGTCAGCGTCCTCTCGTCAAAGGTGAAGTAAAGGACAAGGACAAGTACGATACTGCTGAACCCAAGCGAAACGGCAAGCCACTTCCACTGCGATCTCTTCATCTGGCACCATCGCACCCGGAGGAGCACCGGGTGCACTCTGTTCCACTAAGGTTATGGACCATAGTATAAACCCTTTGAGTATTTGGAATAGAAAGAAGAGGGGATATGAATGAATTCACACGAAAATAAGAGAAATCCACCCTTCAGACTGTAAAAATATCTCGTCTGCCAAGAATTACAAAAATCCCGGCCTGAACACCGGCGTCAAGCCATCCATACCCATACGAATACCAGCCGAGCGCTTCCTCCAGCCTCAGGTCTGCGGCACACTCCTGCCCCCGTCCCAGCGCAACCCTTCCGGCATCGGCGACCTGACATGCCGTCCGGTACATCGGAGTCTCGGCATCGGGTGCCGGGGAGATCGACCCGACCGCCTCAGTAAGAAGTCGTTCATAGCGCGCCGTCTTCTCCTCCAGGTGGGCACGGAGATCCGGCCCGGTCGAGGTGGAGAAATCATAGTCTCCGGGAACGCTCCGACCATGATACAGCCCGAGGAAGGCACCGGCATCCAGCCACCCATAGGCATAGGCAAAACTGGCGTGGGCATTGACCAGATCCCCCTCACCGGCAAAGACCGTCCCGTCAGAGAGGTACGAAGAGACCATCCGCAGAACACAGGCACAGACCTCCGCAAGGGCCGAACCCTCAGGAGAAGCGGGAGAGACCGCGGAGAGATCGGCATCCAGGGCATCGCGGAGTGGCAGCGTCATAGGCCGGCAAAGGTTTCGAGATATTCCCGTTCCATGTGGTGAAGTTCGGCAGGGACAACAAGGATATGGAGCGGGTCCCCGAAGTCCACCTTTGCCAGGTCACCGGCGGTCCCGGCTGCAACCATCGGTTCGGCCGAACCCGCCCTGGCCACCCCCACATAGACCGGGATCGAGAGGCCGCGTTCGGCGGCCATCTCCTCGAGGAACCCCACCGCCTCAGGAACCCGCATATACCTCTCGGGCTGGATGTCCAGGTAGACGAGGGTATGAAGGTTCTCGGCCATGTTGTGCTCGATCACCTCAACCGGAGTCTTTGGAGCCCATTTCCCATACGGGAACGGAAGAGAGCACGACTTTCCGAACCGGTAGTTCTGCAATCCAGTGAGTCCGCAGACCGCACTCACGATCGAGGCCCCGTGGACGACCGCCGTCCTGATCCCCATGTCGGCGGCACGGATCCTCAGGTCGATATGAGTTGTCGAGACCATCGGATCGCCCGCAGTGAGGAACGCCACGTCCGAGTCCTGTGCCAGCCTGAGAAAATCTTCAGGATGCCCCTCGACGTCGTCTCGACCAAGCGTCTTCACCTCCTTCCCGAAGAACTCCTCCATCCGTTCAATGGTCGTCCCGGTCAGGACCGAGGTGTAGCATTCAAGAAACACATAGTCGGCCCGCCGGATCTGCTCCAGCCCCTTGACCGATACGTCGTTCTCATCAAAGAGACCAAGTCCGATAAATGTCAGCATCGCTCGTTCACTCCATAGATTGCCCATGGACAATCAGTCCTACAAGGGCGTCGACTACAGCCGTCGCCTCGTCCAATTTCTTTGCCGAAAAAGAGATGACCGGCGTCCCTTGAGGAACACCAAGCACCTCTCGCACCTCAGCGTCACCGATCTCCCCGGAAAGATCCTTCATGTTCACGGCCACGAGAAAGGGAACATCGAGGGCAAGCACATTCGCCAGCATCCCATGCGCCTCTTCAAGGCCCCCGGCCCTGGACCCGTCCACCATGAAGACCACGCCGGTTGCGTTGGTGAGCAGATGTCTGATGATCGGTCCGAAATGTTCCTGTCCGGGCGTGCCGAAGAGATTGACCTCAAAACCGCTGCAGGTGACAGACGGGTTTCCAAAGTCCATTGCGACCGTCGTCGGTGTGCCTGACACCCCCTCCCGATCAGAAGAAACCCACATCTTCGAGACCGTCCTGATGAAGGTGGTCTTGCCGGCGTCCACCGGACCGGTGACGACGATCTTCGGGATCTGCGGGACGAGACGTCCATCTTCATGAACCACAAAGGGGAGCTGGCGGGGCGGCATATCCATCCAGGAGATCTGTTCCACCCTGAAATTATGCAGGAACATGTGGTTCCCAAACCCCTCGCCTGCCGTCACCACCAGGTCAAAGGGGACCGAAGCCAGCATATCCCTGAGGTGACGGCCACCATACAGGTTGAGGTACTCCACAAAGAGCGTCACCCCCCGCCTCGCACAGAGGTCGGCAAAGAGCCCGAGGGCCCGAGACGTCCCGAGTGCATCACAGAGACGGTTGGAGTACAGGAAGACTGCATCGATGGAATGCTCCCTCATGACCGTGTCGAGACGGTTCTCCCAGACAATGGCCTCGGTCTCGGGAGTGGCCACACGACTGGCATCGATCTCCTCGAACACCGGAGAGTCCAGGAAGTAGAGCCCCGCGTCTCCCTCGATATGATATGGTGTCCCGACCGTTCCGGAAAGGAAGGCATCTCTGGTAGCCTGCGGAACCACGACCAGGCAGCGACGTCTCTGCCGTCTGGCACTCTGAAGGGCACTGAACAGAAACTGCTGCCCTTCCACCCCGAGCCCCAGAGAGAAGAGCGCTCTCTTTCCTTTTGGTACTCCCCCCCCGATCATCCTGTCGAACGCAAGGATACCGGTCCGTATCATGACTCCACCACAAGTTCGTTTCCTGCAATGCGGTAGCGGACGTCACGGACGACGACACCGCCCTTTGTCCTGAGATCCATTGATCGAACCCCGTCCCCACCGTCCTCCGCCGAGATCACGACAACCCCGTTCATCAACTGTTCGAGAGTCGAGATGGTCTTCTCGTCGACTGCCGCAGGGTTGAGAAGATAGATGGCAACCCCGTTCATCCGCCTCACCCTCGCGGAGAGGATATGGAAGAACCGGTAGATCGCCTCAAGTTTTGAATAGATGAGAAAACTCGAGAGAGAATTGATACAGATCCGCACCCGCGGCACCTCGCCGGCGCTCCTGGCCGCTTCCGCCTCTCCGATCTCCTCCAGGATCCTGGTGAACTTGATCCCCATCCCGGTCAGGTCCACCGGGCTTGCCACGTACTTCACCTGTTCGCTGTCGGTGGCGGTGGGCTCCATCGTCCTGGTGATGCAGTCGATGATCCAGAGCCTTCGGCGCCCCTCCTCAGGGAGACCAAATGAGTCCTCAACGTCCAGAGCGTCGCCGTCGGCCGAGATGACAATCGTATAGTCGCTCTCTCCGGGCTGAGCGAGAAAATATGCCAGACGATCGGCGCCGGCAAAAGGAGGGGCAAGAAGAAGCAGATTAGAAGCCGGTGGGATCCCTCCTGTGGTCTCGTCGATCGCCGGGATGCCTGTCTTGAACGGATCCATATCAGATCAAACCTGTGATCAGATGTATGATCCCACCAATGAAAAACCCGAGCATGATCGTGTATGCCGAAACAGCAAGCGTGATCTTCGTTCCCACCTGTTTGAGGAGGACTGCGATCGTGGATATGCAGGGGACAAAGAGGACGCTGATCACAGCGAAGGTGTAGAGTTGAACGCTGGTCATCACCGAGCCAAGGTCCGTGGTCCCGGACAGGACAGCGAGAGTCTCGAAGGCCATCTCCTTCCTGAGTATCCCGAAGAGGAGGGCGGTGGAGGCATAGGCCGGGAGACCGAGCACCCCTTCCGAGATGGGGGCGACTGCCCGGGAAAAGGCCTCAACATACCCGAGATAATCCAGCGCACCGAGGATGACGCTGCCGACCAGGAGGAGAGGCATGGCAATGAAGAGGAACTCCTTGATCCGCTCCCACGATTTCCGCAGCACAAGGACCGGGTCAGGGCGGCGCAGGGGCGCCATCTCAAGGATCATACCATATTGCCCGCCGGGGATGTACCTCGCGAGGACATAGCCCGTGAGCAGGATGAGGACAATGACGATGAGGTAGACCGAGAGGGCCGCTCCGATCCCTACAAACGCAGCGACGATACCGGCGATGATCACGGTCCTGGCCGAGCAGGGGACCATCGTGATGAGAAAGGCTGCGATCGTCTTTTCCCTGCCACTCCGCATCTGTCCGGCCGCCATGACCGCAGGGACATTACACCCAAACGCCATCACCATCGGGATGATGGCGCCGCCATGGAGGCCGAGGTGGTGCATCGACCGGTCGGCGAGGAAGGCGGCCCGGGTCATATAACCTGTGTCCTCGATGATCGAGAGAAGAATATAGAAGATAAAGACAAACGGGAAGGCGATCCCGAGCCCTGCCACGATCGCAAGAAGAGCGGCGTGACCGAGCGTCTCCGCAAGCGGATGGAGAGAGAGGGCCAGGAACGGTTCGATGACATAGAGGTTGAAGTTCTCGACGATCAGTTCTTCGAGGAACGAACCGGCGACGAAGACCGTGAGCAACATCGAGAGGAGAACCAGGGCAAGGATCGGGATGCCGGGGAAGGTGCGGGTCAGGAGGCGGTCAAGAGAGAAACGGCGGTCCGGTTCCTGGGCCCCGATGACGGCCCCGGTGATCTGCCGGGCGCAGAGATACCGGTTTGCCGCGATGATCTGGTGGGGTGCCATATGGTTCCGGGCCTCAAGTTCTCCCGCGATCGTCTGTGCCCCTTCGATGAGCCCGGGCTCATCACCGATCCCCTGGAGGGCCTGGAGGCCCTGGAGCCTGGAGGCGCCATAGATCTTCTCCAGGCTCCGAAGTCCGGCCTCGACCTGGGGGTTGTATGGAATCGAGAGCGTCGAGGTATTCCCCCCGGCCAGGACCGCCGGGATGATCTCCCCGACATTTTTTCCCAGGGAGGCAGCGGTCTCGATCACCGGCAGGCCGAGAAGTTCGGAGAGATGGTCACAGTCGATGGAGATCCCCTGGGCCGCCGCCTCGTCGATCATATTCAGGACGACGACGGTCGGGATCCCATACTCGGCCACCTGGAGGAGAAGGTAGAGGTTGCGCTCAAGCCGGGTGGCGTCGAGGACCGCAACGATGACCTCCGGAGCCTCGGTCATCAGATAGGTTCTGACAAGTTCCTCCTCGGCCGAATCCCCGTCCAGAGAATAAATGCCAGGAAGGTCGATGACCTCAATCGAGGAGCGGCGATAGCAGAGTGTCCCCTGCATCAACTCGACCGTTGTCCCGGGATAGTTGCTCACCTCGACCCCGAGGCCGGTGAGCTGGTTAAAAATGAGCGACTTGCCAACACTCGGATTCCCGACAAGCGCACATCTCATCCGGTTCTCTCCACCAGAATTGTCGATGCGATCTCAGGAGAGAGTGCGATGTCGGCGCCCATCACCCTCACCACCAGGGCATTGTTATGGAGTTTGCGCCGGATCGTAATCTCTTTGCCGGGGATGATTCCGAGATCGATGAGCCGCCGGTTCCGGCCGATGCACCGGATCATCGCGACCCTCACCGTCTCCCCTTCGGAAAAGTCCAGGAGAGGACGGTGCCCGTTGTTGATGTCACCCATCGGGCAGTCGACCGGAAGGCCGCCATGCCTCCGCGGCCCCCCGCGCCCCCGCGTCCGGCCGCGAGGGTTCCCCATATAACTGGAGAGCCGGTCGATTGCCTCGTCCGAGACGGTATGTTCAAGGATACAGGCCTCTTTCGAGGCGGTGCCCACGTCCATCCCGAGCATCTCATGGAGAAAACATTCGAGCACCCGGTGCTTCCTGAAAACCGCCTCAGCCGCACTTTTTCCGGCAGGTGTCAGCATATATCCCCCATCCTCACCCCGAAGACATCCTTCCTCGACCAGCGCCCTGACCGAGGCCGCGACCTCCGATGAAGCAGCCTCCACCGCCTCGTCGATCTCTTCGGCAGTGACCGGACGGTCGTGCTCCTGCATCAGGGCGAGGATCGCCTCCAGACAGTCTTCCCGGACGGAGGAACTCATACCTACTTCGTTTGGAGTCTCCGCTCTTATGGATTTGCTTCCCTGCAGATCACGACGGATCCGGCCTCCCCCCGCACCGATATATATCCTGGACACAACCCCTCCAGGTATGGACGCGACCAACCGGCTGGTTGCAGGGGTGCTTGCAGAGATCAGCGACCTGCTTGAGATCCATGGGGAGAACCCATTCAAGGTGCGGGCCTATGCCAGGGCCGCCGAGGTGGTCGGGCACCTGGGCCGATCGGTTGCCGGAATGAACGAGGACGAACTCGAGGCACTTCCCGGGATCGGGAAGGCAATCGCGGAGAAGGTCAGAGAGATCGCGGAAACCGGCACCTGCAGAGAACAGGCGCGTCTCCGTGAGGCGACGCCCCAGGGGCTCCCCGCTCTCCTGAACCTCCAGGGAGTAGGTCCAAAGACCGTCCGACGACTCTGGAAAGAACTCGGGGTTGTGGGGCTCGACGACCTTGAGGCCGCCGCACGGGCACACCGGATCAGGGCGCTCAGGGGCTTTAGAGAGAAAAAAGAACATGAGATCCTCAGGGCGGTCGGCGTCGCCAGAAGAGGTACCGATCGGATGAGTCTGACCGAGGCCGAACACCTGGCAGACGTGATGCTCGCCGCCATACCAGGAGAGGCATGGGTGGCCGGGAGCCTCCGGCGCGGCCGGTCCACCATTGGGGACATCGACATCGTCACCCTCGCACCGGTCAGAGAGACCGCACATTCCCTGGCCAGGGTTGCCGACGAGGTGATCGACGCCGGGGAGAAGAAGATCTCAATCAGGATCAGCGGAAGACGGGCCGACGTCAGGTTCGCCGCACCCAAAGATCTCGGGGCAATGCTCCTGTACCTCACCGGTTCGAAGGCCTTCAACATCAGGCTCAGGGAGGTCGCAAGGATCCCTGGAATGCGTCTGAACGAGTACGGCCTGACCGATCACAAGACCGGCGAACTCAGACAATTCAGGACCGAAGACGAGGTCTTTGCGGCGCTCGGCATGAGTCCGGTCCCGCCTGAACTGCGCGAAGACCGCGGAGAAGTGGACCTGGCCCTCGAAGGGAACATCCCTCCCCTCGTGGACGTGCAGGAGATCAGGGGCGACCTCCACGTCCACTCGGAGTGGAGCGACGGCACGATGAGCCTGGAGGAAATTGCCGCGGCCGGAGAGGAAAGGGGGTATGAGTATATGCTCGTCAGCGATCACTCCGCAAGCCTCGGGATCGCTCATGGTCTCGATGCACCGAGACTTGCACGACAGCAGGTGGCGATCGAGCAGGTGAACCGCACCTCAGGATGCACCCTCCTTGCCGGGGTGGAGGTGGACATCCTTGCCGACGGGAAGCTCTCCCTCCCTGACGAAAGCCTTCAGAACTGCGACCTGGTCATCGCATCGGTCCACTCGGCCTTCGGCCAGGACGAAGACGTGATGACCAGGCGGGTGATCACTGCCATCGAGAAGAGAGATGTCGATATCATCGGCCACCCGACAGGACGGCTCATCGGGCGACGGCCGCCGGTGGCCATCGACATGGAGCGGGTCATCAGGGCCGCAGCCGAAAACGAAACGGCCCTGGAAATCAATGCCTCGCCCGGCCGCCTGGATCTGGATGATATTTATATTAAGCAGGCACAAGAAAGGGGCGTGAGACTTGCAATCGGAACAGATGCCCATGCCGCCCCTGAACTCGCGTATCTCAGGCACGGCGTCGCCCTCGCACGCCGGGGTTGGTGCGGGCCCGGCGACATTCTCAACACCCGATCTCTTGCAGACCTGCTGGAGCGGCGCGGATGATCCACTGGTTCTATGAACGGCTCCTCCTCAGGAACCTGACAAAACTCCCTCAGCACGTCTGTTTCATGATCACCGGAGAGGACATGATCGAAGCGCCCGGCAAGATCTATGAGACGACAGAGTGGTGCCGGGAGGTCGGACTCCGCGGGGCAACCTTTCATATCTCCACCGACCGGCCCGAGGAGATCAGAGCATGCTTGCCGGCGATCAAAAAGATCAGGAACATCGCGAGCCTCGATCTCCACTATGCCGACACCGTCGAGAAGGCCGGTGAGGGTATGGACGTCACCGTTGCCGTCGGGATGAGTGGACGGGAGGAGATCGCTGCGTGCATCAGAAAGATCGCCGAAGAAGAGGTCGACCCCACAGAGATCGACGAGGAGTTGATCGAGCGTCACCTCACCTTCAGGTGTATGCCCGACCTGGTGATCAAGACCGGCGGCAACTATCTCACCGACTTTCTCATCTGGCAGTCCGTTTACTCGGAACTCTTTTTCCTTGACGTGAACTGGAAGTGGTTCAGAAAAGTGGACTTTCTCAGGGCACTCAGGGACTACCAGTCACGGGCGCGCCGGTTCGGAACCTGACCCCCCGGTCGGTCGGGTTACCGACGCCTCCGCATCCGCTGGTCATATACTCTGATCGCCCGCAACAGGTCGATCCTCCTGAAGACCGGCCAGTATGGGGCGCAGAAGTACACCGCACACTCGTTCCCGTTTGCCATCCAGGGCAGGAAGTTCGAGGTCCGCCGCTCGTTTCCCGTCCGCACGATGAGGTCGACAGGGGGGAGATGGATCCCGTCGTACAGGAAACTCTCGACCGTCTTTGGCGTGATCACATCGGCATCCACGGTGCCGTCCCTCACCCCCGCAACGACTCCCCGGGCGGCATGGACAATCTCGTTTCTCCCGCCGTACGCCAGTGCGATGTTGAGGAAATAACGGCTGTATTGACGGGTGGCGTCCTCGGCAGCCTCGACGATCCTGAGGAGATCGGGGGGGAGCATCGAACGGTCGCCGATCATCTGGACCCTGATCTGGTTCCTGTGCACCCGGTCGTCTTCACAGATCTCAGCAAACTTCTTCTTGAAGAGATCAAAGAGATAGTTGACCTCGACACTGTCTCGGTTGAAGTTCTCGGTCGAAAATGAGTATAGCGTGATCGTCCGGATCCCCAGATCCTGGGCCCACTCAAGGACACGCTGGGTGGTCTCGGCACCTGCCCGGTGCCCGTCTATGGTTCCGACGTTGTTGAGCCTTGCATATCGCCGGTTGCCATCCTGGATGATGGCGATATGGGCAGGGATATGCTTGCACTGCCACCTCAGGTAGCGCTCATAAAGCGGCTCGACCTGTCCCCTGAGGCTCAGAGTGGCGTCACCTCCAGGACTATACCTTCATTGGGATACCGCTCAATGACATATTTGCGCCCTGGCAGCCGGTCCCGCATCTCAGCAAGCATCCACCACGCCATCTCAACCTGATTACCAGAGATCTCGATGTCATTTATATTTTCCGAGAGGGCCAGTGGAAGATCATCGCCTTCCAGTTCGAGAATCCCATATATGATCGTTCCGTCCCCGGTGATCTCATCGAAGGCCCTGGCCGTGTTGGCTGCGATTCTTTTGAGCCTTTCCCGCAGTTGGACCGAGTCCTTGAAGTCCGAGGAACAAAAATGGACCTTCGGATCGTCGAGGAGAGGAGCAGCCCAGGCCTCAGCCCCACCGACGGCATTGTGAAGGCCGTCCTCAAGGTCGAGGTTCCGTTCCCGCATGGCCTGGGCATTGGTCTCGCTCCACTCGAGTTCGTTGATGTTGAGAAAATCAAGTTCAGGCAGGATCGCGGCGAGGGCCTCGATGCCAGGGAGAGAGGGCACCTCGATCCCGATGGAAAACCCGAGGTCACGGGCGGTCCGCACCGAGGCGGCGTATGGGCCGGTCAGGATCCCGTCCCAGAGTTCCTGCGGCGGGTGGAGGCGGATCTCGTCCACAAGCCCGCGGAGAGGCTCGAGCTGCGCTTTTGTGGGAGCGATCCCGGTATAGAGATGGATATGGTGATCGGGTCCGAAATGCTCCTTGAGGAGACGGCAGTACCTGACAACATCGTCCAGGACCAGGAACGGTTCGCCGCCGGTGACGCCGGTGCCGAGCGCGCTCATCATCTCGGCCTCCTCGATGATGTCGTCGGGACTCTTCACCAGCCGGTCGTTCGCATAGACAACGCGCTTATTCCGGCGCGTCTCGGAGAGTGGGCAGTACCAGCAGTCCCTCCCGCACACACCGGTCACGAAAAGAACCATCTTCGCCCCCTGATAGCAGAGAACACACCCCTCAGAGAGATGTGTGCTGCAATCACCGGCATGAGCCGTTTTGTCTCTATTCATAGAACCTGTCCACCGTATATGTACGTACGGTTGTCCTTAACCATATCCCAGACGGCAGGCGTGCCCTTTTGAAAACCATAAATATCGCACCGATGTACATTATTAGCATGATACGGGCAGAGGACGAGGAGGGGCTTTCAGAAGTGGTGGGTTTTGTTCTCCTCCTTGGCGTCCTCGTGCTCGCACTCTCGGTCTACCAGGTCTATACCGTCCCCGCGCAGGGACGAAACGACGAGATCGGCCACATGAACGATGTCAAAGACCGTTTTATCGATTATAAACTCGCTCTCGATTCTCTCTGGTTGAACAACGCCACCGGCGTCCCACTCTCCCTCGCCTTCGACATGGGCACCGGTCAGGCCACTGCACAAGGCGGACATCTCCCGCTCTTCACGCCGACGGCATCCGCGGGAGGGCTGAACATCACGGAGGGCGATCTCCTCACCATCGAGACCAGCGACCACCCGGGGGGATGGGAGATCAAACTCGGCGCCCTTGAGTATACCTCAGAAAACCACTACTGGATGGACCAGACCTGGACCTACCAGATGGGAGGGATCTTCCTTTCCCAGGACGACGGGACGACCCTCAGACTCGCCCCACTCTTCGCCGTCTCCAACCTCGACCTGACGACCGCATCGGTGACCATCACGCCGGTGACCATCAAGGGATCCGGTTCGGTCAGCAGTACGGGGCCGGTGCGGGTGGAGACGAGACTGCAGGATATGCCAGAGGACAGACCGCCGTACGGGATCCACGCCCAGATCGAGTGGATGCGGCTCAGCATCAAGAGCAGTGATCCCTGGAGAGCGGTGGCCTGGGAACGGGCCCTGAAGGAAGCACCGGCGCGGGAAGGGATCCCGGACGAGTGGTATCAGGTTGCACGAAACGGCAATATTGCCTCCATCACCGTCACCGGGCCCGACCCCGGCGAGAAGGACGTGCTTCTCCATGTCCAGAGGGCCGACTTCTACGCCTCCCTCCACGGGGCGGCGGCGAGGATCGAGTGATGGGAATGCAGAGAGAAGACGGAATCTCCGAGGTGGTCGGGAGCGTCCTCCTCATTGCCCTGACCGTCGTCGGGGTGACAATCGTCGTTGCCCTGCTTCTCTCCGGCACCCACCCCGTGGAGGTACCGGTGGCCTCTCTCACCCCCGGCACCACCGCCGACGGCACCTTTGTCCTCGTCCATGAGGGCGGCGACCCGCTGGAGGCCGGAACCTACCGGCTGTACGTGGACGCAGGGGATGGGCCTGTTGACCGGACCGACAAGTTTCTCCTTGACGGAGATGGTGCCTGGTCACCTGGCGAGGCAATGAAATATACGGACGGAGAGTTGGACGGCCGCGTCATTGTCACCGCCCTCGTCGGGGGGGGGGAGACAGTGATCGCCGAACCCGGGGCATCAGGGGTTATCACCGCAGTCGTGGACGAGGGAGGGAGTACCCCCGGACCCGGACCGGGACCGGGCCCCGGAGATGCCGCGGTGAAGATCAACTCACCTACTGACGGAGGTCTGCTGGTCTTCTCAGGACATCCGCAGTACTTCTCGACAGTCCGGGCCTCGGTTACCGGGGGGACGGTCGAGAGTGTGAGATTCATCCTTGAGTCTTCCGGGGGCGGACTCCCGATCGAAGGAGTATACACAGCGGACCGTGGCCCGGACGGGAAATATTACGCCGAAATTACCACCAACTACGGACAACTCAAGAAGATGACCGGCCAGGAGGTCACCATCAGAGCCGTCGCCTATGACGACGCCGGCATCGCGGTGGCAAGGGACAGCGTGGCGGCACGGATCCAGGCAGCAGAATGACCTGAAAAGGAGGAGAGAGAGAGAGATGGGAAATACCGAAGAGGCGATCTCAGAACAGATCGCCGTCGTTCTGCTCATCGCAATCTTCGTCACAACGGCTGCAGTGATAGGACTCGTCGTCCTCTCCAGCCACCCGGGCAGCGCCCCACCTGCAATGCTTGCGCACCTCGACAACGACGCCCTGGCCGACGGTCGCATCATGCTGTACCATGACGGTGGCGATCCCCTGGAGAAGGGGCACTTCCAGATCCTCCTCGACGGCAGAGACCGGACTGCCGATTTCACTACCTTCGACGGCTCAGGAGATTGGAATGCCTGGAGAAACGGAGATGTACTTCTCCTTGATCTTGAAGGGGGGGAGGTGCCGGCTGACATCAGGATCACCGCCGACGGTGTGAGAGAAAATGGGAGCACATGGCTCCTTCACATACTCAGGGACAGCACATCAGCCGGCCCGACTGTCACCCCCACACCGGTCAGAGCAGCGTTCACGGCCGACCCGGCTGCAGGCGCCACTCCCCTCACCGTCCGGTTCACCGACCTCTCCACCGGGTCGCCGACCTCCTGGTCATGGGACTTCGGGGACGGCGAGACATCGACCGAGCAACACCCGGCGCACACCTACGACACACCCGGTACCTGCACCGTCACCCTCACCGCAAGGAACAGCGCCGGTTCCGACACCACATCCCGAACCATCACGGTCACGGCCCCCCCCGCAGAGACCCTGGACATCACCCTGATCACCGCTCCGCCCAAGGGCGGCACGCTTAACGACAGGAGTTCCCTTGCATTCACTGTCACGGGTTCCTGGTCCTACATCCAGGTCGGCGGGAAATACCTGGCCCTCTCCCCCGGCGATCGGGTCGAGTTCACCCTCATAGGCGACCAGAAAGGTAAACTCTTTGCCACCGGATACACCATCACCAGTTTCGAGTTCCCCGACGTCCAGGTCACAGTCAACGACGAGATCGTCGGAGAGGGTGCGATCGGCTTTGGCGAGATCTGGATCAGCAGGTATGACAATCCAGTCTCCACCCTCACCCTCTCGATCGAGCCGGAAACCGCATGGACCTCCCTTCTCGTCGACGGCAGGGTCATCCTCGAAGACTGGGACGACGGACACGGCATCGTCCTCTCCACCCTCATGCCCGACTCCATGGGCGTGATGAACCTCGACCTCACCGGCATCGGCCAGATCCAGAAACAGGTCTTCTATCAGGGCGGGGCGGAGAGGTATGCTCTTGTCTGAAGATAATGAAGAGATGGACGATACATAGGGTCAGGAAGGCGGAGGGTGATCGTTTAAAGAGTGATCCTGACATCTGCCGATCGGTCACGCAGGGGCAAAGATGTGGTCAGTCCCTGATTCACACTCCAGCAGAGGACTTCTACACAGCAAAAAAAGAGCGTGATCAGATCGGGCAGGTCAACCCCGGCAGATCGGCACGGTCGTTCACCGGTTCGGTGTAGTCATCGAACCAGAGTGCGGCCGGGTTGCGCTTGAACGCCATGAAACGCCCGATATTTGCCGAATCAGCCGCCTGGTGATACTTGAAATAGATACAATCATCAGTCAAGCCCGCGATCTCGATCTTCCCGCTCACATGGGACATCACGAGTTTCGCACGCTTTGCAAGTCCGGAGACCTGCGCCTTCGCCTCCTCAAAGATCTCATACGTCTCCTCAACCGGTACCTGGAACATCCCGTTCCCCCGCGTCGGACGGCACTGGAAGACATAGTACGGCGGGACACCGATGAAAGAGAGTTTCTTGAAGAGTTTCGCGAGCACCTCCGGGTCGTCGTTGATCCCGCGCAACAAAGGCGTCTGGTTCACCACCACCGCCCCGGCCTCCATGAGGAGAGAGAGAGCCTCCAATGCCCGGGAAGTGAGTTCACGGGGGTGGTTGAACTGAGCCATGATATAAATCCGCTTCTCAGGCGTCGAATAACGCCTGATCATCTCCAGCAGCGCCGGATCCTCGATGATCCGGAACGGATTGAAGGCAGGCATCTTGGACCCGATCCTGATGATCCTGACATGCTCGATCTCCCGCACCGCACGCACGATCGGTTCGAGCTTTGACGTGGACATGATCAATGGATCTCCGCCGGTCAGGAGGACATTCGTGATCTCGGAATGATCCCTGATATAAGCAAGTTCCTCGGTCACATCTCTCGTCACCTCAGCACCCCTCTCGATGAACAAGCGTTTTCGGAAGCAGAACCGACAGAATGATCCACATACATCCGACACCAGGAGCAACGCAGTCTCCCGGTACTTGTGCTGGATCCCTCTGACAACCGTATAGTTCTTCTCCTGCGAAGGATCGAGAACCCCTTGATCCTCCAGTTCCATCGGATCGGGAATCGCGATTCTCCGGATCGGATCGGTCGGATCATTCCAATCGATGAGAGAGAGATAATATTCGTTTGAGCGGAAAGCAAACATATCCTCGACCTTCCTGAGGGGGGCCTTGTCTTCAGCATTCAGGGCATCGATCTGGTCAACTCGTGTCAGGTATCGTGGTTTCATCTTGTTCACCTCCGTTTACCCGGATCTGTACTGGAACTACCAGAAAAGGTACATTTCACTGAAAAAACCGGGCTCGGACGACACCGGACACGCCGTGCCCATGCCGTCCAGGTATAGCACCAGATCCTATACACCCGAAGATATAAAAAGATATAGAAAACAGGAAGGGAGATCAATCCTTCCAAAAACGTCGTTTCCGGCGCTGACGACCCATAGAGAGGATATCAACCATATACTTCCCCTCATTCCCCAGGCCGACCACCATGTCTTCGCTCTGCGCGAGTTTCTCAATATTCAATTCATAAGACCCAGGGCCGACGATACGGATCGATTCGACGCGTTCATAGCAGTCAACCGGCCCGGAAACCCCTTCCATGACCTCAAGCGTCTCTTCACCGGTTTCCTCAGCAATCTCTTCGACCGACTTCTCCTCAAGCACGTCATCGTGCCGTTGCTCATCCCTGACGTAGAGAAACTTCTTGCCCCCACAACTCGGGCAGCCCTTCAGGATTTCGGTCGAACCGTCTTCAAATTCCCGTCCGCACCTGGTACACTTATGTGGCATTTCACCTCACCGTGAGGAGACCCATGCACTGATCAGACCCTCGTCCTTTTTCAAGGTTTTGAGCTGGTTTGCGGGTCCAATCACCGTGAGTCTGGACTCGTCAGGCTTCCTCCCTACAAACCGGGATAAAAAGCCTCCGAACCCCTCACCCCCATCCTTTGTCGGATAGGTCTCGATCTCAATCCCGGAAAAACCTCCCGGACTGATCTCCATCATCGTAACTTCAATGAGCCTGCTCTGCTCTTCAGGAGCAAGCCCACGTTCGAGCACGACGATCCGGCCGGCCCTGACATTGTCGAGGATCAGCCTGATCTTCTCCATCATGCTCAGCCTCTCCATCCTATCCGCAGAGACGAAATCAATCTGAACTCCCTGGATCATCTGGATCACCCGAAGATTTGAGTCATCGTTTCATAGAGCGATTCGACATTCTTCCCCTCCATCCCTGAGATCTGCACCACCGGGTGCTGGGGGAAGGCGGACCTGATCCGCTGCGGCGCAGCGTCGGGGAGATCGATCTTGTTGGCGACGATCACGACCGGGAGTTTCCTGCTCTCGACGATCCCGATCATCATGATGTTCACCTGCATGAAGGGATCCTGCGTGGAGTCAAGCATGTAGATAACGCCGTCAAGATCGCCGCGGAGCCAGTGCATCGCCTCGGCGACACCCTCGGTCGCTTCTCTGGCCCGTCTGACCGCCTCGTCCTTCTCCAGACCGTACTCCAGAAACTCATGATAGTCGATCTTGGTCGTCACACCGGGGGTATCGACGATATCGATGACAACCGAATTCCCGTTCGTACCGGTGATCGTGATATCCTCCTTACGGCGGGCCCGCCTGGTTTCGTGGGGTACCTCACTCACCGGGCCGACCGCGTCACCGGTCCAATCCCTGACGATCCTATTGGCAAGGGTGGTCTTCCCTGCGTTGGGGGGCCCATAAATCCCGATCCTTGAGTGTTTCTTCCCGAAGAATGCCCGGAAGAATTTAGATGCCTTCAGTTTTGCCCGAAACAGAAAATTCATTACTCCATCCCCTATCCGAGAATTACCAGCTATTCACTAAAAGATTGCTCTCCTCGGTATAAATAATCCCCTATATTGACGAGAATATCACTCGAGGACATACGAGCATGATTTCCAAAATGTCCTCCAGTATTCTTTTATAGGGGAATCTCATAGTAGTGTTTTGTCTGGAATAATCCAGAGAACAGCGACCCTCGGGGTGAACTCATGTCAAATACACAAGACACGATGTACTTTGAAACAAGAGTTCCGCTGAAGGAAATAATGAGGGTCAACCCCACCACCATCGAGGCTGAGGCAACGGTCGCAAAAGCCGCAGCCCACATGTGCCGTGATGAGGTCGGGAGTTGCATCGTCCTTTCAGGGAACATTCCCACCGGAATCGTCACCGAGCAGGACATCAACTGCAAGGTCGTCGCAAAGGATCTCAAGCCAAGTTCAGTGTATGTCAGGGAGATTATGAGCACTCCTCTGATCACCATCGAGACCGAACAGACGGTTGGGGAAGCTGCACAGATGATGATTAAACACCGGGTGAGAAGACTGCCCGTGGTCGAGGGCGGGAACGTGACCGGCATCGTCACGGTCAGGGATCTTCTTTCCGTTGCAAACGAGCTCAACGAACTGATGTCCGATCTCATCGTCATCAACCGCGATGAGAGTTTCGACATGGGCGTTTGCGACCGGTGCGGGCATATGAGCGACAACCTTATGCGGGTGGACTCAATGCTGCTGTGTGAAGACTGTCAGGAGGAGGAGCGCTTGAGATGAAAGTGGCTGAAGATCTGATGGTGAAGACCCCGGTCCTCACCACAGGCGATCCCATGACCCGGGCACGCCAGGTGCTGCGTGACGATATCTTCCGCGAGATCCCGATCACCAATGCCAGAGGGCGTTATGTCGGGTATATCAACATCACCGACGTGCTGAAGATCACTGAGACAAAGTCCGACGTTCTCATTGAGGGGTTTGTCCGCGAAGGGACCACGGTCCCGTCCGACCTGCCCCTGATACGAGTCGCGGAAGCGATCCGCGAGAACGGGACCGATACAGCCACCGTCGTAGATGACAACAGAAACGTGCTTGGCAGCGTGCTGCTCTCGGAGATCTTCCCTATCCTCTGCACACGCGAGGACCTCCACGGGGAGATCAAGGACTACATGCGCCGGTCACCGCCGGTCTGTGAAACCACCGACACCGTCAGCAGAGCCTATGCACAGATGCTTGACAGAGACATCACCGCGTTCGCAGTGATGAAGAACAATACCCTGACCGGAATCATATCCAGGAGGGACATCCTGAATAACGGCAGAGTGAGAAAAAGCCTCGAACGGGGAGGGAAGGTGCCGGTCGAGAGCGTGATGGTGACGCCACCCGTCACCGTCGACCTTGAAGAAGACATCAGAACAGCAGCAGAGCGCATGGTCGAGCACGATCTATCACAGATGCCGGTCATGGAGGGTGAAACCCTTGTCGGCATGATCGACAGGCATGACGTACTGAAAGGGCTCCATGTGAAGGAATGATGCTATGTACCAGAACTGGCAGAACACGAATCAGGGCGACAAACTCCTGAAGATGCCCGGGAAACTGGACCGCGGACCGGTCGACTTCAAGTCCCGGGTCGTCGAGACCAGGGGCGAAGTGATGGGTATCGCAACCAGAGATGTCATCTCAGCCCCCCCGACGACTCGTATCATCGATGCAGTCGAAATGATGACCGATTGCGGTTTCCGAAGGCTCCCGATCACTGACGCCGGAACCCATCGGCTGCGCGGGATCGTCACCGCCCGCGATATCATCGACCTCCTCGGCGGCGGGGATCACTACAACCTTGTGCGGGTCAAACACAACGGCAACCTCATCGCCGCGATCAACGAGAGCGTGCGGTCGATCATGACCCAACGGGTCAGGACGATCCCCGACTCGGCCTCGCTCGCCGAGGTCACCGAGACGATCGTCACCCAGAAGATCGGAGGTCTCCCGATCGTGAACGACGAAGAGGTTGTCGTCGGGATCGTCACCGAGCGCGATGTCATGAAGGCACTCGCCACCGAGGAGACCGACGTCGTGGTCGAAGGGGTTATGAGCACCGGACTGCGGGTCACCGGCCCCGACACGCCCATAGGCACGGTCACCAGAGAGATGATCGCGCATGGCTTCAGGCGTCTGCCCATCGTCTCCGACGACGTCCTTTTCGGGATTGTCACGGCATCAGACATCATGAAATATCTCGGAAACGGCGAGGTCTTCACCAGACTTTCCACCGGCGACGTGGGAGAAATGATGGCCCTGCCGGTTCGCACGCTTGTCTCAGGCGATCTGTACACCACGGTCCCTGACAGGAACATCAATGATGCGGCACTGAAGATGCTGCAGAAAAAGGTCGGTGCTCTCCCGGTCATTGAAGACGGGAAACTGATCGGCCTGATCACCGAATTTGATCTTGTAAGAGCGTTTTCCCAGGAGTGAGAATGATGAAGGCGGAGGAGGTGATGTCATCACCGGTCAGAGTGGTCGCGCCTGATGACACAGCGGCGTATGCGAGGAACCTGATGATCAAACACAAGATCTCTCGTCTTCCGGTCATGGAAGGAGCCCACGTCGTGGGGATCATCACCAAAAAAGATCTTGCCCGTCGCCTGCGTCAGACCGAACCGGTCTGGCGGAGAAGACCGATCGACCGCATCCCGGTCTCCATCCTGATGACGTCCGAGCCCATGACCGTCGGCCCGGAGACCGGCATCAGGGACATCGCTGCCATCATGATCGACCGGATGGTCAGCGGCCTGCCGGTGATCAAAGAGGGAGAACTCCTCGGTATTATCACCAAGGCAGATGTCCTCAGATCAAAGGCGGCAGGGAATCTCGGAGTGGGGGTCACCGGGTTGATGGAAGAAGCCGTGATCGTGAACCGTTATCATTCCCTCGATCACATCATCGACCTTCTCTCAGAGCGGGATGAAAAGATGGTTGTCATCAACAACAATGGGACACTCGCCGGCATCATCACCGAAACCAATCTTGCATTCTTCGAATACGCAAACGTGTCCGGGGGCATACCCGAAAAAGATATAAAAATGCTGAGGAAAGAAGCATCTGGTGGAAGAAAAGCATTCAGATATGTAACTGAAGTCTCGGCAATCGCGGAGGACTTCATGACCCACCCGGTCCTGACCGCTCCCCCCGAGACCACCGCCGCCGAGGCGGTGCGAATGATGGTCGACCACCGCATCAACAGCGTGGTCATTACACGAGGAAACGAAATCCTCGGTATCGTGAAACGGGACAATATCTTACAGGAAGTGGCAAAATGAGCGAAGACATGTACATCTACATCAAAGACGTGATGACAAAACCAGTTACCATCGCCAAGTCCGCGCCTATCACCGATGCCCTCGACAAGATGCTGAACGAAGATGTCGATCCCCTCATTGTCACCGACAACGGGTCGGTGGCCGGCATCATCTCACGGGAGGCAATCGCCGACAAACTCGGGAAAAAACGGAATTCCGACATTTCACCCACCAAGATCCACGTCGCAAACACCGTTTCAACCGATTACACCGCTGCCTACCCGGACCAGGGCATCGAAGTCCTTCCCGCCCTCCTGCAGCACGCAAAGATCGTGGTGGTCTTTGATACCGACCACAGGCTCATCGGTCAGGTGAGTTACAGCGATCTCCTGCGGGTTCTCCAGCCCTCAGCAACACTCAAGGAGGTGACCGAGCCGGCCTTCTCCATCAACGCCGAGGAACGAGTCGTCCATCTCCGCCGCCGGATGGTAGACGAGGGGCTTTCCAGGTTCATCGTCACCGACGAGAACGGCAGCCCCATCGGGATCGTCACCGAGACCGATGTGGCGAAGTCGATGCAGGCCTTTCGCCAGCTCGTCGAGGGGAAGTATCAGGACCACCGGATCAGGAATCTCCTGGTCCGCGACATCATGTCCGCCCCCCTCATCTCGATCAACCCCGATCTCTCGCTCTCTGAGATCATCGACCTGATGCTCAAGAAGAAGATCAGTTCGGTGGCGGTCTCTGACGGTAACAACCGCGTCGCCGGACTCGTCACCCGTTCGTCGCTGGTCCGGGCCCTCTGAGAAAAAAAATAATCTTACCCTTTTTTACAGTGTCCTGGTGACAGGTCAGTAGAATGTATCTGGACGAGAGAGAACTCCGGCCATGGAAAAATACTCTGTACTCTCTCGCGCAAGAGAGCACCGGAGACGACAAAACCTTCTCCACGATCTCTCCTCTGCCTTCCCGGCCCAATCGCAATCCCTGTGAACAGCGCCCCCGGCGCGTATGGCGTGGGAAGGCACATCGATCAGACCGGCCGCCCCACCAGACCGATCTGAACCCGCCGGCTCGCGCCGGGGGGTGGCGATTGAACAGCATCCTCCCGGATGCCCTGTCGCAAGGAGAGGGATCCAACCACACTCTGAAACGCTGCTCAGAGCAATGTTCAATCACGTATGCTTGAGCACGGAGTTCATGCCCAATCTACAAAGCCGATCCCACAGCAGTCAGAGAGAAAACCTCTACAGAACTCCTATAAGGTACTCTCCGGATGTCCCCCTTCCCAGGAACAGATCAATGCGTTCTTCTTATCTTCATACGAGTATATTCCAGGAGAAGAGCCATGGAACTCAACCCACGCCGACCGGTCCGCCCAAACAGCGACGTTCCATCACTCGTACACGCCATGAGCATGACCGGGTTCCAGGGCAGAAAACTGGGAGAATCAGTCAGGGTCTGGTCAGAGATGATCCAGGATCCCGACTGCACCATCATCCTCGGGCTTTCAGGGGCCATGGTCCCCGCCGGGATGCAAGAGTGCCTCATCGAACTGATCGCTCATCGATACGTCGACGCCATTGTCTCAACCGGCGCGAATATCTTTCACGATATCGCCGAACACCTCAGCATCAATCACTACCTGGGCCACCATTGTGTCGATGACGCAGCACTGTATGAACAGGGTATCGACCGGATCTACGATGTCTTTGCGTACGAGAATGAATTCAGAAGTGTAGACTACCGGGTTGCCTCCTTCGCCGAGAGCCTCGCCCCGTACCACGCCTCCTCAGCAGACTTCATCCGCCGGCTCGTCGGACATATCACCGATCTCGCACCGAACGGTCGGTCGTTCACCGCAGCCGCCGTACAGGCCGGGATCCCGATCTTTGTCCCGGCCCTCTGCGACTCATCGCTCGGCATCGCCCTCACCGTCGCGCGCCGGCGGGGCGCGGAAGTTGCGATCGACCAGATCGCCGATGCCGACGAACTGACCGGGATCGTCGAAGGCGCTCAAAAGACCGGGGTCGTCTATGTTGGCGGTGGCGTCCCGAAAAACTTCATCCAGCAGACCCAGGTGATCGCCTCGATGCACGGGCACGAACTTGGCGGCCATGCCTACGCAGTCCAGTATACCTCCGACGCCCCCCACTGGGGCGGACTGTCAGGGTGTACCTTCGAGGAGGCGATCTCATGGGGGAAAGAATCGCCGGAGACCAGAAGTGTTCAATGTTTCTGCGACGCCACCATCGCTCTCCCGATCGTCACTTCAGCCCTTCTCGGGAGCGGGCTCGAACGGGCTCGCCCCGGTCGGACCTAACCACAACCATTATTAAGAATTCGAACGAATACTACTGAACATCATTCATGGAGCAGCGCAAGTGCGTTGCGAGTGTCCACAGATGCGCAATTCAAATGTTGAGGTAGCCAAGCCTGGTATGGCGCAGGTTTGCTAAACCTGTGTCCCCCTGGGACTCGAGGGTTCAAATCCCTCCCTCAGCGCTTTGACCAGATCTGACGAGGCGATCAGATGGATCAAGAAGAAGAAATCAAGTACTTCGTCCGGGTCAGAGACACCGACCTGGACGGCACGAAAATGGCGCTCATCGCCCTGACCGGGATCAAAGGGATCGGGCGGCATGCTGCAAAGATCATCACGCAGCAGGCCGAGATCAACCCACGCGCGATCCTCGGGAAGATGGCTGATGACGAGATCGACCGGATCCGTACCGCTGTTGACAACTACACGTCAAGCGTTCCTACCTGGATGCTGAACCGTCCCATTGATATCCTTTCAGGCAAGCCCAGACACCTCATGGCCAGCGAGGTCGGGCTCACCCTCGAAGAGGACATCAACACCATGCGCAAGATCCGCAGCTACCGCGGGATCCGCCACGAGACCGGCCAGAAGGTTCGCGGCCAGCGCACCAAGTCCACCGGCAGGACCGGCACGACCGTGGGTGTGAGCAGAAAGAAGGCCTGATTGAGGAGACAGAAATATGGGATATCCAGGCAAGAATCATAAAACTTACTCCACCCCGAAGCGCCGGTTCGAGAAGAGCCGCATCGAGGAGGAAGTTAAACTCGTTATTGAGTACGGCCTGAGGAACAAGAAGGAACTCTGGAAGGCCCAGAGCGCCCTGCGCAAGTACCGTAAGGCCACCCGTGAAATCCTCGCCCTCGAATCTGCGGGCACCGACACCACACAGTCGGAAGCCAAGAAGCAGCAGCTCCTCAACCGCCTTGAGCGCTACGGCCTGGTCGGTGGAGAGGCTGACATCGACGATGTCCTCGCCCTGAAGACCGAGCAGGAACTCGAGCGCAGACTTCAGACCGTCGTCTACCGGAAGGGACTCGCCCGCTCACCCAAACAGGCCCGCCAGTTCATCACCCATGGCCACATCGCCATCGGCAACCGCAAGGTCACCATCCCCGGCTACATGGTCCCCAGAGATCAGGAAAGCCAGATCGAATATTACGGGCACTCTCCGCTCGCCACCGAGTCGCACGCTGAGCGCACCAGGATCAGCGGGAGGTAATCATGGCAAACGAGAAGGAAAAATGGGGCGTCGCACACATCTTCGCCTCGTTCAACAACACCATCATAACCGTCACCGACCTCTCCGGCGCGGAGACTATCACCAAGAGCAGCGGCGGGATGGTCGTCAAGCAGGACCGCAACGAGAGTTCTCCCTATGCTGCGATGCAGATGGCCAACAACGTCGCCAACACCATGAAGGAGAAGGGCATCATCGGACTCCACGTGAAGGTCCGCGCCCCCGGCCAGGGCAAGCAGCGCAGCCCCGGTCCGGGCGCCCAGGCAGCCATCAGAGCACTTGCCCGTGCAGGCATGCGTATCGGCAAGATCGAGGATGTAACCCCGGTCCCGCATGATTCGATCCGTCAAAAGGGTGGGAGACGCGGAAGGAGAGTCTGATGCAGATCGAATTTGCCAGAATTGATGATGACGCCGCTCGCTTCGTGTTGAGCGACGCCACCCCAGCGTTCGCCAATGCCATGCGCCGCGCCATGATCGGCGAGGTGCCGACGCTCGCCATCGAAGATGTCAGAACCTATGACAACTCCAGCGTACTCTTCGATGAGATTCTGGCACACAGACTCGGATTGATCCCGATAAAGACTGACCTGTCCCGTTTCGTTCTTCAGAGCGAATGTTCATGCGGCGGCGAAGGGTGTCCGCTCTGTATGGTGTCTTTCACCATGAGTGTCGAAGGCCCCAGAACCGTCCTCTCAAGCGACCTCATCTCAACCGACCCGGATACCAAACTGGTCCATGATGACATCCCCATCGTCAAACTCTTCGAGGGGCAGAAGGTCGTCCTTGAGGCCCGTGCCGTCCTTGGCATAGGGAAGAACCACGCCAAGTGGCAACCGACCAATGCCTGCGGGTACAAAGAGTACCCCGTCATCACCGTCTCTGAGAACTGCGACGGTTGTGGCATGTGCATTGACGAGTGCCCGCGCGGCGTGCTCGAACTGAAGGGCAAGACAATGGGTGTGGTCGAAGGCAAACTTGAAGAGTGCTCAATCTGTAGACTCTGCGAGAAGGCCTGCATGACCACCGGCATCGGCGAAGAGCCCGCAATCACGGTCTCCGCAGACAGCTCACGGTTCATCTTTGTCGTGGAAAGCGACGGGTCCATACCTGTTTTAACAATAATCGAAAAGGGACTGGAATTCATCAGGAAACAGTCGACGGATCTCTCAGATACATTGAGTGAGATAGCCGGAGTGAATTAGATGGCAAAGACGACGAACCAGAAGACGAACCCGCGCCTTACGCACCTCATCGCGACGCTCAAAGACACGGCGCGCGAGAACGATGCGAAGGTCTGGCGGGCCATCGCACAAAATCTGGAATCACCCAGCAGAAACTACGCTGAGGTGAACATCGGAAAGATCAATCGGTACGCCCAGGACGGCGAGACAATCCTGGTGCCGGGCAAAGTGCTCGGGAGCGGCGTGCTTAACCAGAAAGTATCGGTGGCGGCACTGAACTTCTCCGAGTCCGCGATCAGCAAGATCAACGGCCTCGAGGGCAGCTGCATGACCATTGAAGAACTGGTCCAGACAAACCCGAAGGGCTCTGGCGTGAGGATTCTGAGGTGAGATCAATGGTGACGATTATCGACGCAGACGGAAACCTGCTCGGACGGCTTGCAAGCAACGTCGCAAAACGCTCACTTCAGGGCGAAGAGTTCGTGATCGTAAATGCCGAGAAGGCGATCGTCTCAGGCAAGCGCGCCATGGTGCTGGCCAACTACGAGCAGAAGCACAAGCGCGGCTCAGTCGAAGGCGGCCCGTTCTTCCCGCGGCGTCCCGATCTCATTATGAAGCGGACCATTCGCGGCATGCTCCCGTACAAGCGGCAGCGCGGCGCTGAGGCCCTGAAAAAGGTCATGGTCTACACCGGCGTTCCGGCACAGTTCCAGGGCAAGGAATTCGAGACCATCGAAACCGCAGGGATCGAGCGGCTGAACAACCCGAAGTATATCACGCTCGGCGAGATCAGCAGAATCCTTGGTTCCAAGTTCTGAGGTGATTGAGAGATGACAAAGGTCATTAACACGAGTGGAAAAAGGAAGACTGCGATCGCACGAGCAACCCTCAAGGAAGGGAAGGGCCGGGTCCGGATCAACGCCGTGCCCCTCGAGATCTATGGGAGCGAACTGGCCCGCATGAAGATCTCAGAGCCCCTCTTCCTCGCACCGAACGCAATCGAGGGTGTCGACGTGACGATCGAGGTCAACGGCGGCGGGTTCATGGGCCAGGCCGAAGCGGTCAGGACCGCACTCGCCCGTGGCATCGTCAAGTGGCACAACGACCCGAAGATCAAAGACATCTTCGTCACCTATGACCGCACCCTCCTGGTCAACGATTCACGCCAGAAGGAAGCGAAGAAGCCACACGGCCCAGGCGCACGGGCAAAGTTCCAAAAGTCTTATCGTTAAGCTGGACAAAGGAGATGGAGGTAATCGAGATATGATCCCGGTACGTTGCGTAACATGCGGTAAAGTGATCTCTCCCGCATGGGAAGAATTCAAACAGCGACGGGAGGCAGGCGAGGATCCCAAAGAGATCCTCGACGATCTCGGTTTGAAGCGGTACTGTTGCAGGCGGATGCTGCTCACGCACAAAGAGATTGTGGAGGACATCAACCCGTATCAGTGAGGGGTCGTGGGGTAGCCTGGACTATCCTATGGCGTTCGGGACGCTGTGACCTGAGTTCGAATCTCAGCGACCCCATTATCTATTATGAGTTTTGAGGGTGAATAATGGACCCATATACTCGCTATGAAAAAGCACGGATCATCGGAGCACGAGCGCTCCAGGTCTCCATGGGTGCCCCAGTCCTGATTCAAACCACCAGTGTCGATCCCCTCAGTATCGCCATCGAAGAATTCGAGACCGATCGGATCCCCATTACGGTCAAGAGAAAGGCGTGATCTGATGACTGAGATTGAGAGAATTGTACTGAGGACAATCCAGGACAGCCGGGGCAACCCGACCGTCGAAGCAGAGATCTACACTGCATTTGGTTTCGGCCGGGCTGCAGCGCCAAGTGGAGCATCGACCGGCACCTGGGAGGCAAAAGTACGCCCGCCACGCGATGCGATCGCAGCGGCACGCGAGCATCTTCTGCCAGAACTCATCGGCAGAGATGCCGCCGACCAGGCAGGTTTCGACGCCGTTCTCCACGAGACCGACGGGACACCAGACTTCTCGAACATCGGTGCGAATGTTGCGGTTGCACTCTCACTGGCCTGTGCAAAGGCTGCTGCAGATGCAATCGGATCCGACCTCTTCAGGTACCTCGGCGGGGCCTTCGCCCAGAAGACGCCCCTGCCCCTGGGCAATGTCATCGGTGGTGGGGCACATGCAGCCAATGCCACCGACATCCAGGAGTTCCTGATCGTACCGACCGGTGCATCATGCGCGGACGAGGCAGTCTTTGCCAACGCCGCGGTGCACAAGAAAGTGAAAGAACTCCTGATCGCAGCCGGGAAGGGTTGCGGCAAGGGCGACGAAGGTGCCTGGGCACCCAGGATCCAGGACATCGAGGCATTCGAACTGCTCGAAGAGGCCGTAGGTACGGTCTCCGACGAACTGAACTTTGCAATCAGTATGGGTGTCGATGTTGCGGCCTCTGAACTCTGGGACGGCAAGACCTACACATACAAAGACGCAAAGCGGTCACAAGAAGACCAGATCGCCTATATTGCCGAACTTGTCGACCGATACAACCTTGTCTATGTCGAAGATCCTCTCCAGGAGGAAGACTTCGAGGGCTTTGCCGAGCTCACCGGACTGGTCGGGGACCGGTGCCTCATCTGCGGTGACGACCTCTATGTCACCAACACCGAGCGGATCACCCGGGGCATCGAGACCGAGGCGTCCAACTGTGTGCTCATCAAACCCAACCAGATCGGGACACTGACCGATACCTATGAAGCGGTGCACCTCGCCCATACCCATGGAATGGATACGGTGATGAGCCACCGCTCAGGTGAAACAACCGACGAGACCATCGCTCATCTCGCTACCGCGTTCGAGTGTATCTTCCTCAAGTGCGGAGTTGTGGGCGGCGAGCGGATAGCAAAACTGAATGAACTGTTACGCATTGAGGAGCTGATCTAAATATGGCTGAAGCAAATGAGATGGAGATCGTGCTGGACGAGCCCCTCGCGCCGGTGGAAGACTACCTCGCAGCGGGCGTCCACATCGGCACGCAGCAGAAGAGCCAGGACATGAAGAAGTTCATCTACCGCGTGCGCGGGGATGGATTGTATATTCTTGACATCAGGTCGACCGACGAGAGGATCAAGACCGCAGCAAATTTCCTCTCCCAGTACGACGCCCCGAAGGTTCTGGTCGTGGCCTCCAGGCAGTATGCCCAGTACCCGGCACGGAAGTTCGCCGAGAGCATCGGTGGGACGTCGGCCATTGGCCGGTACATCCCCGGAACTCTGACCAACCCGAACTTCAGGGGCTACATCGAACCTGACGTCGTCGTGGTCACCGACCCGATGGGCGATGTCCAGGCCATCAAGGAAGCCGTCCAGAACGGGATCCCGGTTGTCGGGCTCTGCGACACCAACAACATGACCAAGAACCTCGACCTGGTCATCCCGACGAACAACAAAGGGAGAAAGGCACTCTCACTCATCTACTACCTGCTCACCAAGGAGATGTTCAGGCTCCGCGGTATTTCCACCTCTCTCGCTCCCGAGGACTTCGAGACCGAGTTGTAAGGAGGGGGCATGGATGGAGACGAGAAGATGCAGCGTCTCTGGCATGTATTATCCGGGTGACCCGGCTCATCTTGAGCAGTTCCTCGGGATGGTCTTCCAGGATGCTGGAGAGACCGACATGCCCGATGCCCTTGGCATCGTCTCCCCCCACGCAGGTTACCCCTACTCAGGGGCAGTGGCGGCCCGAGCGTTTGCCGCCATTTCATCCTCTTTTGATGGGACATTCATCGTAATCGGCCCGAGCCATGAGGGATTCATGACCTGCGCCTCGGCACTTCCCTGGGAGACTCCTCTCGGAATCGTCGACACCGACACCGAACTCGTCGAGGTGATCGGGGTGCCGGTGGACGAACGCGCCCATGCCGGCGAACACTCGATCGAGATTCAACTGCCCTTCATCAAGTATCGCTTCCCGCGGGCACGGATCGTTCCCCTGATGATGGGAGACCAGAGCATGAAGAGCGCCGAGTCACTGGCAGAGCAGATCATCCGCGCCACCCGCGAAACCGGACGGGAGGTGCGGGTCGTGGCATCAAGCGACTTCTCGCACTATGTCCCCCAGGATCTTGCCAGGCATGTAGATCTGCAGGCGATCGAGGCGCTGGACACGCTGGATGTCCCCGAGTTTTATCGGAGGATCCGATCTTTGAATGTCAGCGCCTGTGGATACGGACCGATCGCAACGATGGTTCTTGTGGCCCGGGCTTTCGGTGCCACAAAGGGAAAACTGCTCTCCTATACTACAAGCGGGAACATAACAGGGGATCCAGTCGTCGTCGGGTACGCGGCGGTAGCGGTGATGTAGATTGGCTACCTGGAGCGCACCTGGCAAGGTCTTCCTTTTTGGAGAACACGCCGTCGTCTACGGGAAACCGGGCGTGGCAATGGCCATCAAGCCCAGAGTCACCGTAACGGTCAGAAAACACCGTAACCCTCCCCGCGTGCGTTCACCCTATATCGAAGAGTGTTTCAGATCAACCGGGGTGAAAGGGAGCGTGTACATCAGGTCCCAGATCCCCTCTTCCTCAGGACTGGGTTCATCAGCCGCCGTGACCACCGCAACCCTCGCCGCGATCTCAGACGAGTTCGATCTCGGATTTTCAAGAGACGAGATCGCACGGCGCGCCTTTGCCATCGAAAAGAAGGCCCAGAGAGGGAGGGCAAGCCCGACCGACACTTATGTCACGACCTTCGGCGGGATCGTCCTGATCACCGGCGACTCGAAACGTCGACTTCCTCCACAGAACCTCCACCTGGTCATCGGGAACTCACAGATCTCCCATTCAACCGCGAAGATGGTGGAACATGTGGCAAAGGAACGGCAGCACAACCCTGATATCGTGGACCCCATCATGGATGCCATCGGCGCGGTGACAACCCAGGCGATCAAGTCGATGAACAAACCGCAACAACTCGGCAAGTGCATGGACATAAACCATGCTCTCCTCGACGCCCTCGGCGTCGGCCACCCGGTGCTTTCCAAGCTCGTGCTCTCTTCCAGGGCGGCCGGAGCGTTCGGTGCAAAATTGACCGGAGCGGGAGGCGGCGGGTGCATGGTTGCTCTATGCCCTAAACATGCAAAGAGCAGAGTTGCAGGTGCGATTGATGCGATGGGTGCACGTTCGATCATCACCACAATCGACACCAAAGGCATACGCAAAGAGAAAGATGGATAAAAAGATCACGCTGCTAAAACTCGGGGGGAGTGTCGTCACCGACAAGGCAGGAACAGGAGGAGTCGAGCATGCGCGCCTGGCGGCACTCGCCGAGGTGATCGCAGCCAGGCCCGATCTCCACCTGGTTCTCGTCCATGGGGCGGGATCATGCGGCCACCCGGAAGCAAAACAGTATCATATCCAGGAAGGTGTCGACAGGGAGAACAAGGCGGGCATCGCTGTCACCCACGAGGCAGTTGCAGGCCTGAACCGGGCGGTGGTGGCAGCGCTGCGCGAGCATGGCGTGGACGCGATCGGAGTCCACCCACTCGCCGCGTGCCGTGCCGAAAACGGACAACTCATATCCTGTGAGTGCATACCTATAGCTCAACTGGTGCGGCTGGGCATCACCCCGGTCCTTCATGGGGATGTGGTGATGGACACACGCCGCGGTGCCTGTATCATTTCAGGTGACCAGATCATCCGGTACCTCGCCCTCACGCTTGAAGCGGGACGGGTCGGGCTTGCAACCGACGTCCCGGGCGTCCTCGACGACGGGGCGGTCGTGCCGGAGATCACAAGGGACTCAGCAGGGCGTCTGTCTATCGGGTGTTCAGGGAACACCGACGTCACCGGCGGCATGAAAGGGAAGATCACCGAACTGCTCGCACTTGCCGACGCGGGAGTGGAGTCACATATATTCCATATCTCCCGAATCGAGGACTTCCTCAACGGAAAAGACCACGGCGGAACGATAGTCAGAAGGTGAGAGCCAGAGAGTACGGCAGGCACACCCAGATACATTTCGGAGGGATTGAGATCAGAAAAGATATGCAGACATCCTCCCGCAAACTCGACCACCTCCAGATCTGCTGCAACAAACAGGTCGAGGCAGGAAGAGCCGGGTTCGAGGACGTGAGGCTCGCGCATGCGGCCCTCCCCGAACTCGACCTCAACGGGATCAGACTGCAGACGCACTTCCTGGGAGCGGAGCTTGGCTCCCCACTCTTTATCGCTGCCATGACCGGTGGCCATCCAGCAACCACCGAAGTGAACCAAAGACTTGCACGGGTCGCAGAGAAATTCAGGCTCGGTATGGGCGTCGGTTCCCAGAGGGCCGCCCTCGAACACCCGGAACTCGAAGAAAGTTTTACGGTGGTGCGGGACGAGGCGCCTCACGCCTTCCTCTGCGCAAATCTCGGAGCGGTGCAACTCCGCGACCATGGAGCCGAATGGGCCGAACGAGCGGTTGAGATGATCGAGGCCGATGCCCTCTGCATCCACCTCAATTTCCTCCAGGAAGCAACCCAACCGGAAGGCGACCACGATGCCCGAGGGTGTCTTGCAGCGATCGCAGACCTCTGCAGGGACTTTAAGACTCCGGTGATCATCAAGGAGACCGGGGCCGGGATCTCGGCAGAGACCGCCCGTCTCATCTGGGGTGCGGGCGCTGCGGCGATCGACCTTGGCGGTGCCGGCGGCACGTCGTGGGCGGCAGTCGAAGTGGAACGGACCGGCGGGGATGAAGCACTCAAGGCCCTTGGCCAATGTTTCCTCGGATGGGGCATCCCGACTGTGGTGAGTCTCTGCGAGGTGGCCGGCAGCGGGCCGGTGATCGCCACCGGCGGGGTGAGGAACGGGATCGATATTGCCAGGGCCATTGCTCTCGGCGCCGACCTCGGGGGTATGGCCCTCCCCCTCCTCAGGCCGGCCATGGAGAGTGAAGAAGCGCTTGAACAGACGGTCCGGGCGTTCCTCAGGGAACTGCGGGTCGCAATGTTTCTGACCGGCTCAGGCAGTGTCCGGGACCTTGCACATGCGCGGACCTATATTACCGGGGCTACCAGGCAGATGCTCGGGAAATAAAGAGACAAGGAGAAAGAAAATGGATATTGAGATCGTTGCAGTGGGCGGCTACAATGAAGTCGGCCGGAACATGACCGCTGTCCGCTGTGGAAAGGAGATCGTCGTCTTCGATATGGGCCTGCGGCTCGACCAGATCATGATCCACGAGGATGCAGAACTTGAGAACATGCATTCCCTGGACCTGATCGAGATGAAGGCCATCCCCGACGACACCATGATGAATACCGTCGAGGGGACGGTGAAGGCGATCGTGTGCACGCATGGTCACCTGGACCATATCGGTGCGATCCCCAAACTCGCTCACCGCTACAATGCTCCCATCATCGGGACACCTTACACCATCGAACTGATCAAACAGCAGATCCAGGGCGAACAGAAGTTCGGGGTAAACAACAAACTCCAGGTGCTGCGGGCCGGCAACCGGTATCGCATCTCCCAGAACCTTACTCTCGAGTTCGTGCGGATGCAGCACTCGATCATCGACACGGTAATGGCAGTGCTCCACACCAAGCGCGGGGCGGTGGTGTATGCCAACGACTTCAAGCTCGATCGGACCCCGGTGCTCGGCGACCCGCCCGACTTTGCGCGGCTGCGCCAGATCGGGAAGGAGGGCGTCGTTGCCCTCGTCGTAGAGTCAACCAACATCGAGCGGAAGGGCAGAGCGCCGAGCGAGCGGATCGCAAAAGAACTGGTCAGAGATACGATGACCAGTTATGAGGACGACAAGAGTGCGATCATCGTCTCGACTTTTTCGTCCCACATTTCAAGGATCAAGACCATCGCCGAGTGTGCGTATGAGATCGGAAGAAAGCCGGTCCTGCTCGGTAGGTCTATGGAACGATACTCGACGACGGCGGAACAACTCAAACTCGTCGCCTTCCCCAAAAATCTCTCGGTCTTCGGGAACCGGCGAACGGTCGACCGGACATTGCGCCAGATCATGAAGAACGGGAAGGACAAGTATGTCCCGATCGTCACCGGCCACCAGGGTGAGCCCGGAGCGATCCTGACCAGGATAGCCCACGGCGACACACCGTTCCAGATGGCGAAGGGAGACAAGGTGCTCTTCTCGGCGAAGGTCATCCCGAACCCGATGAACTATGGTCAGCGCCACCTGGTCGAGACCCTCCTGCGGATGAAAGGGGCGCGGATCTTTGATGAACTCCACGTGAGCGGTCACGCCTATGTGGAAGACCACTATGAACTGATCCATCTCCTCAACCCGCAGCACATCATCCCTTCACATGGGGACATCGGGATGACTGGCGGATACCTGAGGTTCGCAGAGGGGTGTGGGTACACCCTGAACAACGATATCCACATCCTGAGGAATGGGCAGAGATTGTTGATCAAATAAGGGAGAAACTGGTTCGTATGAGCGAAGATCTCAAAAAGTATCTGGACAGGACCGCCGAGCAGGTCGACTTGATGCTCGATCGGTATTTTGGTGACGCGTTTGGCGAACTTTTTAAGGCAAGTGCCCATCTGCTCCTCGCAGGTGGGAAACGCCTGCGGCCGGCGGTGCTCCTTCTCTCGGCCGAGGCGGTGCGTCCGGGGTCTTCCGACGACCTGATGCACGCGGCGATCGCCCTGGAGATGACACACACTTTCACCCTCATCCACGACGATATCATGGACGGGGACGCGACGCGGCGGGGTGCGCCGACGGTTCACGTCAAGTGGGATGAGCCGACAGCCATCCTGGCGGGCGATGTTCTCTATGCAAAGGCCTTCGAGTTCATCACCCATGCTGTCGCCGACGATCGGGCACGGGTGAAGGCGGTTGCGATGCTTGCACGGACATGTGCCGAGATCTGCGAGGGGCAGCACCAGGATATGACCTTTGAGACCGCTGAAAGGGAGGTCGAGGGCTTTGAATATATCGAGATGGCAGGGAAGAAGACCGGAGCGCTGTATGCAGCGTCGGCGGCCATCGGCGGGATTCTGGCCGGCGGAAACGCCGTCCAGGTTGACGCTCTCTACCAGTACGGGATGAACGCCGGGATCGCCTTCCAGATCCAGGACGATCTCATCGACCTCCTTGCACCCCCCGAGAAGAGCGGGAAGGACCGTGGTTCAGACCTGCGCGAGGGGAAGCAGACGCTCATCGCAATCACAGCGCGGGAGAAGGGGCTGGACCTCGCCCGGTACCGCCGGGCTGACCTCACCGCTGAGGAACTGGACCGGGCAATCGCCGAACTGGAGGAGGCCGGCGTGGTCGACGCGGTCCGCCGGATCGCAGAGGAGAAGGTGGCGACGGCCAGGCGCGCTCTATCGGTCCTGCCCGAGTGCAAGGAACGTCAGCACTTAGACGAACTCGTGGAGTTCTTCATCAGCAGGAGTTTCTAAGATGGACGCGGAGCTCAGACGGATCCTCTCCATCTACGCGCTCGAAAACGCGGCAAAGCATGGCAGCGTCCCTCTGGCAAAGGCGGTGATGGGCAAGGTGCTCGGCACCCATCCCGAACTCAGGCCGCACGCAAAAGAACTCCCGGCAGTCCTCGAAGAGGTGCTGGCCGAGGTGGCGGCGATGGCACCGGAGGCATGGAAGGCGAAACTCGCCGAGCTTGCTCCCGAGATCGTCAGCGAGATGGACGCGGGGAAGAAGAAGGAGACAAAAAAGGAACTTCCCCCTCTGGAAGATTCCGAGGGCGGCGTGGTGATGCGGTTTGCCCCGAATCCTTCAGGGCCGCTCCATCTGGGCCATGCACGCGCGGCGTTTCTCAACGATGCCTATGTGAAGCGGTACGGTGGGCGGTATGTCCTGCGGATCGAGGACACCGACCCGCGCCGGGTGGACCCTGAGGCCTACCGGATGGTCCAGGAAGATATCAAATGGATGGGGCTCGGGGTGACCGATGTCGTCTACCAGTCCGACCGGATGGATATCTACTATGACCTGGGCAGGAAGTTGATCGAACTCGGCGGGGCATATGTCTGCACCTGCGATGCAGGGCGGTTCCGGGAACTGAAGATGGCAAAGAAGGCCTGTCCGTGCCGGGCCCATACGCTGGAGGAAAATCTTGAGCTCTGGGAGCAGATGCTCTCCGGCGGGTTTGCCGAGGGACAGGTGACGGTGCGCGTGAAGACCGATCTGGAACACCCGGACCCGGCGATGAGGGACTTTTCCATCTTCAGGATCGTTGATTCCCCGGCACACCCACGGATCGACGCGAAGGTCTATCCGCTGATGAATTTCTCGGTGGTGGTCGACGATCATCTCCTCGGGATCACTCATGTGATCAGGGGTAAGGACCATATCGCAAACACCAGAAGGCAGCGCTACATCTTCGACTACTTCAGGTGGAAGCCGCCGGTGTATCGTCATTATGGACGGATGTCCATCGAGGGTCTGGTCCTTTCCACGTCCTCGATGCACCAGGGGATCGACGAAGGCACCTATACGGGCTGGGACGATGTCCACCTGGGAACCCTGCGGGCGATCGCACGCCGGGGGATCCAGCCTGAAGCGGTGCGCAGGGCGATGGTCGATCTCGGAACCGGCGATACGGATATATCCTTCTCCTGGGAGAATCTGTACGCCCAGAACAAGGCGGTCATCGACGAGTCCTCGGACCGGTTCTTCTTTGTACCCGACCCGGTGCGATACGAGGTGGAGGGGGCGCCCGAACAGACGGCACTGGTGCCGCGCTATCCTGGCAACGAGAAGAGGGGGATGCGCAAACTCGCCTTCACCGGTGGGATCGTCCTCCCGACGGCCGAGGTCAAGGGGGCAGCGATGGTCCGCCTCAAAGATCTCTTCAATATCGAACTGAAAGGAGAGGGGCAGGCTTTCTATGCAGGCGACGATCTCGCGGCGGCCCGCGAGGCGAAGGCCCCGATCATCCAGTGGCTGCCGGCAGAATACGGAGTTCCGTGTACCCTCCGCACCCCTGAGGGCGACATCGCCGGGGTCTGCGAGCCCGAGGTCGCGGAGCATGTCGGTGGGATGGTCCAGTTCGAGCGGGTGGGCTTCGCACGCATCGACCGGGTCGAGGACGGCCGGGTCTTCGCGTTCTTCGCCCACCGGTGAAGGAGGCCACGTTTTTCTTTTTTCGGCCGTGTTGAATACTTTTTCAGAAGTAAACGTCAATCAGACGAGCCGTCCCACCAGAAGGACAAAGAATTCTAAAATGCTCTCTCGCGCCGGGGGGCGCTGCCCCCGGACCCCTCACGATGAGGATAGGGGTGGGGCGGCGACGAAGCAGCGGTCCCGATCGCTGCCCCGCCGTGAAGAGCGTGATCAGGAACCCGGAGGTCCAGACATTTTGGGATTGACACGATACTAGATCGAGAGGTGCTTTTGACTCATGCTCCCGCATTCCCCTATCTTCATATATCACCACAGCGATCACCCGCGATCATGTCGTATCACACACCATGCCTCATAGTTGTCCTGACCATCCTCCTCCTCGCTGGAGGAACGGCGGTCGGGGCAACCGAGGTGATAGCCATCGACTCAGTCTGGGCCGAAAGCACAGGAAACCTGACGATCGCCGGGACGACAAACATCGCCCCAGGAAATACCTTCCAGGTAGAGGTGACTTCTCTGTCCTTCGAACCTACCGGGAAAGAGACAGAGGTGCTGTCCGCCGGGGCGAGCGGGACGGTGAGCGTCGAGGCGGGAGAGCCGTTGAACATCTGGTGGTTCACGACCGATGCCGAACTCCCGCCTGACGAGTACACGGTCACCGTCGAATGGGTGGAAGGGGATGCACGGGCAAGCACCACCTTCATTGTCACCGCAGAGGAGGTGACAGGAACAGCCACCGCCACGACATCAGTACCGGAGAGCCCGGTCGCCTCGCCGACCGCCACGACAACGACCCCAACAGGAGCATCGGCCGGCGGAGCAGCGGCGGCCCTCGGACTCATAGGTGCAATGCTCTTCATCCGCCGAAGTTAAATAGAGGCTCCGAGAGATCTCCCTCCATGACACAGAAAAAACAATGGGCAACGGTTTTCCTGGCCGTTGCACTCTCTCTCCTCTGCGGCATGGTGGTCGCAGAAGAGGCCTCCCTTGACTGGATCTACGAGACAGAAGGGACGGTGCGGGGCGTTTCCATCTCTGCCGACGGCGGTGCGGTAGCGGCGGGGGGAGATGATGGGAAGGTCACGCTCCTTGGACGCGAGGGAGAGGTGCTCTGGGAAAAGAAGGCCCAGGCAAGCGTGAACAGTGTCTCGGTCGCGCCGAACGGGAGCGCGGTGGGCGCGGCCTCCTCTGATAATCATGTCTATCTCTATGACATCGATGGTGAAGCGCGCTGGAGTTATCTCCTGCCGGGGAGAGGGTTTGCCGTCGCCGTCGCCGACGGTGGAGCATATGTGGCCGCCGGAAGTTCAGACGATCGGGTCTACCTCTTCGATGGAGAGAGAAAGATCCTCTGGAAGTCTGTCACTGGAGATGATGTTCTTTCCACCTCGATCACCCCGAACGGATCCCTGATCGCCGCAGGTTCTGCCGACGACCGGGTCTATCTCTTCGACACCTCTGGAAAACTCCTCTGGTCCAGGGGGGTCTTCGGGGATGCTCTGGGGGTCTCGTGTTCACCAGACGGCCGGTATATCGCTGCGGGCACGTCAGAGGGGAGGGCCTACCTCTTCTCCAGAGATGGTGAAATTCTCTGGGAGTTTCGGACCGGTGGATCGGTTACTTCAGTCTCTGCGGCAGATGGTGCTAGAAGTGTCGGAACCGGCTCGCTTGACAAGACTTTCTCTGTTCTCGACCAGAACGGACAGACCACTCTGACCGGAGAAACCGGGGCGGCGATCAGGGCTGTTGCCCTCACATCCGATGGTCTCACTCTGGTGACCGGCAGTGGGGACAGCATGGTGCGTGCCTACACCATAGCCACAGTAGAGCCTACAGAGAAGACACCGACGACTATTCCGCCGCCGCCCACCACGACAGAAGAACCTACTCCGACGACCGGTGCCCTGGCCATCTCCTCCAATCCCCCCGGTGCCGCCGTCTATATGGACAACCTACTCGTCGGCAAGACCCCGGTTACGGTCCCCGACCTTGAACCCGGAAATTACACAGTCAGTCTCGAACTCGAAGGGTATGAAACCTGGAGCGGGGAGTTCCTGGTCCAGACAGGGACGACGGTGATGGTCAACGGCACGCTCACTGCACATCCTGAGACTACTCAGACTCAGGCGGGGACTCCCTTCCCGATAATAGCCTTTCTCGGGACCGTGCTCGCTGCAGCCATCATCGGTCTGAAGAAAGAGCACTAGTGTCGTGTCAAAAACGAAAAGTTGCCGACACAAATGCACCTGGACGACACCCCCCTCTCCATGATCTCCCCGCTGCCTTCCTGTCCCCTTCGCAATCCCGGAGGTTCGGGGGCAGCGCCCCCGGCGCAAGTGGTGGGATAGGGGTGATCAGACCGGCCGCCCAAAAATAGAATGAAAAAATGCGAGCCTGCTCTCTCGCGCCGGGGGGAGACTCCCCCGGACCCCCCCACGGCGAAAATAGGTATGGGGCGGCAGCACGCTCTTCTGGATCTCCAATTTCGTCTTCTCGGTTCCGATCTTGAAGGGAGAGTGAACGACAGGGAATGCATGGGCAAGGAGGTACAGCCCATCCCCAGATCAGGGCATATTGTCCCCGGTTTCAAGAACAAAGCCCCAAATCCGAGCGCAAGTTGAACTTTTTTTACGATCGAACCGTAGGGACGTTCCTTTATGCAACGCGGCGAGGGAACCGAGTTTTAACTCGTCACCTGAGCCACAATGTGACCCCAGGCAATGGTAAACTTCATGACCACAGGATCCAGTCCAAAAAAAGGGCATGAAAGATGGCCTGATTGAAGGCGGATTTCTGGGGGGTCAACCCTGTAGAATCGCTCATGAAGCGAAAGCACGCCTCAGGCATACCTCATGAAAAGTTTTTCATGGTAATCCACGTTCTTCTGTCGGGTCGGCTCTTCACGTCACTTGCCTTCCCCTTCGCACTTTGTCGGGGGATCCGAACCCCCGACCCCCTCTTATACCGGAGTTCCTGGGGCAGCGCCACTGGCGCGATTCATGAGGGAAGGTACGTCGATCTAGGCAGGCCGTTCCTATCGTAGAATATTCACCGTCGTTGAGGGGAGGATCAAGGATCCTCCACACCACGGAACACTGTTCCGAACAATTTTCATGCGGTATGCCTGAGGCATGCGTTCGGCTCACGCCTGACAAAGGAGCCAAAAATGAGAGAAAATTTCAGCCCAGAAAATGTCTGATGTTCGCCGCCCTGAGGATCCCGGACCTGACGTCTGCGGTCCGACCCTCCTTCAAGGCCAGACGGACCGAGGCCACACACTCAAGGTGTTCCAGGTCAGGTTCGACGTCGACGAGATCGCAGACCGTCTTCGTCAGGGATGCCGGGACATACTCAGACTCGGGATCAAAGTATCGCACTGCATCGACCAGGTCGGCGTCGAAGTTCACATAGACCTCGCGCAAGAACTCGATGTCGTCGGAATCAAGAGCGTCAAGACCGAGAAGTTCAGGTGGAAGACCGATTGAGTACAATGCTGAGGTAAAGGTGATCGCTCTGGGGAGGGTGACCCCTCCCATGCTCCGGGAATAGCCAAAGAGCCCGATGTGGAGTTTGCGCTTTCTCCGACTGGGAACAAAGGCAGCGACGCGGTTTATCATGTTTGAGAGAATAGTGACGCTTTCCATATAACGTGCCGTACACTTCCCAACCACCTGGAGTGCCTCCTCCTCTTCGATCTCCATCGGGGTCGACACCTCGCGTTCCTCGAGAGTGGCCACCGCCTGACGGACCCTATCCTGGGGATAGTCATACTTGAAGGCCGACTGAACGGTGAAGGTATGGACACTCGGATATTCGGCAGTACATCGTTCAACTGTCTCGGGACCAAGGTTTCCCCTGAATGGAGCAGAGCCAACACCGATGATTGGATAGATCGAGACGCCCGTCTCCTCAGCCAGGAGGTGGAGACGAAAGAGTGCAACTTTGTTGAGAAGGATCGCACTCACCATCCCATAGTTCATTGCCGGATCCGAACGCGCGAGAAAGACCCGCTGGTAGGCGAGGTCTTTATCCTCCATATACCGGCCTACTATGCCAGCGGCGTTGAGCATGCTTGGTTGGTCTTCAAAGAGCGGGATCACATCGATCTTCTCAGGATAGAACCGCCCAATCCAATCGGCAATGGTTTTTTCACGTCCGCCTAGACGTTTGTATTGTTGACCCACTACAAAGTCACGGTAATACTGGTAAATATTATCAATAGCGGGATATGATGACGTCATCGGAAGGATGACCTGGAAGATTGGAGGGACATTGTTCTCTGAGAAGAGATGGGCAACATCATAGGAGCGGGGAATACTTTCAAGAGTTTCGAGAAGAACCTTTGCCTCGGCCTTCTCAACTTCGGGGTTCGGCACCCTGAGCGTCAGAAAGACATCTTTTCCGAGAGGATGTTCACCGAAAAATGAACCATACCGGGCAAGGAGTTTTTTCACGACGAAGTTGTCAACCTCTTTTCCCTCACAGTCCCACATCTGCTCTCTGCACCCGAGATGAGAGTAAGCATAGTAGGCCTCCCTGACTTCATCTTCTCCACCGAGTTGTGCATTCTCAGCAAAAAACGGAATATGAACATTGTCAGGATGTTGTGTACTCATACACTTTGGGATCTCCGGGATATCATTCATGGCAAATACTCCATGGGGATCCATAGAACAGAATAATCCCAATATATACGGTATGAACATGAGGATATATATCATTTCGGACAGAAAAATAAAACCAGGCCAAGATAGAGCAAAATATCTGAAAACAGAACTATAAATTCAGATTAAAGAGTGATAGCAGCGCACTGCCGTTCCCAAGTGCTCGCGCAACTCAGTACAGGACAATACGTTAACGGGCTTAACTGCTGGGTTCGGAAAGAGTCCAGGTGTTCCCCCGTTGCTCTGGCCGCTATACGTTATAATAATCAGCGTCAATGAGATATAAGGGTATGCATACCTTTGATCCGAAATACTTGAAATCCCAGGATCACAAATTGGGAGAAATACATAGAATAGAACAACGAAATGGCAACTGATCTAGGTTTATGGATCTTCCTGTACAATGATCCCAGGATACTTCATACATTATAGAATAACAATTATTTCAGTAAAGATGGATTCATGCTGAAGAACTCTGCCAAATACAGAATACTCTTAACAAAACAACTCAAAGAAGAACAGTCTAATTATAAGGAAGGGGATAGCAGCGCACTACTGTTCCCAAGTGCTCTCGCAACTCAGTACAGAGTAATACGTTAACGGGCTTAACTGCTGGGTTCGGAAAGAGTCCAGGTGTTTCCCCGTTGCTTTGGCCGCTATCACCCAAAGCCAAGGCCCGGATTTGAACCGGGGTGTAGTTGATCTGCAGTCAACCGCGTGGCCACTCCGCCACCTTGGCAGCCGTGATATGTATCTATAATGTTAAACATTATAGAATTTAAGGGTATGCACATCGGGTTTCGTCTGGGTTCAACGGAAAACTGGATTCGGACGTTAGTACTCGCGGACTGAACACGTCGTTGCCTCCGTGCTTACATCCCGAGCCTATCAAGCGGGTCTTTTACCCATGTCCTCAACGGAGTCTCTTTTTGGGCTGGGTTTCAAGCTTAGATGCTTTCAGCTTTTACCCCTTGTCGCGTAGCTGCTCGGCAGTGCCTTGTCAGACAACCGATCGACCAGAGGCGACGAAAGAAAGTTCCTCTCGTACTATTTCTTTCTTACCCTCAGACTCCAAACACCCCAAATAGATAGTAACCGACCTGTCTCACGACGGTCTAAACCCAGCTCACGATCCCCTTTAATAGGCGAACAACCTCACCCTTGGCTGCTGCTGCACAGCCAGGATGGAAAGAACCGACATCGAGGTAGCAAGCCGCCGGGTCGATATGTGCTCTTGCCGGCGACGACTCTGTTATCCCCGGGGTAGCTTTTCTGTCGTCAATAGCCCTCACCAAAAGGGCGTATTGGTTCGTTAGACCCGAGTTTCCTCTCGCGATTCCTTGCTGTTCGGAATCGCGTCAGGCCAACTTTTGCTCTTGACACTCTTCTGTGAGTTTCTGACTCACATGAGTTGACCTTAGGGCACCCTTGATATCTTTTCGAGGGTGTGGCGCCCCACCCAAACTGCCTACCTATCGTTGTCCTCGATTGAGTTAGTGTTACAGCAAACTAAGGATGGTGTCTCATCGTTGGCTCCCCGCCCCCCACAAGGGACGGATCGACGCCTCCCATCTACACTGCGCAAAGAATACCGTAACACAGCGACAGGCTGCAGTAAAGCTCCACGGGGTCTTCACTTCCCATTTGGGGTCCCTGGCCTCTGCACCAGGATAAAAGGTTCAACGGATTCGTGTTTGGGACAGTAGGGCTCTCGTTAATCCATTCATGCAAGTCGCCAATTAAGCGACAAGGTACTACGCTACCTTAAGAGGGTCATAGTTACCCCCGCCGTTTACGAGTCCTTCGTCCGGTTGAAACCGGTGTTCAGATACTCGCACTGGGCAGGAATCACTGACTATACTAGTCCTTACGGAGTTGCAGTCAGCTATGTTGTTATTAGACAGTCAGAGCCCCCTGGTCACTGCGACCTGCCTGATCACCAGGCAGGCACCCCTTCTTCCGAAGTTACGGGGCTAATTTGCCGAGTTCCCTAAACACGATTTATCCGACACGCCTTAGCCTTTTCAGCTAGGGGCACCTGTGTCAGTTCTCGGTACGGACATTTGGTCACCTTTTCATGGACTCCAGGAATTTGCCGAGTTACCCCATCACACTTTCATCCGGTTCTCACCATAACGGTACTCCCCGAACTTAGATGCTTAGACAAGGCGACAACCTTGCCCGGCATATCCCAAAGTGTCAGTGCTTTCGCAAAGACCAAATGGTACAGGAATATTAACCTGTTTCCCTTTCGCTGCACTCGCGTTACGGTGCAACTTAGGACCGACTAACCCTCGGCTGACGAACATTGCCGAGGAAACCTAGCCCCTCCGGCGGATGGGATTCTCACCCATCTTTGCTTCTACTACTGCCAGAATTCTCATTCCTACACGGTCCACAGGAACTTACGCCCCCGCTTCTTCCCATGCAGGACGCCTTCCTACTAGATCACCTTTCGGTGCTCCGTGGTCTCTGTAGTAGGCTTTAGCCCCGTCCATTTTCAGTGCCCTAAACCTAGACTGGTAAGCTGTTACGCACTTTTTGAAGGGTAGCTGCTTCTAAGCTCACCTCCCAGTTGTTTTTGGCCTAGGACGTCTTTCAGTATTGACACTTAGCCTACATTGAGGGACATTAACCACGGTCTGGGTTCTTTCCCTTACGCATTACAAGCTTACCCCGTAATGCGGACTTCCAGCCCTCTACGACGTCGGGGAGTTTGGAGTTTGACAGGAGAGCGAGGGATTTCTCCCCCGGGATCCCCAATCAGTGCTCTACCTCACCGACTATCTCAGGCCAGGTCATGCTACGGCATGTTTCGGAAGGAACCAGCTGATGCCGGGTTCGATGAATCTTTCACTCCTATACACAGGTCACGAGAATGATTTGTATATCAAAACCTCATGCGGTCCTCCACGCAACTTTCGTCACGCTTCAACCTGCCCACGCATAGATCACCCGGCTTCGGGTCTAGCCCCATTGACTCCGCGCACTTTTAATACGCCGTCCCATGCCCGAAGGCTACGGACTTGTTGCTTTCGCTTCGGCTTCCCTCTACGGTTAACCTTCGCCAACGAGACTAACTCTCTGGCCCATTCTTCAAAACGTAAGTTACGACACTGGCAACTACACCCGTACTACCGCCTCGCGACGGGTTCCTTCATGTAGAAGATCCTTTCGCGCCGTAACACACTATCACCTATCAGTTTCAGGCACTTTTAACCACCTTTTCAGGGTTACTTTTCAGCCTTCGCTCACGCTACTACTACGCTATCGGTTTCGAGTTGTATTTAGTTTTGGAGGTTGATGACCCCCAGATTCCCGCGAGAATTCCAACCCACGGTACTCAGGACACTGCCAGGATAAATTAGTTTACATGTACGGGACTATCACCCTCTCTGGTACCTCTTTCCAGAGGACTTCCACTTCACCGCATCATCCAGACGGCAGGCCTACTACACCACATGTCCCCGAAGGGATTCGGTTTGAACTATGTCGCTTTCAATCGCCTTTACTCACGACATCTCGGTTGATTTCTTTTCCTGCCCCTACTAAGATGTTTCAATTCGGGGCGTTCCCGATCCTTACGGATCAACACCGAAATGTTGGGATGTCCCATTAGGGAATCTCCGGATCGTAGATTCCTTGCCTCTCCCCGGAGCTTATCGCAGCTTGGCACGCCCTTCTTCGGCACTCGAACCGAGCCATCCACTGATAGGCATCGTTCCAGCGTTCCGCTGAACCCATTTGACGCCCGATGTGCATTCCCTTTACACGGCTTCTTTAGGTCATTGGCTTGACCTTCAGCCCTTCCCTGGTGACTTGCGTCTCCAGGTGCATTGAAAGTGGACTCAGGGGGATTTGAACCCTCGGCCTCCGCCTCGCAAAGGCGGCGATCTACCACTGATCTATGAGCCCGCTCCCTTCTTGACACTAGCAACTTTACGGTCTATCCAACAACCGCGAACCCGATCTCGTTAGGAGGTGATCCAGCCGCAGATTCCCCTACGGCTACCTTGTTACGACTTAACCCCCCTTGCGGAACCTAGATTCGACTGTGGCAACGACCACAGCCTCATCCAAACCCCACTCGGGTGGTTTGACGGGCGGTGTGTGCAAGGAGCAGGGACAGATTCACCGCGCTATCTTGAAACGCGATTACTACGGATTCCAGCTTCATGTGGGCGAGTTGCAGCCCACAATCCGAACTAAGGGCAGGTTTAGGGGATTGCCTTCACCTCTCGGTGTCGGAACCCATTGTCCTGACCATTGTAGCCCGCGTGTAGCCCGGGTAATTCGGGGCATGCTGACCTACCGTTGCCCATTCCTTCCTCCTCTTTAGCAGAGGCGGTCCCAACAGTGTCCCCATCGTTCCGGAGAACATGCTGGCAACTGTTGGCGTGGGTCTCGCTCGTTGCCTGACTTAACAGGATGCTTCACAGTACGAACTGACGACGGCCATGCACCTCCTCTCAGCTGATCAAGCAGGGTCTTCAGCCCGGCCATCATATCGCTGTCCTACCCGGTGAGCTGTCCGGCGTTGAGTCCAATTAAACCGCAGGCTCCACCCGTTGTGGTGCTCCCCCGCCAATTCCTTTAAGTTTCAGCCTTGCGACCGTACTTCCCAGGCGGCGCGTTTCACGGTTTCCCTTCGGCACCTCGGTAACTCGTGGTCACCGATACACCTAACGCGCATCGTTTACGGCTGGGACTACCCGGGTATCTAATCCGGTTTGCTCCCCCAGCTTTCGTCCCTCACTGTCGGAGTCGTTCTGGTGAGACGCCTTCGCCACAGGTGGTCCCCTGAGGATTACAGGATTTCACTCCTACCCCCAGAGTACCTCTCACCTCTCCCGATCCCTAGGCAGCCAGTATCCCTTAGACGCCTTCCGGTTAAGCCGGAAGATTTCCCAAGAGACTTAACTACCAAGCTACGGACGCTTTAAGCCCAATAATAGTGGCCACCACTCGAGCCGCCGGTATTACCGCGGCGGCTGGCACCGGTCTTGCCCGGCCCTTTCTCCAGATGTTTTTTAAGCACCTGAACAGCCCGTCCATACGGGCACTCGGGGTTCCCTTATCACAGTTTCCTGCATTGTAAAGTTTCCGCGCCTGCTGCGCCCCGTAGGGCCTGGATTCGTGTCTCAGAATCCATCTCCGGGCTCTTGCTCCCACAACCCGTACCGATTACAGGCTTGTTGGGCCATTACCCCAACAACTACCTAATCGGCCGCAGACCCATCCTAAGGCGGCTGACCTTTGACCTACAGAGCATTCCAGCACCTGTAGATTATGAGGTATTATCCCCAGTTTCCCGGGGTTATCCCTCACCTTAGGGCAGGTTGTCCACGTGTTACTGAGCATTACGCCGAGGGCCGAACCCTCTCAACTCGCATGGCTAAATCGAACCCCGATAGCAGTGGCCTCTGGCAGGATCAACCAGAATTTGAAGTAAACACACTTATATCTTAAAGGGATTAGCGGTTGCTAGATAGATTTCCGCATTGCTAGTGCCAACGTCAGAACCAACACTGACTAAATTCAGTGATTTTGATTCTCCATCGAAACACAGGACCGAATCCTGCGTCCCTTGTCAGGGGCGAGCTTCCTCGCACCCGAGTGACTTCGTGGGGATACAGTATTAAACTTCAGAGGTTATAAACCTTTGGAGTCACCGTCTCGAACCAATTTCTTGGCTCGATGTCACCCTTGAGGCATAATTATGTTCCACTTCAGAGGATATAAACCTTCGCCCCGCCGGAGCGAGAGAAGAAACCTCGTCGGAACCGCCCTGTGCCGATTCCGGTTGTCCGGAGTCTTCGGCGCATGTCACCTTGCGTGCTAACAACATTGGTCGTCGTGACATATAAACCTTTTCTGCCACGAATTTCCGCATTGTATGCTCGGTTAGAGATAACAATATTGGGCGCTCCAGGATATAAACCTTCGCAGTCACACCCCATAAGAGATGCGTTAAAGGAAGACCATACCTGATGCCTCAAATTTCATCAAGGTCCGATTCCGATCTCGCCGGATTCATCGAACCCCAGTCACTTTGTGAGGTAACAATATTGGGCGCTCCAGGATATAAACCTTCGCAGTCACACCCCATAAGAGATGTGTTAAAGGAAAGATAATCCAGAGACCAATTCCAGACAGATTGCATAGCAACCAGTCCGGGCCACCTTGTGCGCTACTTATGTTAGTCTTCGACGTATATATACCCTTTGACTCCTGCTTGAAGCAAGAATCAAGGATACAATCCCAGGGGAACCACCACATGGACAGTTCCCCTGAAACCGTCTCAGACACGACCTTACAATGTTGTAAGGTCACACATAAATAACTACCTGAGATCCAGACGTTCTTGCACGCCTGAAAATGCCGCAGTTTTAAAATAACGCGAGAATTCAGGAGTTGTCTGGAGTTCATAACTCCGCCCATTCCGCTGGCGCGCCACCAGACCCCGTTCCACAAGTTCTTCCACATGCGCATACACCCCACCCCCACGCACCTCTACAAGATCACTCTGAAGAATCGGTTGCCGGTATGCAATCACTGAAAGAGTCCGCAAAACCGCTCTCGAAATCTCAGGGCGCATCAAAGGATAGACAAACTCGCTGTATTCCTCCTTCAAGACCATATAGATCGTTTCACCCGAATCAAGCACCTCCAGAGGAGCTGCGCGCCCTTCAGATCGTTTTTGGAGTTCAGAAGCAAGCGCAGACACCTCCCCACGTCGCACCCCCAGCATCTTTGCCACGTCCCCATAATCGACCGGCGAGTCGGCCACAAAAAGAATGGCTTCAAGCATCGCTACCTTGTCCATCCACATTCCTCCTCATGTAAACATCACCGAAGTATTCATCCTGCCAGAGTGCCACAACTCCCTCCTGGGCAAGGAAGAGGAGTGGGATATAGATCTCTATCGTCCCCTTTCCAAGAGATGCACAGAGGGCGCGCACTGTCTCCGTCCCGCCATCCGGGGCGAGCGTATCATAGCACCCGAGCACGACCTCAGCCGCACCCGTATAGTCCTCATCATGCGCCACCGCCACCACATCACTGGCGCGTATGGGAATCTCCTCCCCCTGCTGCGCGCGCCTCCGGTGACGGCGCCGTTCCTCCTTCTCCGCCGTCTTCAACTCAGTGATCAGTTCATAGAGTGTGACCGGCCTGCGCCGCACCTTCTTCCGACCGATACGCCGTTGTATCTCCCGCTCAAGCCTTTCGATCGGTTCAGCCTCATCGGCAAGTCCAAAGTCCTCTTCATCATCCACAGAGACCTCCAGATCTTCCTCTTCATCCTGACCCTCAGAGAGATCTTCAGTAAGATACTCGGACTTCATCCTCAACAGCGTCGCCGCAAAAAAGAGTGTGCGCCCAGATATACGAAGATCCAGTTCACGGCACCGCTCAAGTTCAGTGAGAAAACGATCGGTTACATCAACAATATCAATATTCCAGGGATCGATCTCACCCCGCTCAGCAAGCTGGACCAGGATCTCAACAGGCTCCTCATGCATGGTTCTCGACACCAGTCACCAGCGTGCTCTTGTCCGGGCGGATCGTAACCCCCATAATCCGGTCCGCCCGCTCGATCATCGGCTTTCGCAGAGAGACCGAGATAAACTGAGCACGTCCAGAGAGTTCTCTGATCATGGCTGCAACCTGCTCGACATTTGATCCATCAAGGAACATATCCACCTCATCAAAGGCATAGAACGGTGCGGGCATGTATTTCTGGATCGAGAAGAGAAACGCAAGCGTGGTCAGCGACTTCTCCCCCCCCGAGAGTGCAGAGAGGAGTTGGACCTTCTTCCCACGCGGCTGGACCGCAAAAGTAAGACCCCCCGAAAAAGGATCATCCGGGTTTTCAAGGGCCAGATTTCCGCTTCCAGCAGTCAAACGAGCAAATATCTCTCTGAAATTTGCATCAATCGCCCTGAAAGCCTCCATGAAGGAGTCATATTTCAGGGTATCAAAGTGTTCGATCCGCTCGAGGATCGAAGTCCTCTCCGCGGAGAGCACATCCTTCTTCTTAGTCCGCTCCTCAATGCGATCGCATACCCGCCCATATTCATCGATGGCCAGCATGTTTACCGCCCCAAGAGAGCGCACATTCCGCTCCGCCTCCGCGATCCCCCCCTCGATCTCAGAGAGTGAGAGATCGGTTTCCTCACCTGCATGCTCACGCAGACCCTCGATCTCCACAGCCAACTCTGCAGCCTTCTCCTTGAGGGAGGCGATCTGGAGGCGTACCCGGTCGGACTTTGCATTCAACCCGGCACACCTTTTTTCAGCCTCAACAATCGACTCTGCGATTTCTTCGCGTTTTCTCCGCAGCCCGTCGAGTTCAGACGAGAACGCCTTCTGCCGCTCCTCAAGCCCGGCGATCTCAGCCCTGGCAGAGACGATCTCTGCCTCTGCCCCGGAAACCTCGACATCGATTCCGGCATTCTTATCGGCAAGCCGTTCGCGTTCGGCCCCGAGTTCCTCCACCCGCCGCTCGAAATACTGCCGTTCACGCTGGGCGTCAGCAATATCGGCCTCCTTATTCCGGAGACGACGCTCTATCCCTTCACACTCCCGACGCTTCTGCTCAAACTCTTCAGTGAGCCGGGGGATCTCGGTGTCATCCAGTTTCTGCTTGAGGGCCGCGACCTCCCGATTAAGGACGGCAAGCGCATCCCCCACCCCGTCGAGTGCAGCCTCGACCGAAGCAAGTTCGCCGGCGCTCTCCTCCACCTCGGCCTTGAGGGTCGCAAGCGAGGCAGTAAGTTCCACCTCATCACTCTGCTGCGAAGTTATCCGGCGTTCATACTCCTCAATGACCATCGCATACCGTGCCGCGTCCTGCTCGATCCCTGACCGGCGTTTTCGCAGTTCCTCTGCCTCCGAGGTGAGACAGGCGACAGAATGTTCGAATTCTGCTATCTCTTCCCGCTTCTCCGCGAGCGATGCCGACAACCGTGCGATCTCATCCTCAACAGCCGCTCCAAACCCACCCTGCTGCTGCTTCTTCAGGTACCCACCGGTCATGGCCCCGGACCGCTCCAGCAGTTCACCCTCCAGAGTGACCATCCGATACCGGCCCATCAACCTGCGAGCGCACTCAAGCGTGTCGACGACCAGGGTCGAGCCGAAGACCTGCTGGAAGGCGAGGTCATACTCCGAGTTAAAAGAAAGGAGATCCTTAGCATACCCGATCACACCCGGTTCGCGCACCAGAGGATACTCTTTCCCCCTCAGTTTATTCATAGGCAGGAAAGTGAGTCGACCAAGCCGCTGCTCCTTAAGGTACCGGATCGCCTCCGCCGCCACACTGTCACTCTCGGCGACGACATACCGCAGTTTCCCCCCGGCCGCAACATCCAGCGCGGTGGCATACTCAGGCGGCGTCTTCCCGAGCTGCGCAACCGTCCCGCACACCCCATCCATACCCAGGACCGCCTCAAGCGCGGGTCCGCCCACACCGCCGCGCGACTGCTGCTGAGCTTCGAGCCGCATCAACTCCCGCTCGGTGTCCTGGACCTCTCTGCGGATCCGTTCAAGAGATGAACGCCTGGCGAAGAGGGTACTCTCGGCCTTTGAAAGATCACGATCAAGGGCACCCTTCTTCTCCACCAACTCCGCCGATGCCCTCTGCGCCTTCTCGATCTCGACAGCAAGGCTCTCGCCCCCCGACTGCACCTCAGTGAGGCGGCCCTGGAGCCGGTCCATCTCAGAGGTTCGCATCCGGCTTTTCTCGATCAAGAGATCCTGCCGGTGAAGGTACTCCGAACGTGTCCCCTTCTTCTCCTCCACCTCACCAATCAGAGATAGAAGCCGCTCCTTCAGGCCCTCGGCCGCCTTCCCCCCGCGTGCGATCTCGGCCTCCAGGTTTCCGACCGTCGCCTGCACCCCGGCAAGTTCCATCGAGAGGTTTGCCCGGTCGACCGAGAGGGTGCGGACCTGCGCGGTACACTCCTGAACCCGTTCAGAGGCCCGCTTCTCGTCAAGGAACGCACGGTTGACCCCTTCAAGATTGCCCTCTTTCTCCTTCTTCAACCGCGCGATCGTCCCTTCCGCAACCTTTATCCTGCCCTTGGCCCCTTCAAGGGCCGAGATCATCTTCAGGTACTCGCTCCCGCTCTTCTCATTGATCTCCGCATCGACATCCCTGAGATCGCCGCGCAGGTACTCAAGGTCGTTCTGCTCGATTCCGAGATCAGAGAGCGTCCGCTCAAGGTCGGTCCCGGTTTCAGTTATACTTGAAAGGATGGACGCATGCTCTTTCTCCATATCGCGCACCTGCGCTGCCGCACGACAACTCTTGAAGTGCTCAAGTTCTTCCTGCCAGTGGCGATATGCCAGAGCCTGCTCGCGCTCGTGTTTCAGTTCCTCGATCCTCGCATTGAGCTCAAAGAGCACCACCTCTTCCCGCTCAATCCGCTCGCGCACCACCTCAAGTTCATCAAGGGCCCTGGCTTTTTTCCCCTCGAACTCCGAAACCCCGGCAATCTCGTCGACGATCTTCCGGCGCTCGAAGTCGCTCATCTCCATGATCCTGGTGATGTCGCCCTGCATCACCACATTATATCCCTCGGGAGTGACCCCGAACTTTGCGAGAAAGTCGACAATATCGTTCTGCTTGACGAGTTTGCCGTTAAGATAGTTGTATGAATAATAGTTCGAGGCCGTACGTTTGATCCGCCGCCTGATTTCGGTCCCGTCAGAGAAGGTGATCGCAACTTCAGCGGTATTTTTGCCAGAATTGAGGTTGATGAGATCGGTCAGTTTCTCAGCCCGAAGGCCGCGCGAGTTGGAGAGGGCCAGGGCGAAGAGGAGACTGTCGATGATATTACTTTTTCCGGAGCCATTCGGGCCAGAGACGACAGTAAAACCCTCTAAAAAAGGGATTTTTGTCTTTTTTGCAAAAGACTTGAAGTTATCTATCTCAATCCCGGTAATGTACACCCAACAGCCCCTTATTTCGTGATGGAGTCGTCTTCTTCCTCAGCGAAGATGATATCCCCGCCTTTTCTGACGGACTTGCGGGGTGCCTCCCCCTTGCGCCCGCCACCCAGGCCCGGAGGTACCTGATACTTCGTGGGGGCGATGATATAGTCCGAACCGTACCGACGCTCACGCTTGAGCGTGCCGTCCGTCTGCATGATCAGATCGAGATCTCTCTCATCCTCTTCGCGGACCTCCGGTATCTCTTTCACAGGTATCTGTACCGGTACAGGCGGTTCTACCTCCTCAACCCGTTCATCCACCACAACCCTTGACCTTGGTTTCTCGGCGGCCCGGGCCTTCGTCTCATAGGCCCGATAGAGTTTCATCGTGATGGTCTTGAGGTCAAGCACCTCCTCGGTCAACCCCTTGACCAGGGCTTCAAGATCTCTCACACGCTGCTCAAGCCGGTAGACCCGCTCATCTTCCGGGTTGATAAAAGTCTTCTCCGCTCCATGCATAGACACTATCTCCCGCTCCCTCTCCTCAAGTTGATGCTCAAGAAATTTTACTTTTGCATCTTTTTTGAGCATATTTTCCCTCGAAATAAAGATGATTCTATTGACCTATAATCCTTGTGCTCTTTTCCTGCGGTATTCCTGCGACGAATGCAGGATAAGAGATACAAAGGGCCATTGCGAATCAATCCAGACGTATGATCTACTGTCCCTGCCCCGAATATGCAGGAGAAATACGATATAAACGATTCTTTTGAGAGTTTCTCTCTTTTACCGGGGTGACAACACTGAACCCCCGGGATTGAGTCGGGAAGGCTGAATCAAAGATCACAAAGAGCGTGGCGTCGTCTCTGGTTTGATCCTCACGCGGGGGAACCAGGGGGCACCTGTGTCAGTTCTCGGTACGGACATTTGGCCACCTTTTCATGGACGGCGGCCGCCCCCCGCTAAGAGATCAATCCAGATGACATATTATAAGATTCAGCTCTGTTGCATTCCTCTTCTGGAGTGACCATGAGGAGCCGATCACACCTTCGCCCCTCTATGATAGATCGGCAGAGTACGGAAACCCCCTCTGAACAATCATCGCCAGCCCTCCCACCCCTATCACAATCCCGGAGTTTACGGGGGCAGCGCCCCCGGTGCGGTTCATGAGGAAGGCACGTCGATCAGAAGGGTTGTCCCCACAGAAGAACGAGATACTTTACCCTGCTCTCTCCCGCAGGGGGAAGATCTTTCGACGCCCCGCCATCTCACCCCCCTGCTCGCTGACATCTCCGGGCTATCGGACGAAGACATAATACCTAGCAATACAACCTTTTTGTACATGTCTAGTCTTGCCGATACTGATCCTGAAATCGCAGCGCTCATCGAGAAAGAGCGGCTGCGACAGACAAACGGGCTCGAACTGATCGCATCTGAAAATGTTGTCTCGAAGGCCGTCCTCGAGACCGCAGGCTCGATCCTTACCAACAAATATGCAGAAGGCTACCCTGGCAAGCGCTACTACGGGGGTTGCGAGTATTATGACATGATCGAGAACCTCGCAAAGGACCGCCTCTGCAAACTCTTCGGTGCCGAGTACGCCAACGTCCAGCCCCACTCGGGTTCGGGCGCCAACATGGCGGTCTACTTCTCCGCCATCAACTACGGCGACAAGATCATGTCCATGAAACTCTCCGAGGGCGGCCACCTCTCCCACGGTTCGCCGGTGAGCTTCTCAGGCAAGATGTACGATGTCGTCCAGTACGGCGTCGACCACGAGACCGAGGTCATCGACTACGCGGCCCTCGCCGATATGGCCAGAAAAGAGAAGCCCCAGATGATCGTCTGCGGCGCCTCGGCCTACCCGCGCGAGATCGACTTCAAGGCCTTCGGTGAGATCGCCGAAGAGGTCGGATCCTCCTGTGTGGCCGACATTGCCCACATCGCGGGCCTCGTCGCCACCGGCCTTCACAATTCGCCAATCGACGTCCTCCCCTTCACCACGACGACCACCCACAAGACCCTCCGCGGCCCCCGCGGCGGCGCGATCATGTGCCGTGAGGAGTTCGGACAGGCCATCAACAAGGCGGTCTTCCCCGGTCTGCAGGGCGGTCCGCTGATGCACATCATCGCCGCCAAGGCGGTCTGCTTCAAGGAAGCCCTGACCCAGTCGTACAAAGACTACTGCAAACAGGTTGTTAACAACGCACAGACCCTCGCCGCCACCCTCGACAGCGAAGGCTACCGCCTGGTCTCCGGCGGCACCGACAACCACCTGATGCTCCTCGACCTCTCCGACAAGGGCCTCACCGGACTTCAGGCCGAGAATGCACTTCACGACGCCGGCATCACCGTCAACAAGAACACCATCCCGCGCGAGACCCTCTCGCCCTTCGTGACGAGCGGTCTGCGGATCGGCACCCCGGCTGTCACCTCACGGGGCATGAAAGAAGAAGAGATGAAAGCCATCGGGCACTTCATCGCCACTGTCCTCAACGACATCGAGAACAAGGAGAAGATCGCAGGGGTGAAGACAGAGGTTGAGGCGCTCGCAAGCAAGTTCTCCATCTACGCGGTAACAGAATGATACTCAATGGCAAGACGCTCTCTGAGAAGAGGCTGAACCTCATCAAAGAAGAGATCGAGGAGTCGGGCATCCACCCCTCCCTCGCCACCGTGCTGGTGGGGGAGGATCCCGCATCCCAGATGTACGTCAGGATGAAGCACAAGGCCTGCGAAAAGGTCGGGATCACCTCGGTCCGTGCGGACCTCCCTGCCGAAACGACGACGGCCGAGGTGCTGGCAACCGTGCAGAAGCTCAACGAGGATCCGGAAGTCTCCGGGATCCTGGTGCAGCTCCCGCTCCCGCCGCAGGTGGACACCCAGGCAGTGATCGACGCCGTCTCCCCTGAAAAGGACGTGGATGGGTTCCACCCGGTCAGCATCGGCCGCCTCTATTCGGGGCACCCCGGCTTCGTCCCCTGCACCCCGCAGGGCATCATGACGATGCTCGCCGAGTACGGGATCGAGATCGCCGGCAAGAACGCCGTCGTCGTGGGACGGAGCGTGGACGTCGGACGGCCGATGGCCGCTCTGCTCCTCAACGCCGACGCGACCGTGACGATCTGCCACTCCAAGACCCAGAACCTCCCTGCAATCATGCAGCAGGCCGACATCCTGGTCTCAGGGATCGGCAAGGCGAGATTCGTAACTGCCGACATGGTTAAAGAGGGTGCCGTGGTCATCGACGTCGGGATCAACCACGACGAGAACGGCAAACTCTGTGGAGATGTGGACTTTGACTCGGTGGTCGAGAAGGCGTCGGCCATCACCCCGGTACCCGGCGGGGTCGGGCCGATGACCATCGCCACCCTGATGGAGAATACTCTCAAGGCGGCGCGGGCGATGTCATGCGACCCTGCACAGTAAACGGGATGCAGGTCGGGGGCGGCGCATCGGTCCGCCTGATGGGCGTGATCAATTGCAGCCCTGAATCTTTTTTTTCCGGTTCATATGTACCCGAAGCGACGGTGCGTGAACGCGCCTTCCAGATGATCGATGCAGGTGCCGACCTCATCGACCTGGGTGCTCGGTCCACGGCCCCGCACTCGGTCCCGATCACTGTCCAGGAAGAGATCGGCCGGATCACCGCCGCCCTCTCGGCCCTCGATGGATCAGGGATCACGCTCTCGGTGGACACGATGTACCCCGAGGTGCTGGAGGCCTGCCTCCGCCATGATGTTCATGCGATCAACGACATCGGCGGACTTGCGAACTCCGCGTACGCAACCGTCGCCGCCGACGCCGGTCTCCCGGTCATCGGGATGGCGGCACAGCACCGGCCCGGCGACCCGCGCGGGACGGCGGCGACCCTCGACGCCCTCAAAGAAGTGAGCGCGCGGGCCGAGCGTGCCGGGATCACCGACCTTATCCTCGACCCGGCCGTCGGGAACTGGACGGCTGAACGGACCTTCGACGACGATTGGGACCTCTGTCGCCACTTCGACCGCTTCCAGGAACTCGGGCGACCGGTCCTCATCGCCATATCCAGAAAGTCCTACCTCGGCGACCTCGTCGGCAGGCCCTCGGAAGAGCGTCTGGCCGCCACCCTCGCGGTCACGACCAGACTCCTGCCGCACGCCGACATGGTGAGGGCCCACGACGTGGCGGCGACGAGAGACACGATCCTGGTGGTCGAGAAGATGGAGATGAGCAGATGAGCCGGTGGTATGCGGTCTATGCCCTGGAGACCGGACTGATCCGGGACGGCGACGACGTCGCGGAGAGGGTCGTCTCGGCCGCAGAGGCCGCGGCGTGCGAGGGGATCCGGGACGGCGACATCATCCTGCTCGCCGAGTCCGCGGTGGCGACGGCCGAGGGAAGGACGGTCCGTCTCGACGAGGTCGTCCCCTCCGACGAGGCGCGCCGGCTTGCCGAGCGCTATGCCATCGACCCGGCGATCACCGAGGTGGTCCTCAGGGAGAGCGACCGGGTGGTCGGCGGGATCCCGGGGTTCCTGCTCACCCTCAAGAACGGCACCCTTCTCCCGAACGCCGGCGCGGACCACTCGAACGCCCCCGACGGGACGGTCGTCCCCCTCCCCCGCGATCCCGACGCCTCGGCCGGACGGGTGCGGGCGGAGGTGCGCGCACGACTGGGCGTGAATACCGGGGTGCTCGTCATCGACTCGCGCACCCATGCGATGCGCCTCGGGTGCAGTGGCGTCGCGATCGGATGCGCGGGGCTCTCGGCCGTCGTCGACGAGTCGGGCAGATGCGATCTCTTCGGGCGCAAACTCGAGGTGACCAAGCGCGCCGTCGGCGACTGTCTGGCCTCGGCGGCCGAACTCCTGATGGGCGAGGCGGACGAGTGCGTCCCGGCCGTGCTGGTGCGCGGCACGGGAATCGAACTCAACGAAGAATATGGAATACCCACTATCGACGCATCAGAGTGCCTCTTTATGGGTGCGGCGCTCCACGCCGACCCGGCCGCGTTCGATGGAGAGGGCAAACCCGAGTGAGTCGAGGCACCTGCAGGCGGCAGATCCCTGCCCGTGGATCAGGACCTCGACGAGATCCTCTTTTTCGTCGACGTCGGTGTGAAGCCTGAAGGAGTCGGTGACCTCACAGGAGAGTCCCGCCTCGGCGGCGATCGCCATGTGTTTGCAGAAACTTGCGCCATAATAGTCCACATGATACCGGGAGGGCTCTTTCACAAAGATCGCATTCGTCCCGCCACCCAGGCCGGGAGCGATCGCCATCTGAGCATCGGTCCCGATCATCCTGCCGACCGCCTCTGGAGTGGCGAGGGGGAGGTCTGCCATAATAATAAGGACCGGTTCTTGTGCAGTCGCGAGCACGCGGTTCAGGGATTCGTTGAGTCCTGCAGGGTCCACGACGACCCGGGCGTCGGGGTGCTCGAAGGGGCCGGTGCTGAGGAGAGTGGGGGCGCAGCCTGCAGCGCGGACGGCGGCGAGGACGTCCGAGAGCATGGCGCGTGCGAACGCCTCCCGCTCGTCCTGCTCCATGATGCAGGAAAGGCGGGTCTTGGGGTTCTTCGGCTTGAACGGTATGATCGCGTCTATGGCCATTTCAGAGAGAGTTGGCCAGATAGATGCAAAAAGCAATCGGAAAGGGGACACCCTGAAACTCAGGCCAATCTCACTCTCCCACAAGGGTCAGGCACCCAATCGCGAAGGTTACAAGAAGGTGGAAGGGGAATGGTACCTGCATGCACCGCAAGGTGATCACCTATTCACGCAATGTCTTCCTTCCCCTCACCCACGTCTGCAAGAACGCCTGCGGCTATTGCTGCTTCAGACAGACAGCGGGGGAGGGGTGCGTGCTGCCGCCGGAAGAGGCGCACCGGACCATCGACACCGGCGCCCGCCTCGGCTGCACGGAGGCCCTCTTCACCTTCGGGGAACGGCCAGGGGAGGTGCCCGGGTTCTCCGACCACCTTGCCGCGCTCGGCTATGCCGATATTCTTGACTATTGTTACGACCTCTGTCTGTACGCTATCCGGGCCGGCGTCCTGCCGCACACCAACGCAGGCATTCTCACCCCCGCTGAACTCGAACGGTTCAGGGAGGTGAATGCGAGCATGGGACTGATGCTTGAGACCACCGCAGAGATCCCGGCCCATCGCAACTCGCCGGGCAAGGACCCGGCGGTGCGGATCGAGATGATCGAAGAGGCGGGCAGGCTCAGGATCCCGTTCACCACCGGTCTGCTCATCGGGATCGGCGAGACACCGGCCGACCGCGAGGAGTCGCTCGAAGTGATCGCCGGCCTGCAGAGACGGTACGGGCACATCCAGGAGGTCATCATCCAGAACTTCTGCCCGAAGGAGGGGACGGACATGGGGGGTGCCACCCCGGCATCGACCGAGGAGATGGCCGGGACGATCTCCCTTGCCCGGGAGATCCTTCCCCCGGAGGTCGCCGTCCAGATCCCCCCGAACCTTGCCGATGCAGAGAGGCTCATCAGATGCGGAGTCAACGACCTCGGCGGGGTTTCGCCGCTCACCATCGACTACGTCAACCCCGAACACCCCTGGCCCCAGATCGAGGGGCTCAGGAAGACGGTCGGGGACCCAAGCCTCTGCGAGCGGCTCTGCATCTATCCGAGGTTCATCGAGAGGGGCTGGTATTCCGATACCATCGCCCCTCTCATCCATAAACTCCAGAGAGAAATTGAGGAGAGGTCATTGTGACTGAACAGGAACCCATCTACCGCGGAAAGGCGAAGTCCGTCTTCCGTTCCGAAAACCCTGACGAACTGATCGTGAAGTTCAGGGACGATATCACCGCTTTTGACGGTGCAAAGAAAGACGAACTCTCTTCCAAGGGCGTGTACAATGCCAGGGTCTCGGCATACCTCTTCAGGTACCTGGAGGAGAACGGGATCAAGAGCCACTTTGTCAGGATGGAGGACGAGCGGACGATGATCGTCAGGCCGCTGGAAATGATCCCGGTCGAGGTGATCGTCCGCAACATCGCCGCAGGTTCACTGGTACGCAACTACCCCTTCGAGGAGGGCGCACCTCTTAACCCCCCGGTGATTGTCCTGGACTACAAGGACGACGAGCGGCACGACCCGATGATCAACGACGAGATCATCGTGGCGCTGGGCTTTATGACGGTTGAGGAGATCGAGGCTGTGAAGCAGACGGCCCTGAAGATCAACAGTCTCCTCAAGGCACGGGTCGATGCGATCGGGCTCGACCTCGTCGACTTCAAACTCGAGTTCGGCCGGCACGGCGGCGAGGTTCTGCTGGGAGACGAGATCTCGATGGACTCGATGCGCCTGTGGGACAAACAGACCCATGCCTCGATGGACAAGGACGTCTACCGCTTCGACAAGGGGGACGTGATGGCCACCTACGCTGAGGTGGCAAAGAGACTTGTCGAGGAGGAATAAAGAATGAAATTCACCGCAAAGGTTACGATTGGACTCAAGGAAGGGATGCTCGATCCCGAGGCGCGTGCCATCCAGCACGCCCTTGCCAACATCGGGTTTGAGACCGAAGGACTCTCCACGGCCAGGGTCTTCACCATCGCCCTGGATGCTGAGGACCGGGCGGCCGCACAGGCTCTGGTCGAGCAGATGTGCGAACGCCTCCTTGCCAACCCGGTCATCCACCGCTACGAGGTCGAGGTACTGGCATGAAATTCGCGGTGGTCCAGTTCGGGGGGAGCAACTGCGACCGCGACGTCCAGTACGTCATCTCAGAGGTCTGCGGGGCCGATTGCGATCTTGTTTGGTACAAGGACGGACTCAAAGAGGACTACGACGCAATCGTCCTCCCCGGCGGATTCAGCTACGGCGACTACCTCAGGGCCGGGGCGATCGCCGCACGGACCGGGATCATGGACACCGTGGTCAGGCATGCGCAGGCCGGCGGACTGGTCCTCGGGATCTGCAATGGCGCACAGATCGGGGCGGAGAGCGGGATGGTGCCCGGCATCTTCACGATGAATGCCAGCCCCACCTTCATCTGCAAACCGGTCTGCCTGCGGGTCGAGGAGAACACCTCGCCGTTCACCCGCCTCTTCAAGAAGGGCGAGGTGGTCAGGATCCCGATCGCCCACAAGGAAGGCCGCTACGTCGCTTCCCAGGAAGAAATCGCCAGACTCAACGCAGAGGGACGGATCGCATTCCGCTTCTGCGACGAGCAGGGCGAGGTGACCCCGGCCGTGAACCCAAACGGCGCCGCGGAGAACATCACCGGTGTCCTCGGCGGACCTGCCCGCAATGTCCTCTGCATGATGCCTCACCCAGAGCGGGCCTCTGAGGAGGTGCTCGGATCGGCCGACGGGAAGAAGGTCTTCCTCGGGATGATCAAGAGCATCGAAGAGCGCGAGTGAGCGAAAGGTTCACGAATACTTTTTTTGATCTGGAGAATTTCTCTCCTGGAGTGAACATCAGGGCTGACCACACCCTTGCCCCTGCGTGATGGATCGGCAAAGAACAGGATCACCCTCTGAACGATCAGCCCGCTGCCTTCCCACTCCATCAGAAAAACGAGGAATTCTCATCTCTGCTCTCGCGCCGGGGGGAGAAAACCCCGACCCCCCCCACGGCAGAAAGATCACTCAGGAAGTTTACTACAAACCCGGGCAAACCTAAAGCCCGATACCAACAAGGTGATGATATGACTGACCTGACACAGGAAGAACTCGAAGAACAGATCCTTGCCTGGACTAAAGATTATGCCCGGAAAAACGGGTGGACCCTGAACCCGGACGACCGACAACTGCATACCGTGATCAAGGGACTTGCGCGCAACACGCTCAGGTTCGGCGAACAGTATTGCCCGTGCCGGCTCAGGAGCGGCGATGTCGAGGAGGACAAAAAGATCATCTGCCCCTGCATCTATCATCAGGACGAGATCGAAGAGGACGGCAACTGCCACTGTCGGCTTTTCTTCAAAAAAGACACGGAGTGAAATTCATCCCGGTCAACGCCCGATCACTGCGCCCCTGACCTCAACCACCGCCCGAACGAAGCCCAGGGATAGGGGACGAAGAGGGTGAGGAGTGCAGCGGCAATGATAGGGACCAGGAGGGTGGCGAGAGCGGCGTCGAGAGAGAAGGCATCGGCAACCACCCCGCTCACGATCACCCCCAGACCGCCGGCACCGACGGCCAGGCCGAGCATCAGTCCTGAGGCGAGGCCGGCCCTTCCAGGCATCACTTCCTGGCCCATCGCCACGGTCACAGAGAAGGTGGACCAGAGGAGGAAGCCGAAGAGGAGGAGGCCGGCATAGGAGAGAGGCCCATCCGTCATGAGGAAGAGAATGAATGGCGGGACCGAGGCGACGAGGCCGAGGAAGGTGTACTCTTTTCGCCCGTAGGTATCGGAGAGAGACCCGCCGACATACTGCCCGACGACGCCGGCAACGAGCATCAGGGAGACGAGGGTGTTGGCGGTGACCAGGTCGACATCGAGGGTGGCGTGGATATAGGTCGGGAGAAAGGCGACGGCGGCGAAGATCGCCCATGACCTCAGCGCCCCGACGCCCACGACCATCGCGATCGGTCTGAGCGAGAGCGGGCCCCCTGCTTCTGCTTCCTCTTCGGTCCTCTTCACCGGCTCAGTTCCTTCAGCCGGCAGGAGGAAGCCGAAGAGGCCTGCCATCAGGAGACCGGGGATGGCAAGGAAAAGAAGGCCGTGGAGACCGAAGGCACCGACGGCCAGGCCTGCCAGGACCGGGCCGAGGGCAAAACCCAGGTTGCCGCCGATGACGAAGATCGAAGTTAACCGCCCGCGGTTCTCGGTCCTGGTCAGGCGGTTGACCATCGCCATCGCCGACGGGTGGAAGAGCGCCGCGCCGAAGGCTGCAAGACAAGCGCAGATCAGCAGGACCGGATAACTCCCGATGAACCCGAAGACTCCGATGCAGATCGAGGCGATGAGAAAGGGGACCGGGAAGGGGACGGCGACGCCGCGCCGATCGGCAAGCCACCCGACAAAGGGCTGGAGGAGCGAGGAGGTGATGTTGAACCCGGCAACCAGAAGGCCGGCGACGACATACGACCACCCGTGCGTCGCGATGAGGAGGGGAAGGACCGCCGGGATGACCGGCGAGTAGACGTCGATGACGAAGTGGCCCCACGAGAGAGCGAGGACCGATCGGAGTTCCTTCAGCATCCTCCGGTCCTCTCGATCCTGAGCACCTCGACCGGGATCTCCATCCGGTCCTTCCGGTGAAAGGCGAAGGTCCGTGGAATGGCGAACGAGCCCTCGACCGCACCGGTGACCTCCCCCCTACCCCTCACATACTCCTCGACAAAGCGCAGCGAACCCGCATTGAAGATCCCATAGACGACCGGCGCGGCCACGAGGGCGCAGTCGATGAAGGGTCGGTCGGCATGTTTTTTCTGCGCCCCGAAGGGGGGGTTCATCACGACAGTCTCGAAGGTGTCGGGGCGGATAGGAAAGGCGGTGCCGACCTCGCCGCGGACGAGGGCGAAGTCCACCCCGAGATCATCTGCATTTCTCCGGGCGGTCCGCAAGGCCCCCTGGTCCAGATCGATCCCGACGACCTCGCCGGCACCGAGGAGGGCCGCGCCGCAGGCGAGGACCCCGGTCCCGCACCCGAGGTCGAGCACTCGCCGGCCCGCAATCGCACCCTCGGTCGAGGCATGGTACAGGAGGCGGGCGGCGACGTCGGCGGGCGTCGCGTACTGCTCCAGTACCGGCCTTGGGGCAGGGAAGCCCTTGAGCCGCTGGAGCCTCATCTCCAGGTGTTTCAGCCTCATACGTTGGTGTACGCGTTGGTGAGGAAAGTGGATGAAGTTGCCGGACGATACCCCGACACCTCACCCCCTGACGACAGCGATGGAGAAATATGACCCCCCATACTCAAGGACCGTTGGAGGGACATTTTCAAGGAACTCTCGGTCTTCGAGACAGGAGAGGACACGGGGGCTCCAGCCCTCCATCATATTCTCGTGCCGCCACATGATCCTCGAGTAGGGGAACGGAGAGGGGCGGCCGACCTTCTCCCCCTTTACCAACAGGTCATACAGCGCAGGATGGGCAAGAATGTCATCCTCTGAGAGGTGAATGACCGCATGGTCAACACCGGGTTCGGCCGGGAGGGCAAGATCGTACCCGCCATAGTGCGGATACAGAAGAAGAGCAAACAGCACGACGAAAAATACGACGACCAGACCAAGGAGAGGGAGGGCGCGTCCGCCGGGAGGCCACATACCCTCAGCCTCCACCTCAGGGTTAATCAATCTTCGGCTGTGCCGAAGTTCTTGATCACCCCCTCACGAGGGGACAGGGGGGGACATAGCAGCCCTGTCACCCACAGAGATCACACGATCTCGTCGACCTCGTACTCCTCCCAGGCCCGCGCCCCGACCAGAACCTCGAACTCCTGTGGGGTGAGGAGAGGGACCGGGAAGCGGACCTGGTCGTCATAGGCCAGGCGCGGGCAGGCGGTGTTCACATAGGCCCCGCACCCGAAGTTGATCATCTCGGCCGCCGAGACCTCGCGCATCGTGATCACCATCGCCTTCTCGGAGAGCGCGGCCAGGCGCGCCGCGAGTGCAGGTCGGGCCTGCCCGCTCTTGGTGGAGAGGATGATCCCGACGCACTCGGCCGACCGCGCCTTCTCGATGAGGGCGAAACGCCGTCTGAGCAGGCGGTCGGCGTCCCCCGAGACCTCGCGCACCTCGCCAGAGTACGGATCGAGGGCGATGACATGCTTGCCGGTGGCAAGGGCAACCCCGATGGCATGAAAGACGCCAGTCCCGACATACAGGATCTCGGGGGCCGAGAGGGCGCGGGCATTCGCATAACTGCACCCGAGCACCTGGCCGGGGAGCGGGGTCCGTCCCTCGCCTGGGCCGACCTCGGCCCTGACCCCGTGTGCGGCCAGCACCTCGGCGACCTCCTTGAGGAGATGAACGTGCTGGACCGTGGTGACCAGACCCACCTCGGTACCGTGGAGGAGGGGGAGGGCCGCGGCCACGGCCGCGGGGTCGAAGTCGAAGGAGAGGTGCTCGTACAGCACCCCCTCCCGTTCCTCGACCGGCGCATGCCCGACATGGACCAGGAGGTCGGCCCCGGTCAGGGCGACGGTGTCCAGGGCCAGGTCGCAGGCCCCGTAACACGGATCGCCGGCGACGGCTGCAACCTCGATCCCCTCCGCTCCGAACGCCCGGACCAAAGAGGGCGCCCGGCGCTTCAGCCCGTCGGGAAGCTGGAGAACGACCCGCCGCGCTCCCGCCGCGCGCACCCTGGCCGCCAGTTCAGCGGCAGGTATCAATGACCCTGACTCCATCGGCATCCACATCAATCGTGACTAAGGGCGTGTACGCCCGTCCGAGTTCGGGCTCGCCGCGCTGGATCACCACGCAAACATCGGCGATCTCGGCCCCTGCGTTCTCGAGGGCGGCAAGGACCGCCTTCAGTGTTCCTCCGGTGGAGATCACGTCGTCGATCACGACCACCCGGTCTCCCTTCTCGATCCCGTTCAGGTAAAGTTGTCCGGTCGAGTACCCGGTCGACTGATGGACGGCGATCTCGCCGGGCAGGGAATACGAACGCTTGCGCAGGATGTTCAGCGGGATGTCGGTCATCAGCGAGAGCGCGGTTCCGATATGGATTCCCATCGCCTCGGCGGTGACGATCTTGTCCACGCCGTGAAGGTCCATCACCGTAACCATCGCACACGCCACGTCGCGCAAGAGGGCCGGGTCGAGGAGCGGCACCCCATCGGTGATCGGGTGGATAAAGTAGTTGTATTCTCCCCGCCGCACCATCGGCGCGGCTTCCAGTGATTCAATCAGACGTTCAAGCATCCATCTCGCCAATATCTCGTACAAACTCCTCGATCACGTCCCGGGTCACATGGGGCATCATAACCGTGCGCATATGACCGCGTCTGGTCCATGAGACCCGCCATCCGGGCGGGACGGCGCCGGCCTCGAAGGTCGCCACGTTCAGGTCGGGCGTGACCGCACGTCGGTACCCATGGGTCTCCATACCTTCGATGAGCCGACGGGTATTCTTCATACATCCTTCGACGACCGCCTTCATCCCGCTCATCCCGAGATACTCAAGGACGGCAAAGGCACCGACGACCGCTCCACCCGACCTCGTCCCGGCCAGAGTGCACTCCTGCTTCACCGTCAGGTACGGGGTCTCCACATTGAGGAGGCCGAACCACGAGGGCTCGCGGACCAGCAGACTCCCGCACGGGATGGTGCTCATTCCCATCTTGTGCGGATCCACCGCAATGGACGAGACGCCGGGGAGGGCGAAGTCGAAGGGGATCTCAGGATCCAGGAAGGGGATCACCAGTCCGCCGAAGGCGGCGTCCACATGGAGAGGGACACCAGCGTCATGGGTGATCTCGGAGACCACCCTGATCGGGTCGACGACCCCATACTCGGTCGTCCCGGCGACGGCAACGACACAGCAGGTGTTCTCGTCGATCCGATCCTGGAGGGCGTCGACATCCATCCTGAAGGTCTCGTCGGACGGGACGGTCCGCATCTCAAGGGAGAGAATATCGCAGGCCTTCTCAAACGAAAAGTGCGCGGACTCCGGGACCACCACATTCGGACGCCTCGAACTCTTCATTTTTGCAAAGATCCGCAGCGCCTGGAGGTTCGATTCGGTCCCGCCCGAGGTGGCATACCCTCCGGCCTTCGGATGATGGAAGAGCGTGCCCAGCCGCTCGATAAGAAGTTCCTCGATCGAAGCCGTCCCTGCAAAGAGACCGGGATCCCCGAGGTTTGCCTCAATAAACATCTGATGTGCCCGCACCGCGACCGGGTGGGGAATCGTACACATCGAACTCAGCACATGATGATAGTTCGAATCCTCTCCTTTCTTCAAAGAGAGGAAGGAAAAAAGTTCCTCTTCAGATATTCCATTCGCCTGCATTCTTGGATCTCACTGCGTCAAGGATCAGCCGCTTCTCCGTCCTTGCTGCTGTCTCCCTGATCTTGGGGACGGCATCGATGTTTGCAGATACGCTGGTGATCCCGTTCCCGATCAACCACTCGACCATCTTCGGATCTGAACCGGCCTGGCCGCAGATCGAGCACTCGACATCGTACTTCCGGCAGACGGCGATGGCGTCGTGGATCAGTTTGAGCACCGCCGGGTGCTTGGGCCAGTACATGGAGGAGATCAACTGGTTGTTCCGGTCGATGGCAATGGTGTACTGGATGAGATCGTTGGTCCCGAAGGAGGCAAACGAGATGCCGGCCTTGCAGAAGTCCTCGATGAGGATGGCGCACGCCGGGATCTCGATCATGATGCCGAGGTCGACGGCGTCGACGTTCACGCCCCAACTGGCGATGAGCTCTTTTGCCCTGATGAACTGATCGGGGTGGGAGACGAGTGGGAACATCAGACCGAGGTTGTCATAGCCCTGGTCCCAGAGCCGCTTGAAGGTCTCGACCTGCATCCTGAACTGGGCCTCGCTCTGGAGGTCACGGCGGATCCCGCGCCAGCCGAGCATCGGGTTGTGCTCATCAGGCTCTTCTTCGCCGCCGAGCATGTTCCTGAACTCGTCGGTGGGAGCGTCGAGGGTCCTGACCCAGACGGGCTTGCCAGGGAAGGCGTCGAGAACGGTCTTGATCCCGGTATAGAGTTCGGAGATGAACTCCTCTTCCTTGCCGTTCTTGATGAACCAGCCGGGGGTCTTGTTCAGGCCGAGGATGAGGTGTTCGATCCGCAGAAGCCCGACGCCGTCTGCGCCGGTGGCTGCGGCCCGCATGGCGGCCTCAGGCATGGACACATTCACCTTGATGCTCGTTGCGGTGATGATCGGGGCCGGAACAACGGCTGCACCGGCCATCTGGCCGGCAGGCATCGCCTGGGCGGCGGCAGGGACCGCTGATGCGCCTTCGAAGACAAGACCCTTCTCACCATCGATCGTGACCATCTGTCCGTTCTTCAGCGTCTTTGTAGCCGTTTTCGTCCCGACGACTGCAGGGGTGCCGAGTTCCCTCGATACGATCGCTGCGTGGCAGGTCATCCCGCCCTCGTCGGTGACAATGCCGGAGACCTTGCGCATCGCAGGGACCATGTCGGGGTTTGTCATCTTCGCCACGAGGATGTCGCCGTCTTTGACTTTGCCGAGGGCCTTGACGTCATGGACAATGATCACCGGGCCGCTTGCCACACCCGGAGACGCACCGTTGCCCTCCAGGATGACTGCACCCCGCTCACTGGCCGGCGCCGCCGCAGCCGTGGCCGCGTGGTTGTTCACTCCGATGGTGGTGATCGGCCTGGACTGGAGGATATAGATGGTATCCCCGACAGTCCCCCACTCGAGGTCCTGGGGTACGCCATAGTGCTCCTCAGAGATCCGGCCGTACTCCGCGAGGCGTTCTACCTCGGTGTTGGAGAGGACCGGTTCGTCCTGGCGGTCCTTCGGGATCTCCACCAGTTCGGTGCCATGGTCCCCGACCGGGACGATCATGTACTCCTTGTTCGAAATCAGTCGGTCGACGACCCGCTTGAGCCGGCGGTCGTAGACATACTTGTCGGGGGAAACGCTGCCCGAGACGACCGCCTCTCCAAGGCCCCAGGAACCTTCGATGATGGTGAGGGGTTCGCCGCTCACAGGATGTGATGAGAACATCACGCCAGACTTTTCAGAACCGATGAGTTGCTGGATCACGACAGCGATGTTCACGGTCCGGTCGTCGAAGCCCTGCTTCGCACGATAGTAGACGGCACGGGCGCCATACAGGGATGCCCAGCACATCTGGACGGCTTCGATCACATCGGTTTCGCCCTTGATATTCAGGTAGGTCTCCTGCTGCCCGGCAAAACTGGCGTCAGGGAGGTCTTCGGCCGTAGCACTGGAACGGACGGCGACCACCAGTTCTCCATCACCCATAGATCCATAGGCAGCAAGAATCTCCTCTTTTATTCCTTCAGGCATCTTGGCGCCAAGAACAAGTCCTTTGACACTCTGAGAAACCTCTTCAAGCGCTTCGTTGTCATCGACATCAAGGTCTGAGAGGAGGGTAAAGATAGAATCCTCAAGCCCGGTCTCAACAAGGAATTTTCTGAAGGCTTGAGCGGTTACAACGAATGCTTTCGGGACAGGCAGCCCTACCGAAGTCATTTCACCGAGGGAGGCCCCTTTTCCCCCTACGGATGGGATATCATCCTTTGAAATCTCTTCGAGCCACAAAACGTTGGGCATTTCGGTCATTATCGCACCACCTATATGGTAGGCGTAACGAATATTATAGATTCTCCCTGTACGGCTCTGCCCTTTTTTGAGATACCTAAATATAGACAGAAGGGGGGATCCATTCCTGCTCTCCGGGGGATAAGACGTGTGGATCAGGGCGTGCCGACCGGGACCCGGATCAGGCGCGGCGGCAGGGTTCCAGACGATAAAAAAGCATGAATACCTGTAGAGAGGTATATATTCTGGGGTTTACATTGCAATTCAAGGTTCTTGTCAGTGATTCGCTGGCTGAAGAAGGCATAGAGATATTGCGGGAGACGTGTGACGTCGATGTCCGCACCGATCTCACTGAAGAACAGTTGATCGAAGCGATCAAAGACTACGACGCCATCCTTGTCCGGAGCGGCACCCAGGTCACGGCCGAGGTGATCGAGGCCGGTGAGAAGTTGAAGTTCATCGGCAGGGCGGGAGCGGGTGTCGACAATATCGATACCGAGGCGGCGACCCGTCGTGGAATCCCGGTGGCCAACGCACCGTCAGGCAACACCCTTGCGGCGACCGAGCACACCATCGCCATGATGTGCTCTCTTGCACGGAACATCCCGCAGGCGACGGCGTCCCTGAAGAAGAAGGAATGGAAGCGTTCGAAGTTCATGGGGGTCGAACTGAACGAGAAGACGCTCGGGATAGTCGGACTCGGCCGGATCGGCCGGGAGATCGCAAAGCGTGCGCAGGCAATGGAGATGAAGATCGTCGGGTTCGATCCGTTCGTCACCAAGGAGCACGCCGCCCAGATCGGGGTCGAGTTGCTGGGGATCGACGACCTGGTGAAGGTTGCCGACTTCATCACGGTGCACACCCCGCTGACGCCCGAGACGACGCACCTGATCAATGCCGAGCGCATCGCCACCATGAAGGACGGGGTCAGGCTGATCAACTGCGCCCGCGGTGGGATCATCGACGAGCAGGCGATGTACGACGGTCTGGTCTCAGGGAAGATCGCCGGCGCTGCTCTGGACGTCTTCGAGAACGAACCGCCTTTCGAGTCGCCGCTCCTCACCCTTGACAACGTGATCGTCACCCCGCACCTGGGGGCGAGCACGGTCGAGGCGCAGAAGAATGTCGCGACCTCGGTCGCAAAGCAGTGCCTCGCGGTCTTTGGCGGCGCACCGGCAAAGTACGCGGTGAATGTTCCGATGGTTCCGCCGGACCGGCAGGAACAGATCCAGCCCTTCGCCTTCCTCGGTGAGAAGATGGGTAAGCTCATCGGTCAACTCGTCGACGGCCGGATCGAGGGGATCGAGATCACCTATGGCGGGGAACTCTCCGAGAGCCGCACCAACCGGTTTATTTCCAGAAGCATCCTCAAGGGTCTGCTCGACCCGATCCTCCGCGAGCCGGTGAACTTTGTCAATGCCGAGTATGTCACGAAGGAGCGCGGGATCCGGGTGGCCGAGACGGTCACCAAGGCAGACTCGGGCTTCAAGAACCTGATCACCCTCAAGGTCACGACCGACCGGATGGAAGAGACGGTCAGTGGCACGGTCTTCTCCAAAGACCGGATCAGGATCGTCTCCATCGGTGGCTACACCATGGACATGGTCCCCGAGGGCTCGGTGATCATCTCGCGCCACCTCGACAAGCCGGGCGTGATCGGTCGGGCTTCCACTATCCTTGGCGAGGCCGAGATCAACATCGCCGGCATGCAGGTCGGCCGGGTCAAGCCGGGCGAGGAAGCGATCATGGTCCTGAACGTCGATGCCGATGTCCCTGCTCCGGTCATGGAAGAGATCAGGGCAAAGGTCGGGATCTTCTCGGCGAAGTTTGCAAAGCTCTGAGTGAGAGGGGATCGCGCGGGGGCATCCCACCCCCCTGACTCTCTCATCTCAAATGCCCGTCCCCCAACAAAGTTTATATCAGACTATATCCAATCTATAGAGAGTCTGATTGTTCAGGCATCAAAGGGCTCGTGGTCTAGCCGGTATGACGTCGCCTTGACATGGCGGAGGTCCTGAGTTCGAATCTCAGCGGGCCCATTGTCTTCTTTTTGAAAATTTTTTTCGAAGAGCATAGGCGCCGGTGTTCGGCGTTGGAAAAACATACTAACACATTCGTCGGCACCGCCATCACAGACGACAGTAGTGTCGTATCCTCACTCTTTCTGATCCAGAACCTGTATTTGTCATGCCTTTCGAGGTTCTCTTCAGGAGCTATCTTTCAGAACGGTGCCCTTGCCCGTGGCGTTCCGAAGGAGGTTACGGCCTGTCTCTGGTGGGGTGTGAGTGTTCTTTATGTGCAAGGACATGATCGGGATCGGTTGCGTGCTCGTTGCCGAACCCGTCGGAAAAAAGAATTCAGGAATTGCTCTGTATCGCCTGTTTTTCTTTTAAGATCTTCTGGGGGTGCTCCCACCAGAAACTGTCAGGAGCATACGGATCGAAGACATCAGCACAACATTCGATTACCTCATCGATATGCTGCAGGTATTTGGATTTGAATTCCTCGTCGAGAAGAGAGACTTTCTTTTTTATCTCGGTGAGATCATGATCCCGTTCTAATTCTATCAATAGTATCTCGATACCACTGCGGGCGAGTAGATCATTCGGAATTTCAAGTTCGAAAGGTTCCAGATCTGCAAAACTATCGATTGTCGCAGGATAATAGTAAACCTCATCTTTCAGCAGAGTGAACAATTTTTCGCGATAATCTCGCCCTCTTTTCTGCTCCAGTGCTTCCAACTTTTGGGTTATTCTCTCATACTCTTGTCGAAGGCCTTCACAGTTGACTCCTTCTTTTTCGAGCAGATGTATCCAAAAAGGGAGAAGGTGTTTTAACCGATACGGTGCACTGGGGGTATACCTCCCAAGTCTTTTCAATTCGTCATAATGTTCGTTGGTCTCCTCAATCTTTATTTCATAGCGAAGAAGGCCTTTTTTTATTCTATCGAGGAGTTTTTCATCCATTGTATGCTGTCTCCATGGGTCTAGTTCAACTGGATCAGTCTATTAGCGATCTTTTCATCGACATAATCTTCTTTCGGTTTGAAGAACGTCGTGATCAGCCTGTCCTTCGTTACGCTCACGAATTCGTTAGCGTTGCGATCATAGGCGATCAAAGTGTCTTACTCTCATTCTGATCTGGACGTACTTTTCATAATTCCTTTGGGATTTCCTTTGGTGGTTAACTGTCCCATAAGTACTAACACTCATCTGGGGGATATTCATGGCCTATTTCTGGGGGATCATACCCATTGTAGGTGGAGAGGCCGTCGCCGTCGGTGTTGATGAGGTCGGGATCGGTGGTGTGGCGGTTGCCGAACCCGTCGGTAAACCTATTCTCCTCTTCGTCGTCGAGCAGCCCGTCCTCTTCAGGTCGTCGTTGTTCAGGGTGGCGGAGAGGGTGGTCGTCCGGTCGGCCACGATCGTTACGGTGGCGATGTAGGGTGCATAGTCGTTCTTGACGACCTTGACCTGCCGCGTGCCGGCCGGTGCGTCGGGTATGGTGAGGAGGCCCGTGGTCTCGGAGGTCGTGCCTTGATAAGAACTTTCGATGGAGATGTGATCTCCGGGTGCGAGATTGGAAAGGGGAAGGAGGGAAATAGTCCCGAAGAAGAGGGCGTTGGCGTCTCGACTGAATGGTCCACGCAGAATCACTCCGACAAATACCACTTAGATCATCTAAATCGCCCCCAAGAATAACTAAAAATATTTTACAAGACCAAAACGGCAACCATTTATCATCTGTATCCAAGTATGCGTGATGTCATATTCATTCATCCAGAAAATCACGGGCATCCTTTTCAGGCCGGCACAGACTTTCCGCGACCTGGAAGACGAATCTCTCTGGACTGCCCTGGTTCATTATCTCAAACTCTCAGTCCTCTTCTCCGCACTCATGACCCTCACGCTCTACACCCTCCCCGGTGTGCCCACGACGCGGAAATGGGCGATGGCATCCCAGGTCTTCCAGCCCCTGGACTTCTTCGCGTTCTTGGCCGTCATCCTGATCGTCGGGCCTTTGCTCGTCGGGATATGGCTGCATGTCTGGGCCTTTCTTCTTGGCGGGCGCGGGGGGATCGGACAGACGCTGAAGACGGCGCTGTATTCGTACACCCCTTTCCTCGTCCTCGTCTGGATCCCGATCCTCGGCCTCTTCGCCGGGGCGGTCTCGACCCTGTATCCCCAGGTGGTCGGCATCAGGGAACTCCACCATCTCCCACCGCGCCGGGCAAAGAGTGCCGTCTGCGTCGCGGTATTTCTCTCGGTCGTCGCTCTTGTTGCGATCATCGTCATGATACTCGTTGCGCCGCCCCCGATGCTCTCCTCCCTGTCGACCGGAACCGGGGCGCCGGTGGTCCCTGACTGCCCATACCTCCTGAACCAGTCAGACCTGCCTGAGGAGATCACCCTTATGTATGCACACGAAGTCGATGAGGAAATGATCATGCGGAATGCCAGAGACCTCGGGTGCCTGAAGGAGTATACAGAGCTCTATGCTGAGGAGAAAACGTCTTCGACCAAATCCTGGAGGATCAGCCATTTTGTAATGGTTTTCCCCCCTGGCAATGCCATGGAGATGGTGCAGCATGACGATGAGGTCCATGAGAGGATGGTGTCACTGGAAAAAGCCGAGAAACTCCAGGCTCCAGCACTGGGGGATCTCTGTATCAGTTACAAACTATTAGATATGCGCATTGGCGATGCCGAGGCATATGACGGTTATATGATCTCATTTGCGAAGGGCAACGTCTATGAGAGATTCATCACCACCGGGCCGTTCCCTGACTATGAACTCCTCAAGGATCTCGCGCAACGCGCCGCGGCAAAGATCCCATAATTACTCACAATATTTTTCCCCGGTCTATCTTCTGAAAGATAGACCCTCTCGGGGGATCCTGCTGAAAAATGATGCCCCGGCGCGATCAAAACTTCAATCCTCCAGGATACATCATTCCACCACACACTTCTCAGTCTCTCCGGCGCAAAACATCCTCAACCGGATCCGCGATACAATCCCCGGACACACTATCCTTCGACCAGGATATAAACACCCTCATGTCGAGGGATCAGGTTTATAAATCCGGAGATATCACCGGAAATTATGTCCAGGTCGCGGGAAAAGACGATCAGGAAACAGATGAAAAATCTGGATTTGGACACCATGAATAGACACTACGACTACGAAGACTATGATGACGAGTTCGATCCGTACGATCACGTCGAGAGGAAGAGAAAGAGAAGATAAGTCGATTCACCGGGATCTCCGGATGCGCAACCGGTCCCCCGACCAATAACTTTCGTCCTCTTTTTGACAGACCCCCCCCACTCCCACAGGTATTATATACCGTAAAGTCCACCTTTGTACTGCAATGAACATATGTGAACATCAACTAACACCCCTGCATGGCATACGGCCGACCACCCACTCCATCATATCCTGGCGCTGGTGACCGCTTTTTTCTCACACCAGCACCGCCCTCAGAATATCATTTCATAAAAAACCGATATCATGAAGTCACGCGACATTGCCATTGCAGGTATCCTGCTCGCCACCGGCGCCATCGTGCGTTATATCTCCCTGGTGATCCCGGGTCCGATCGTCTCGAACCTGGTCATCGCCTTCTACTGTCTTGCGATCATCCTCGTCGTCCCGACCTTCGGCGAGGCCGTCGGCATCGGAGTCGTCGCCGGGATCCTCTGCGCCCTCATCAGCCACTCGGTCTTCCCACCCGCAAACCTGATCTCCGAACCGGTCGGCGCGGCCGTCTGTCTCCTCGCGTATACCGTGCTGAGAGGGCGAATCGGCATCGCGCCCGGGGCTGCCACCCTCGTCGCGACCCTCGCCTCAGGGACGACCTTCATCCTCATCGCCATCCTCGGCATTGCCCCCATGATCCTCACGAAGTACGCATCCATCGGAGTCTTCGCCATGACAACGATACCGATCGTCGTCATCACCGCAGCCGTGAACGCCGTGATCGCCCAGGCCCTCTATGTCCCGGCATCACGAGCCCTGACACGGGGGAGGGAGAGATGATCAGAATCGAAGGCCTCGTCTACACCTATCCGGGCGCAGAGATCCCGGCCCTGAGAGGGATCGATCTCTCCGTCGCCGCGGGGGAGATCGTGCTCGTCACCGGGCCGACCGGTGCGGGCAAGACCACCCTCTGCAGGGCGGCCGGCGGCGTCCTCGCCCACGAATACGGCGGCACCCTTGAAGGCTCGGTCGGGCTTGGAGGGCGGATGATCGAGGACTACGACGGCATGACAGAGATCGCCCGGGTCGCGGGGATCGCCTTCGACGACGCCGATGCCCAACTCATCTTCTCGACCGTCGAGGAGGAGATCAGGACGGCCTCTGCCGATGAAGGAGGAGTGGAGAATGTGCTTGAGATGATGGGACTTCTGCACCTCAGGGACCGCGCCCCGCATACCCTCTCAGGCGGGGAGAAACAGCGGACCGTCCTCGGCACCGTGATCGCCGGTGACCAACCGGTACTTATCCTCGACGAACCGGCCGCGGAACTCGACCCCGGCCATGCTGTCAGGGTCGCCGAAATCCTCACAACTCAAAAGAAGGAGGGGAAGGCGATTCTCATCGTGGAGAACACCCCCGGCCCCTTCGCCGCCATCGCCGACCGGGTCGTCAGACTCGCCGAGGGGAGGATCACCGAACGGCCGGCCGAAATCTCCGAACCAGCCGCAACCCCCCCCGGAGAGACGGATACAGGCGAACCGGTGATCAAGATCCGGGGACTTACCCATGCCTATGAAGGAGGGTTCGCTCTCAGGGGGATCGACCTTCATATCAGAGCAGGGGAATGCGCGGCATTCACCGGCGAGAACGGATCAGGGAAGACCACCCTCATCAAGCACCTCAACGGCCTCTTGCGTCCACAGCAGGGAAGCGTCGAGGTCTGTGGCATGGACACTCGCCGCCACCCGGTCCCGGCCCTTGCCAGGAAGGTGGGGCTTGTCTTCCAGAACCCCGACACCATGCTCTTTGAGGAGACTGTCGAAGAAGAGGTGCTCTTCGGGGCGAGGAACACCGGGGCAACCGACCCTGAAGGCGCGGCAGACGCCGCACTCTCTGCCGTCGGACTCATCGAAAAGAAAACCATCTATCCCCGCCACCTGAGCAGAGGGGAACGGCAGCGACTTGCCATCGCCTGTGCCCTTGCCATGGATCCGGCGGTGATCGTCCTTGACGAACCGACCACCGGACTTGCACCAGACGAGGCCGGCCCTGTCATGAACCTGCTGCGGAGCCTCAGCAGGAGAGGGAAGGCCGTGGTCATGGTCACTCACGACCACGGACTTGCCCGGCGATATGCCGACCGGATCATCAGGATGGAGGAGGGGAAGATCGTCGGAGAACTGACACCAGGAGGAGAGGAGATATGCAAGAGATCTTCCAGTACAGGAGTGGCAACAGCGTCTTCCACCGCATGAACCCGCTCGCAAAGATCGCGGCGGTCGCAGCAGTCGTCGTCATCGCCGTCCTCACCAGCGATCCGATCGTCCTCGGCGGGATGGTGCTCGCCATTGCGGCAGTCGGTGCCTTCGCAGGTATGGGGAGAGCGTTGATGCAGCAGATCCCGCTCCTCCTCTCTCTCGGAGGGTTCCTGGTCGTCGTCACCTGGCTCACCATCCCGGAGACAGGCATCTTCTTTGGCCTTACGCTTACGCTCCGTTTCTGCGCCATGGTCTTCGCCTTCCAGTTCCTGGTCTCCACGACGATGCCGACCGCCCTCGTCCGCGCCCTCAGGAAGATCAGGTTCCCGGCAGACTATGCGTTGATGACCCTGGTCGCCCTGCGGTTCATCCCGCATCTCCAGAACGAGGGGAAAAAGATCCAGGAGGCACAGGCGGCACGGGGTTTCTCGCCCGGCAGCGGGATCAGAGGGAGAGTCCGCGGTGCCGTACCGGTCCTCGTGCCCCTCATCACCAATGCCCTCGGAAAGGCCGAGGTGATAGGAATGACGATCGACCTGCGCAGACTACGGGAACGCCTCTGAATGAGGAAAATTTTCATCTTTATCTCAGACATCAAGAGGAAAATTGTCAAAAATAAGATATAGTAGCGTATTAATCCCCAAATTCTCTTTTGATCAATATATAATGAGAAATTTGCGTTTAATTCAATACAATGAAATAAAAGAAAATGTAGATGATCTCTCATCATGAAAGGAGAGACAGCTTTCGCGATCATCGCAGTCGCGGCCTTCCTCTTCATCTCCGTCTTTCTTCTTACCTTCAACGGGGCATGCGGCGATGAACAGACAGCCCCCGCCCCTGCAGGCCCGGTAGAGACCACGGGGCCGGCACCGATCCAGACACTCGATATCGTCGAGACGACACCGGTGACAACCGGGACCGAGACCGATCCGGTCGTCGGGAGATGGATATTCGACCAGACCTACACCGAGGAACTTCTTCTTGAAACCGACGGAAGCGGGAGACTGGTCACGACCTACCCCACATCGGTGAACGCCTCGAGCCCACGGAACATCACCTGGACCTATGACCCTGGCAGGACCGGGCAGAGGATGCGCGCCTACCATCTTACCGTCGAAGACGCAGAGGTTGAACTGCTCTTCTTCAACGAAAAAGAAGATAATCTCAGGCGTCATGGTCAGGACGGGATGGTCTTCTACACCCGTGCCCCATGACACATCTATATCCAGAGTAAGGCCAGATATGCTTTCATGACCCCGCAACCCCCCTTCCTCCCGATGACCGTGAGGGAGGCAGAGCACCTCGGCATCGAGAGGTTCGATGTCATTCTCATCACCGGCGACGCCTACGTCGACCACCCTTCTTTCGGGACCGCCCTCATCGGGAGGGTGCTCTGGGACGCAGGTTATACCGTCGGGGTCATCGCCCAGCCCGACTGGAAACGACCCGACGACTTCCTCAGCCTCGGCCGTCCCCGACTCTTCTTCAGCATCTCTTCAGGGAACGTCGACTCGATGGTCAACGCCTTCACCCCGAACAAAAAGAGGCGGAGCACAGACGTCTACTCACCGGGCGGGAAACCGCACCGGCCTGACCGGGCAGTGATCGTCTATGCAAATATGGTCCGATCCCTCTTTCCCGACACCCCGATCCTCATCGGTGGGATCGAGGCAAGCCTCAGGCGCTTCGCCCACTATGACTACTGGTCCGACCGGGTCCGTCAGTCGGTCCTGGCCGATGCTCCGGCAGACCTCCTCGTCTATGGGATGGGAGAGCGGCAGGTCGTCGAGGCCGCCGCACGGTGCGCGGCCGGGAAAGACCTGCACGGGATCAGGGGGACCGCCGCAACCATGACGGTGGCGGAGTGGCGGGAGGCCAAACCTGGAGACGACGTCGTCGCCATCCCCGGTTTCCCGGAGGTGAAAGACGACCCAGGGGCATATGCCAGGGCCTTCGGCCTCCATGCCCGCGAGCAGGATCCGGTGCGTGGCCGGACGGTCGTCCAGCCCCACCCGAAGACCGTGATCGTCCAGTACCCCCCTGCCCGCCCCCTCTCCACGTCCGAACTCGACCGGGTCTACGACCTCCCCTATGCCCGCGCCGCCCATCCTTCATACACAGAACCGGTCCCGGCCCTCGAACCGGTCAGGTTCTCGATCACCACCCATCGCGGCTGCTTTGGTTCCTGCGCCTTCTGCGCCCTCACCCATCACCAGGGACGGATCGTGCAGAGCAGAAGCCAGGCATCGATCCTCGCAGAGGCAGAGCACTTCACGAAGATGACCGGGTTCAAGGGGGTGATCCAGGACGTCGGAGGGCCGACGGCAAACATGTACGGGCTCACCTGCCCGCAGTGGGAGACGTACGGGGCATGCCCGGACCGGCGGTGCAGCCCTGACTGCCCGAACTTGCAGACCTCCCATGCGGCGCAGGTCGAACTCCTCAGAAGTCTACGGGCGATCAACGGTGTGCGACATGTCCACATCTCCTCGGGGATCAGGTTCGACCTCGCCCTGGCCGACGAGGGGTATATCCGGGAACTCACTGCCCACCATGTCTCCGGCCACCTCAAGGTCGCCCCCGAACATATCGTCCGCCAGGTCACCGAGCGGATGAACAAACCAGGGTGCGAGGTCTTCGACCGGTTCAGGGAACGCTTCGCCGGAGCGAGCAGGGCCGCCGGGAAAAAGCAGTACATCCTCCCGTACTTCATGTCAGGTCACCCGGGCGCCACGCTCCGGGACGCCGTCGAACTTGCCGAATATATCAGGGACCACCACCTGTACACCGAGCAGGTCCAGGACTTCACTCCTACCCCGATGACCAGGTCCACCTGCATGTACGCCACCGGGATCGACCCCATGACCATGGAGCCAGTCCATGTGCCGAGGGGTCAGGAGAAACAGATCCAGCGGGCCCTCCTCCAGTACAAAGACCCAAAGAACAGGCGACTCGTGGATGAGGGACTCCGGACCGCCGGCAGAGAGGACCTCATCGGAACCGGGTGGGCGTGCCTGGTCAGGCCTCAGCGCGGGAACGAGCGGACCGACCGAAAACAATGGCCGGCCCGGAGACGATGAAGGCCCTGCACACACTTTTTTGGCCCTTTTGAAACCCTCGATTCCTCTCCTCATGACCCGGAGGGTGGCGAGAGGGCACCACTCAATCGCCACCCCCCGGCGCGAGACGGCAGGTTCGGATCGGCCTGGTGGAGCGGCCCATCTGATCGACGGCCGGCGTAGATCCAGAACCAGTGCCCATGCCCGTGCCTTTTTGGGGAGAGAGGGCAAGAATGTGATCAGATGAGTCCAAGAGTTCCGCTCACCATGGTCGTCCACGGGCCTGAGCCCTTCGACCGTGGGGACGTCAGGGCCGTTCTCTCGACCCTGGGCCAGGTCAGAATCCTCGTAGCCGGGGTGATGGGCCGGACCGCCGCAGAGGAGTCGGGGCTGCCGGTCGAGTGCTGCAGCGCCCCGCCGAGCGCGGTGCTCAACGCCCAGGAGGGGCCGGTCTTCCTCCTCAACCACGGGAAGACCCCTGAGTCAGGCCGGACCTTCGGCGAGATCGTCGCGGGCAGAGTCATGCGCGGCGATCTGGTCCATGTGGAGTGCGCCTCAGATACGGTGTACCTCTGGAACAACGGGGATGCCGACCTTGCCGGACGGCTTTCCGCCGTCTTTGGATATCATGTCGAGCGCGCAGCACCAAGGGTACCTGAGAACGGGACGACCAGGACCATAAAAGGCTGTCTTCCGGGCGAACCGGTCTGCGTAAACGGGACCGTCATCGGTGAAGCGACGGCCGAGACGGTGGTCCTGGAAGAGCAGGACGGCCAGGTCGTTCCGGTGGCGGGGCTTCGCCCCAAACCCCACGGGCTTGAAAAACTGCACCGGAACGGCCCATTCTCCCTGGGGGACGCCTGGTGCAAGAGCGGCGAGATCAGGAGAGGGCAGGGGGCCATCGACCGGAGATGCTGCCCGGAAAGGGGACGGGTTGTGCTCATCGACCACTGCGGCCACCACTTCTACGACCTGGTCACCCCTGACACCTGCGGGGTGCTCGCCATCGGGGACGACACGACGGCGGTCGCCGGGCACATCGCCCTCCACCTTGGCATACCGCTCCTCGGCATCACCGACGGTGACCTTGACGGCGTGATCGGACGGACCTTCCCGGCGGGTTCGGTGGTCCTCCAGGTGACCGAAGGACGGGACGACGATCTCGGACTCAAGATCGCAATGAGCATCCCTGATGGTCCAGTCTCATGGCATACCTGGCTCTCCGAGGCGATCGCAGGCGTAGAGGACCGGACACAGGTAACCATCGACCTGAGAGGCGAGTGATGATGCGCTGCGCCGAGTGCAAGGGCCGACTCCTCTGCGGGTTGCCGCGGTGCCCGATCATGAGCAGGTTCCATGCCCAAGTCACCACCGCCGCGCGCGGCACCAGTTACATGGGCACCGCACCGTCGGTCTTTGTCGGGAGTTACGGTTACCCCGCGGTCTCGGCCGGGCCGCTCATGACCACCGACGCCGACGCCCCGCCGACCTGGGTGGCGCAGGGCCTCTCCATCGAGGATATCGTCGGGATCAGGGCGAGGACCATCAGGGGTTCGGCGCCCACCGCAACGGTGACCGGACAGATTCAGGAGATCGCACTCTCTTCAAGCCCGCTCGACGTCGAGGCCGCCTTTGAACGGCCGGTGAGATTTGACCTCAGGTTCGACGGGACCGTCACGCCGGTCGGGCTCTCCGCGAGTATCAGACGGCTCGAAGTGATCGACAATGCGAAGGTCAGCCGCGTCGTCGACCGGATCACCTCTGATAACGACCTCCCGGCAACCGAGGCCTGCGAGAACCTCGGGGCCGAGGGAGTGGATGTCTACCAGATCGCACAGTTGATGAGTTCCGGTCTCCTGGGAAAGCGGCGGCGGGTCGTCCCGACCAGGTGGGCGATCACCGCCGTGGACGACACCGTCGGCAGCGGCCTGAAAAAGGAGATCTTCCGCTTCGCACCCCTGGAGGGGGTGGAGTTCTTTGCGGCGACACTCCATGGGAACACGATGGCCGTCATCCTGGTGCCGGGCGACTGGAAGTTCGAGATGATCGAGATCTGGGGGCGCCGTTCTCTCTGGGCAGGCGAGGAGGAGACCATCATCTGCGACATCGAGGGCAGAAAACAGGGACGATATTCCCCCATCGGAGGAGCCTACTACGCGGCCCGTCTGGCCGTGGCCGAGTATCTCGCGAAAAAACACCGTTCGGCCCGCGCCATCGTGGTCAGGCATGTCAACAGCGAATATTGGGCGCCCCTCGGTTCCTGGGTGATCAGGGAGGCGACGCGGGCGGCCATGCAGGGCACTCCGACCAGGTGCGACAACCTGCAGGGCGCAGCCGCGCAGATGGATGCCACCCTCGGATACTCACACTGGCGAGAGAGGAGTAAACTCCTCATTGAGCTCTTATCTCAGAAAACCCTATTTGAATTTTAGCATTTTGCGCAGAGACAAATAGACAAATATATCTATTTTTCAGCACACATATCAGAGCATGCGCAACGTACGGATATCCGGGAAAATCACCGATATTTCTGTCAGGAAAATGTCCTGCATTTTCTCCACTCTCCTCCTCTTTGCGTACCTCACCCCGGCGGTTACGGCAACCAATATGGCTTCCAGGGTCGCCGAGTCATCCACCCAGGATCTATTCACCCTCTTCATCGCGGGGGTGCTCTACCTCAACATCCTTGCGGTGGTCATGGTCCATATCCTGCGGCGAGGCAAGAAGGTGAAAGGGCGGTCGACCATCGCGCGGATCATGGGGGTCTCGTTCGGCATCCTTTCCGTCGCCGCCGGCAGTATATTTATGATCTCCACTGTTCTGGTTGTCCTCGGTCGTTTTGCCGACATCACCCTCTTTGCCTGGACCTGGGACTTTCTCGCGTACCTCATCACCGACATGATCCCGGCGGCAATCGGGGTGGTCATCCCCTCGATGACCATTGCCCTCCTCATCCTCGGAGCGGCAGGCGTTCTCATCTTCCTTCTTGGGGCGATGCTCATCGTACGCTATGGCGGCGAAGAGATCTTTTCAGAGGTGGCGACTCCGACAGGGAGCGGTAAGAACGTGCAGGGAGGAGTCGACAAAATATCAGAACCCCTCAACCCGATCCTCTCATTCAAAGTCGACATTCGAAGGACCGATGAGCCGGCAGCCGACATGAAGGTAGTCCTCAGACATAGAAACGGTCTCAATGTCAGGAGCAAATACACCGACTTCAACGGAGAGGTCTCTTTCACCAATGTGGAGGGCTTCGGTTCTGACTATTACGCCTATGTGGAAGGGGACGAGAACCGGGAGATCTACCGGGTCATAAGGACTTGAACTGCTGCTCGTACCGGGCGGCCACCCCGCCCACCGTCTCGATCTCGTCCACACTCTTGTCCTCACGCAACCTGACAAAGCGCGGGAACCTGAGGGCATAACCGCTCGCATAGTTCTGGCTCTCCTGGACCTCGGCATACCCGACCTCGAAGACGGCCTTCGGCTCAAGAACGATCTCCTTGCCCTTTTCTGCGATGACAAACTCCTTGAGATGCCTGAAGATGAAGGCAAGATCCTCGTCCGACAACCCGGTCGCCACCTTCCCGACCGGGAGGAGATCGCCGCCTTCGTCCTGGCAGGCAAGAAGGAACGAACCGAAGAGATGGGCGCGCCGCCCTTCCCCCCACTCCGCACCGACCACCGCAAGGTCGATGGTGTCGACCGCAGGTTTGACCTTGATCCAGTTCTTGCCGCGTACGCCCGGGGTGTAGGCGGCCCCGCGCGTCTTGACCATCACGCCCTCGTGCCCCGCGTCCAGAGCCTCCTGATAGATCGTCTCGAGGGCATCGGTATCGTCGTTCACCCACTGCGGGGCGACATACCCGGAAAGCATCTCCTCCAGCACCGCACGCCGGTCAGAGAGAGGGCGATCGATGAGCGTCTCTCCGTCGAGGTACAGGATGTCGAAAACATTCGGGACGAGTTCGACCTCCTCCATCGCCGCCTCGACCTCGTGCTTCCGCCTGAAGCGTCTGAGCACGAACTGGAAGGGGCGGGGACGACCATCTCTGACCGCAATCACCTCGCCGTCAAGGATCACGTCGTGGGTCGTCGCGGCGCAGAGTCTCTCGATCACATCGGGTACCGCCCCGGTGACCTCTTCAAGCCTGCGCGAGTACATCCTGCACTCATCCCCGACTTTGTGAAACTGGAACCTGGTGCCGTCGTACTTGTACTCCACCGCGACCGCGCCATGGTCCTCGACCATCCCGGCGATCGTCCCCTGCTGAGCAAGCATCATCTTCACCGGTCTGAAGGGTGCGATGTGCACGTCCTGCAGGGCCGGGGCGCCGGTGCGCGCCAGAAGAGCGACCTCTCCGAGGTCGTTGAGGGCCTGGTGTGCATGGGCGACGAGGGCGGCATCGACGCCGAAGGCCCCGGCGATCGCATCCCGCACATTTCCTTCACCGACACCGATCCGCAGTTCTTCAAGGAGGAGACGGGAGAGATACCGCCCTTCAAGGGCTCCCACATTGCCAAGGAGCCCCTTGATGATCCTGACCTTCTCCCGCTGCGAACGGTTCCCGTCGGTCATTGCGATCCTGGTGAGGTCGCCATAGACTCCACCGAGGGTGGGGGGTTCGACAAAGAACGAGGTCTGGGACTTGGTGGCGAGGAGCCGCTCGACGGCACACCCGACGTCCCCGGTCTCATTGACCGCGGCGACGACGTCGGCCTTCTTCCTCCCTGCGACATAGCCGATCGCCTCGTACAGGAGGTTCGGACCGATGCCGAGTTTCTGGGGGCTCCAGTCAGGGAAGACCCGCCCCATCACAAACCTGACAAATATGGGAAGTTCCTCGTCTGAGAGGGACGGGAGGATGGAGGCGACGAGGTCGATCATCTCAAGCCTCCCGCTCATCCCTTCGAGTTGCTCGCAAACCCGCGAAAATGCTGCAAACTCCATGTTCAGATCCTCACCGTTTCCGATACCGCGTGCTGGTCGCCGACGATCAGGTGCTCGATCCCGTCATGGGAAACATCTCTCGCGGTCTCTTCCGCCTTTTCAGGAGTGTTGTTCACCTCGGAGAGGTGAGCAAGCATCACTGCCGAGAGATCCTCTCCGATGTCGGAGAGGCAGGTCGCCGCGGCATTGTTGGAGAGGTGACCGAGTTTCGACCTGATCCTCGCCTTGAGGAATGCAGGATAGGGCCCTTCGTCAAGCATCCTGGGACAGTGGTTGCTCTCCAGGACGACGACGTCACAGCATCCGAGGGCCCGTTCGATCCGCGGGGTGACGATCCCGGTGTCCAGGCAGCACCCGACGCGGACTCCGTCGGCTTCCAGACGGTAGCCACAGGGCTCGGCGGCGTCGTGGGCCGTGGAAAAGGGGATCACCGAAAATCCAGAGATTCTGAATGGATCTCCTACCGATACCCTCCGCGTCGCCACCGGTTTTGTGGAGGTCCGCGCATCCAGAAATCCAGCCAGTGTCCCCCCGGTTCCGACCACCGGCACCTCGAACTTTCTGGCAAGGACGTCGGCCCCCTTGATATGGTCAGTATGCTCATGGGTGACCAGGATCCCTCGCAGGTCGCTCTCGTCCCCCCCGGCATCGCCGATCCGCTTCCTGATCTCCCGGGCGGAAAGCCCGGCGTCGATGAGAAGGGAGCCTTCCTCTCCCTCCACATAGATGGCATTGCCCTTGCTCCCACTTGCAAGGATGGTGACCTTCATTGCTGTGTACTGGGCGCCGGGCGGTATTAGTGATTTTCAAAGAGTGGTGGTGGACCCCATATCCAGAAATGATCTGAGGCTTGAACACCTCCTTGATCCGAACCTGCCGCCTCCTTTCACCGAATATTCTCTGCTGTCTCACGAGAAGATAGGGCCGGGGGGACGGCATGGCGCGTGTTCCTGCTGAGAATAGATCAGCCCTCTCTCCGCCTCAATCTTCGTGGATCATGCCGACAGGGAGGCGTCATGATCAGACCGGCCGCCCCTCATCACCAATCTTATCTGTCATCTCGCGTGAGGGTGGGGGCGGAGCCCCTGGCGTGAGCATTGAGGGAGGCGTTCGAGTCGCGCTTGCACTCAGAAGAAAGGTAAGGGATTACCATGAAAATGATCCTGAGGATCATCTCTCCGGGTTTGCATGATGGATTAAATTCTCTAGACTCCTTCGTGAGTGATACGCAGATGACAGAGAGACCTTCTGAATGATCGACCTTTTGCCTTCCCGCCCCTATCTTCATCCCGGGGGTCCGGGGGCAGCGCCCCCGGCGTGAAGGTGTGGGAAGGCGTGGTGATCAGGCGTGCCGCCCTCATCGCAGAATCTTCATCCCAATCTCGCGCCGGGGGTTTCACCCCCGGACCCCCCACGACGAAGATAGGGGCGGGGCGGCAATAAGGCGGTGTTCCCCCGTGGTGTCCTGCTCTGAAGGCGGAGCACGGATCTAAACACTCTGGAGACCCACGATCATTTTCATTTCGTATGCTTGAGCCCAAGGTTCATGCCCGATTCTACAAAGCCGGAATAACATTCAATCGTGTATGCATGAGCTCGGGGTTCATGCATGGATTCTCAGAGCCGAATTCTCCAGGGCCGACACTCGAGAGTCTCTCCGGCACCTCGCAGAGGAAACTCTTTGATGCCCTTCTATCCAAGATCATCATGATGGGCCGGGACGGATGGATGGCGGCGACCTTAGAGGTGGTCGGGGCGGCGGGCGGGGTGGTCGACCTGCCGCGGGTGCGGGAAGGGACGAACACCTTTGTCATCCGCTCGCCCGACGGCGGGGCCCTCCAGTTCTCGGTTCCCCTTCTCATACCTTTCCCGCTCCCCCCGGAGATCGATGCCGGCGGTGCGGACGGCGCGGCCTGGGCCGTGATCGAAGCGGTCAAGAACGGCGCACCCGACGACCCCCGCCTCCACCCTCTCGGCGGACTGGACACGCCGCGGCCGCAACGGTACGCCGGGTGGACCGAACCGGTCACCCTCGTCCACTCTGAATCGGCGATGGGCTCAGGGCTCTGGAAGTCCGACCTGGAGAACGTCCTGGCCGAGGACGGGTTCCATTGCACGGTCAGGGGGGCGCTCGCATACCCCGGGCCCCCCGACCGGCAGACCATCCGGAGCCTCGGCGAGCGCGTGGCTGACCTGGCTGACGGGATCCGTACGGTAACCGAGCGTGTCCCCCGGAGTGCGCTCATGGACGCGGTCCTCCTCTCCCTGGACCAGAAAGGTCTCAGAGACCGCCTGCCGGCGATGGGACTGGTCGCCTTTCTCGGCGACGGCACCAGACCGGCGCGGGTCTACACCCCCTTCCGTCAGCACCACCGGATCGCCGGACCCAAGGATGGGGTGCATATCCCCTTCCAGTGCCCTGAGGCACTGGAGCCGGTGGAGGTCGAACTCCCGGCAAGCGGACGGGTCGTCACCGGCCTTGGGGTGAGGCGCAGAGAGGCGCTGGTCATCGCAGGATCGAATGCCCAGGGGAAGACCACGCTCATCCAGGCGATCCGGGCCGGCGAGGACGATCACGCCCCCGGAGACGGGCGAGAACTGGTCGTCACCGTAAGGGGAATCAGAACCGCAGAGGCGGGAGGGCTCGACCTCAATGGCGCCGATGTGAGTCTCTTCTTCCACCGCCTCCCGCCCGGCATGACAGGGACGCCGAAGGCCGCCTTCGGCCAGGGGAGCGGGTCGATGACGATGGCCATGCAGTTCGCGGCGGCGATACGGGAAGAAGCGCCGCTCATCGTCGTGGACGAGGATCGGGCGGCAGCCAACCTCCTGGTCACAAGTTGCCTCCAGGAAGAGGACGTCACCCCGCTTGCCGGTCTCCTCGCGGGGAACCGTGCGGCCCTCGGCGACGCGGCGCTGGTCATCGCCTCCTCCTCCCTCGACCCCCTCATCGCCCAGGCCGACCGGATCCTGGTGCTGCGGGGACACCGGGCCGACATGATTCATCCAGAAAGATTCAGGGAGACCTATCGAGAGCACCTGCAGGCCCTGATCCGGCAGATGGAGGGAGGCCTGGCGGCGCGTGACGACGCACATGACACGTTCTCATAATCTCTGTACGAATCGTGTGAATTCTGTTTTGAAATCCATTTTATTCTCTGATAGGTATTCTTCCAGAAATTCCGGGAGATCATATGCCCGGAAGGAGGGTTAAGTTAATGATGTTAAATTAATTAACAGGGGTAATCAGATGACAATCTATTTCCATGGGCCGGAAAAATTCTATTTTTGAACCTCATTGTGAGTTTCATCGGTTTAAATTAAATTAATGTGGAGATGAACCATGGATAGAACGCTAACCGCCATTTTACTGGTAGCAACCATCGTTGCCGCTGTAGTTGCAGGTGCGGCCATCTTTGCACCTGCCGGGCAGCAACCGGATCAACCGCAGACGCCGACTCCGGAGAGTACAAACCCCCATCAGGGCATTACGGCCGCCCCGGAGTCGCACCCCACCCTCACCATCGTACCCACCATCTCTCCGACAAACGAGACGCCGGTCCCGACCCCAACGCCGGAAAATACCACCGCACCTGAAGTGACGGCCAATGTCACCGAAACCACCCCTGCATCGTCATCAGACTGGGAGGATTCCGGGAGCGACAGTTCGACGCCATCATACAGGACAGTCACCGATATGAACGGCGACACCGTCAGGATACCGTACACCACCCACCATGTCGTGACCCTCTACACCCCTGCGGCCGCTATGGTCATGGCGATCGACGGGGATGCAAAACGCCTGGCGGGCATCGATCGCTTTGCCTCCATCGACGAAGGCTTTCAGACCATCGACCCATCCATCTCGGATATCCCGGTCGTCAGCGGGACCGGCATCGAGGTGAACAAGGAAGCGATCCTCGCTGTCCACCCCGACGTGATCATCGCCGGTTCCTGGTCGAAGGGAGGACTCGATGAGGTCGGTGTACCGGTCGTCTACCTCAACACGAACGGTTTCGACGATGTCACCGGTGCCCTCACCGTCATCGGGGATGTCCTGAACAAGAAAGAACGCGCCGAAGACCTTGTCTCATACCTCGGTGACAGACGCTCGGCCCTTGTCGAGATGACCGGCGAGATCCCGGAGGCCGACCAGGACAACGCCTACATCACCTGGAGGTCGCCGCTCCACACCTTCGCCGGCGGCGAGTTCCACTCCCAGTGGGCACATGACGCGGGATGCCGCTTCGCCTCCGAAGAACTCGTCGGCCACCGCCAGGAAGTGAACTTCGAGCAGGTCGCCACCTGGAGCCCCGACGTGATCATCCTCAGCAACAATGGTGACCCGCAGGCCCTCCTCACCGACCCTGCCTGGCAGGAGATCAAGGCCGTAAAGCACGGCAAGGTCTACCGCATCCCGCGCTTTGTCGGCGACTGGGGCAGCCCGGTTCCCGAGGCGGTCCTCGGTATGGAATGGCTTGCAAACGGCACCTACCCCGAGACCGTCGACCTCGATATGGTCGCCGAGGCCCAGGACTTCTACAGCCTCTTCTACGACTACGATCTCTCTGAAGAGGAGGCCCGCGAGATCATGGGTCCGATACCTGCTCCCCACGTCAGGACCGTCACCGTCACCGATGGTGCAGGGAGAGACGTCGAGATCCGTCTCCCGGTGGAACGGATCGTGACCAACTATCCCCCGGCTGTCCGGATGGTGACCACGCTCGGAGCTGCGGACCGGTTCGTGGGCGTCGACTCCATCACTCAGTCGCAGACCGACCAGTTCGTCTGTCTCCTCAACCCAGGGATCGCCGACCTTACCTGTGTCGGCAACCCGAGAGATCTTAACGTCGAGACTGTCCTCGAACTGCAGCCCGACCTCGTGCTGGTCGCAGGATGGAACAAGGAATCCCTTGAAGATCTCGAAGACAAGGGCCTGACCGTCTTTGGTGTCGTCGCTGAGAACCATGACCAGATGAAGAGCACCATGAGCCAGCTTGGAAAAGCTCTCGGGTCTGATGACGCCGCCACTGATTTCACCGAGATTTATCAGAACACCCTTGACGCCGTGACGTCGCAGACCGGAGACCTCCCTGAGGAGCAGCGGCCGAAGGTCTATCTCGGCGGGTGGAACGGGATCTCCTCCTCCGCCGGCGGCGAGATGTTCCAGAGCAGCCTCATCGAGGCCGCAGGCGGCGAAAATGTCGCGTCGGAACTCGCAGGAACCCGTTGGGCTGATGTCAATACCGAGCAACTCCTCGCATGGGACCCTGACATCATCTTCCTCGTTCAGTATCAGAGCGTCTCCACACCCGAGAGCGTGATGAGCGACCCTGACCTCCATAGCATCACCGCCGTCAAGAACGGCCAGGTCTACTGGTTCCCCTCCAACATCTGCGAGTGGGACTCGCCCTCGCCGCAGACCGCCCTCGGTCTGGAGTGGACCGCAAAGACCCTTCACCCCGACCTCTTCAAAGACACCGACGTGACTGCGGATGCAGACTCCTTCTATGAGCAGTTCTATGGGACGTCCTTCACTGAACTTGGTGGGACCGTCCCCGGCACCACCTTCCCGGGCCTGAAGACCACGACTCCTGTCCCCACCACAGTTTCGACTGAAACAGGTGCAGAGGCCTGAGCCAGATCCAGGGGCGCCCCCGGCGCCCTCCTCTTTATGAGATGCACACCATGAGATGCCACTATTGTGATCAAGGTTGTAACCTTGACGAAGGAAAAACCGGGATCTGCGGGACGTATCACCTTTCTGAGGGACGCGTTCTGGAACGCTTCCCGTACCGCTGGTCGTCCTATTTTGCCAGCCACATCGAGTCCCTCCCGTTCTTTCATGCGTATCCGGGATCCCGCGCTCTGCTGGTGGGCACGGCAGGGTGCAACGCCTCCTGCCGATACTGTTCCAATGCATATGTGGCCAGGACCGACCCGGCCACCTTCAGATACTTCCAGATGGAACCCGAGGCACTGGTACGAAAGGCCCGACTTGCGAGTTGTCACTCGATCATATTCGGGATCAATGAACCGACCGTCTCTTTTCCTTCTTTCAGAGATCTCGCTCTCGCCGCGCATGCCGCCGGCCTCCAGGCAGGCTGCCTCACCAACGGCTGCATGACCGGGACGGTCGCTGAAGAGATGGCGCAGGTCTGCGATTTTGTGAACCTCAGTGTCAAGTCGCTCTCAGAAGAGTTTTATCGGGATTACATCGGGATCGATGCCGCAAAGACCGTCCTCCGGAACCTGAAGACTCTTGCCGCCGGCTGTCATGTGGAGGTGACGACCCCGATCATCCAGAGTGTCAACGACATCGAGATCCCGGAGATCGCCGCCTTCATCCGTTCGATAGACTCGAATATCCCCTGGCACGTTTTCAGGCTTCTTCCGGAGTATGAGATGAAAGACGAACGCTACCCCGACATTGAAGAGATCACCTCCCTCCTCACCGGGGCCTGCAAACACCTGCCCTATATCTACTTCTCCAACTTCGCAGGGTCGCAGTGGACTGATACCCGCTGTCCTTCCTGCGGCAGGGCGGTGATCACCAGGATCAGTCCGGGAGGGTGCGGAGCGAAGTTGACCGGTTACCATCTCGACGGCGACCGGTGTCCCACCTGTGGGACGAAGATTCCAGTCCTCGGCGGGCATCGTCCCTGGGATCAGGAGGGCACGGCATGACCGCCCTCGGGATCCTTGATGCCGTCGGCTGGCAGACCGTCTTCGACCTTGAGAGTGGGCAGGAGAGAGAAGCCGATGGGCCACTCTGCAGCATTGCCAGAAAGATCCAGCAGGACCATCCTTACCCCGGAGATCAGGAAGCGGGGGCGATGGCCTGGGTTACCGATACCGCCCTGGGCCTCACCCGGCGATATAGCCCCGAACTAGTTCTCCTGAACTATGCAAACCCCTTCTTCCTGCGCACCTTCTCGGGTCTCAGTCGGGAGGCATGGCTCGGAGCCGTCGCCACCGCCTTCGTTGAGGCCGGACGTTTCATTGAGGAGAGCGGCTTCTGCCCGGTCGTCCTCGGGACCGGATCGCTGACGCCGGTGATGGGACGGGTCGACCTCTCGACGATCGACGGGATCGAGAATGTGACCGGCCCTGTCCCCACCTACGCAGCCGTTGATCGCCCTTCCACCCGGGATCTCAAGGAGATCGAAGAGATGGACGGCATCAGGTGGGCCATGACGAAGGACGAAGTCGTCAGGCAATTCCGTCCCTGCAAAGAGCAGGCACACCGTCTCCCCGACCTCCTCCTCGCTGCAGAGCAAGGATGGATCTTCCGCGGTTTCGGGAGTGTCACCAGACCGGTCCATGCAATTCCCGGGCTGGACCGAGAGATCCCGATCCACAGTGACGCCGGCACGATCCGAACACTCCCAGAGATCAAACCGACTGTCCTCAGGAGACTTGAAGAAGGGGACAAAGTCGCCTTCATTATCATCGAAGGAGTAGGGACCGACAATTTTCTCCTCCCGTGGACGCGGTGCGACAACACCTTCGGGGAATTCATCTATCCCCAGGGGGGCGAGCAGTACCTCGCGGCCATGACCGGCGAACACCTCAATCGTCAGCCCCATCCTCCTGCATACTTCCACTTCCGGGAAGATGACGAGAATAAGCCCTATCCCTTTTCAGGTTACTTCACCGCACTCCCTGAGAGGACTCTCGGGGGCGACTGGTCGGGGAAGAGCGTGGCAGTCGGGAGCAGGAGTACCCTCACCCATCTGACCACCGGCGCCGATATCGCTCTGGAGTGTTATGCTCGCAACCTGTACAATTTCGGTACCCTTGCCGTCGTCAGGGAACAGAAAAAGAGAGGGGATGAACAAGGTGAATAGAACGGCACCGAGCGTGAAGAGTAGAGACTCCATCGTCGCAGGAACACTCTGCGGCCTTCCTATCATTCTTTTCTTCGTCTCTCTCTTCCTCGGGAGGTTCAGCGTCGATCCCCTCACGGTCCCGCAGGTTCTCGCTGCAGCGGCCCTTGAGAGCATCCCCAATTTCCCTCTCTCGATCCCCCACACCTGGCCGGACGTCGTGGATACCGTCATCCTCAAAGTACGGTTCCCCAGGGTCATCGCCGCCCTGCTTATCGGGACCGGACTTGCGGTCTCCGGCGCCTCATTTCAGGGGCTCTTCAGGAACCCACTCGTTTCCCCCCATATACTTGGTGTCGCATCTGGAGCCGGGTTCGGTGCCGCCCTCGGGATCATTCTCTCAGGCGAGACCTGGGTCATTCAGACTTTCGCCTTTTCTTTTGGTGTCCTGGCCGTCGGACTAACATATACCCTTGCCAAGATCTACAAGACCACCCCTACGCTGGTTCTGGTCCTCGCCGGGATCGTTGTCGGTTCCTTCTTCTCGGCCCTCATTTCGCTCCTGAAGTATATGGCCGACCCTTATGAGAAACTCCCGGCAATTGTCTTCTGGCTGATGGGCAGTCTTTCCAGTGTGAAAGCCGGCGACCTCATGTTTCTCCTCGTCCCGATCGTTCTCGGCACCACGGTTCTCCTGCTCATTCGATGGCGGATCAATGTCCTTGCCATGGGCGAGGACGAGGCGCGCACCCTCGGTGTGGACACGGCCAGAATGGCCCGGGCGATCATCCTCTGTGCCACCCTTATCACAGCGACTGCGGTCTGTTTTTCAGGGGTCATCGGATGGGTTGGGTTGGTCGTCCCCCATATCGCCAGGATGATCGTCGGCCCGGATTATCGGAAATTACTGCCCCTTTCAGCTGCGATAGGCGCATCGTACCTTCTCATCATCGACGACCTCGCCAGAACTCTGACCGCGGCCGAGATCCCGCTCGGCATACTCACTGCGATTATCGGGGCGCCGGTCTTCGCCTGGCTCCTCAAGACCAAGAAGGTGGGGTGGTCATGATCCTCCAGGTCAGCGATGCGGGGTTCTCCTATGACGGGAGAAGATCGATCTTTGAAGGCATCTCCTTCTCCCTGGACACAGGCGAGTGTCTCTGTATCCTCGGTCCGAACGGCACCGGCAAATCGACGCTGATCAAGTGTCTCCTTAACCTCCTTCCTCTCGGACAGGGATGCATCCAACTCGCAGGAGAGGAGATCGCTGACCTTTCCAGAACTGAGATCGCCAAAAAAATTGCTTATGTCCCACAGAGCCACCAGATCGTTTTCCCTTTCACGGTGGGCGAACTGGTACTCATGGGCAGAACTCCTCATCTCCCGGCTTTTGCAGGACCGGGGAAGAGTGACAGCACGACTGTTCAGGCCGCGCTGGAGACCGTCGGGATCGCACACCTCGCCGAACGGCCGGTCTCTGATATCAGCGGTGGCGAACTCCAACTTGCCCTCATCGCCCGGGCCGTCGCCCAGCAACCTGAGATCCTGATCCTCGACGAGCCAACCTCCCACCTCGACTTCGGCAACCAGATCAGGGTCTTGCAACTTATCGATCGCCTCGCGAGGAATGGGATAGGAGTGATCATGACCTCTCACTTCCCTGACCACAGTTTTGTGGTCCGACAGACCGTCGCGATCATGAAAGGCGGGAACTTTATCGCGGTCGGACCGCCGGAAGAGGTGCTCACCCCACAAAATCTCGGAGAGGCCTATGGGATCGATGTCGCCGTTCCCTATGTGACCGAGGCGGGGCGGCAGGCATGTGTTCCGAAGATCATTCTTAAAGAGAAGGGGCCAGGGTTCATCCCCTGATCACCGTCCCGATCCGCTCCCCCTTCACCGCCTTCGTGATATTGCCGGGCACATGCCCGTTGACCACCTTGATCTCTTTCACATGTTTGGTATTGAGAAGGAGTTCAACCGCCCGGCGCTCCAGCACCAGGTCTTCCAGGTCCATGGCAAGAAGATCCTCTGCCGAGATCTCGGCGATCAATTCGGCGCCGGGGTTGACCCTCGGATCCTCGGTGAACTGCCCGTCAACATTCTTCGCAAGGATACAGTTCTTCGCCCCCATCACCTCGGCGATGAGCACCGCACCGGTGTCAGTCCGGTTCGGCGGGATCGATCCCACCGAGGGGGGTTGCTCGTACAGCCCGTACGGTGGGGTGCCGTGGGTCACCGGGAGAAGGCCGAGGGCGATGATCGTCGGGAGTTCGAGGAGATCGGCGGTGTGGACCCGCACCCCCCCATATGAAGAAAGAAGAACAGTCATCATGATCGCGTTCTGCTCGCTGATCTTGCCAGCGAGTTCGGCAAGCACGCCGGTCGGCATCCCGAGGTCGATGCCGATGTCCATGATATGCCGCACCCGTCCGCCGCCGCCAGTCACCACGAGCACCTTCTCCCCGGCCTCTTTGAGGGCCCCGATCTCATCCACGATCGGGAAGACCACTTCCCTGCCATAATCGATCGTCCCGTGCCCGCCGAACTTGATCACGTTCAGGTCGGGCATGATCCTGATCTGCGGGATATCCCCGGTCCGCCGCATTAGTCCTTTCCGTACCAGCGTCTCGCCCTGCAACCCGGACTCCAGTTCATATCGACCAGATTTCATACCGTCACCTGACGAATACTATATATCATGAGATTTATAGTGGCGCCACCATGGCCCCGAGTGGCCAGAGGGGAAGAGAAGATGTTGAAGGTTTATGCGAGAGAGAGGCAGAAGGTCGGCAGCGGCGTCAAGCAACCGAAGTACCGCGTCGTTGCCGTTACCGGGGGGAAGGGTGATGCCGGACACCTCAAGGTCGAGGCGACCCATTTCAGGAAGACCGAGATCGAGCAGATCGCCGCGGATGTGGGGGCCGAGATCATCTGGCTCGAAGCGATGCCCGAGGAAAAACGCGGCGAGATGAAAACCGCCGCCAGATAAAAGAATGAGATAAGGAGGTCAGGCCCGGATCAGGGTCCCGATCTCCTCTCCTTTTACCGCTTTCGTGATGTTGCCGGGCACATGCCCGTTGACCACTCTGATCTCTCTCACATGCTTGGTGTGAAGGAGGAGTTCGACTGCCTTCTTCTCGAGGACCATGTCCTCCATGTCCATCGCAAGAAGTTCTTCCGCCGTTATCTCAGAGATGAGGTCGGCCTCAGGGTTGAGGCGCGGATCTTCGGTGAAGAGGCCGTCGACATTTTTCGCAAGGATACAGTTCTTCGCCCCCATCACCTCGGCGATGAGCACCGCACCGGTATCGGTCCGGTTCGGTGGGATGGACCCGATCTCAGAGGGTTGTTCATAGAGACCGTACGGAGGAGTCCCATGGGTCACCGGGAGAAGGCCGAGCGATGCGAGGGTCGGAAGTTCGAGGAGGTCGCCCGACGCCACCTGTGTCCCGCCATATGGCGAGAGAAGGAGGGACATCATCAGGGCGTTCTGCTCGCTGATCTTGCTGGCGAGTTCGGCGAGCACACCGGTCGGCATCCCCAGGTTGATCCCGATGTCCATGATGTGTCTGACCCGGACGCCACCGCCGGTCACCAGGAGCACCTTCTCCCCGGCCTCCTTGAGGGCCCCGATCTCATCCACGATCGGGAAGACGACCTCGCGTCCGAAATCGATGGTCCCATGACCACCAATCTTGATCACATTCAGTTCGGGCATGATCCGGATCTGCGGGATCTCTTCGATCTGCCGCATCAGCCCTTTTCTGACCATCGTCTCACCGCGGAGCCCTGAATTCAATTCAAACCGTTTTGCTGTGATGGTATCACCTATGAAGAGAATATTTATACGTAGGGAGATATAACAGAGCGTATACCAGTTGGTATATCAACTGGATATCAGGTGATTTCCATGAAGATCTATGTTCGTGAACGCCAGAAGGTCGGCAGCGGTGTCAAGCAGCCGAAGTTCCGTATCGTCGCCGTAACCGGAGACAACAACTCCAGGAGACTCTGGTTGGAGTCCAAGCACTTCAGAAAGAACGAGGTTGAGGTCATCGCCGCAGACCTCGGTGCCGAGATCGTCTGGCTCGAACCGATGCCAGAGGGCGAGCACCATCATAATAAGAAAGACGAATAATCTCTTTACCTGTGTTATGTCTGCACTGACCTCAGGTGAGATTCTCACAGCAGTTGCACGGATTCTCATCTTTGAGGACGGTGCCATCACATTTCTCTGCACCAAGGACGAGATCAGCATCAGGTTCCCCAAGACCAGACGCCTCGCCGCCTATCTTTCGGTCCCCCATTACTATGTCATCCCGGTCCTCGCCGCCATGGAAGAGGAGGGATTGGTCACCCGCACCGAGCGGGTCGGGGTCTCGACCAATACAAAGGGGACGGCAATTCTCTTTTCCAGGATCATGGAGGACTATCCAGAAGAAGTCGAGCAGATCCTCGGGCCTGACCTCCTCGATGCGATCAAGGGAAGGATCTTTGGCAGGTGACACGCACCCGCCTGAGACCTATCAGAAGATCTGGACAGACGAGGCTTTAAAGGCCACAGAAACAGTGCCTCCCTCAACCAGACCCATTTCAAGATATCCCTGCCGGGTAATCAGCACCGCCAGGGGGATCCCGCAGTCGACCGTGATCCTGACGGTCGCCCCATTATCGGCGATCTCTTGAACCGTCCCGGAATACCGGTTTCGTGCACTGGAATCGATCGGCCGCGGCGAGATCAGGATCTCTTCTGGCCGTATCGAGACACAGACCTCATCGACGTCAACAGAGGCCGTCGAGATCATCCGGACGCCATCGACAGTGACCTCGGAGATCCCATCCTTCCTGACACAGGTGCCCTTGAAGAGGTTCTCCACACCCACAAAATTCGCCACAAACTCGCAGTTCGGTTTTCTGAAGACCTCGTGCGGTTCGCCGACCTGCACGATCTCGCCGCCCCGGATCACGGCCACGCGGTCCGCGAGCGAGAAGACCTCCTCGAAGTTATGGGTGACATGGATCACCGTGATCCCGTAGAGGTCGTGGAGGTGACGCAGTTCTCTCCTGAGTTTTTCCCGTGTCCGCCCGTCCAGTGCGCTCAGCGGTTCGTCGAGGAGGAGGAGCGCGGGCTCCATCACGATCGCCCGGGCGATGGCCGCCCGTTGCTGTTCGCCGCCGGAAAGTGTCTCTGGATAACGGTGGAGGAGATGATCGATGCCGAGAAACTGAGCGGCTTCTCGCACTTTTTCTTCGATCTCCGATCGCTCCACCTTCTGGTTCTTCAACCCGAAACCGATGTTCTCCGCGACCGTGAGGTGGGGGAAGAGCATGTAGTCCTGGTAGACCATGCTGATCCGCCGCTCCCGCGGGGGCGCATCGGTGATGTCCCGGCCGTCGAGGATCATCCTGCCGCTATCCGGGGGATAGATCCCTGCCAGCGTCTCAAGGAGGATCGTCTTACCGGCACCGGTCGGCCCGATGATCACCAGGTATTCGCCGTCGTTCACCTGGAGGGTGGCGTCTTTGAGGACAAACTCCCCCATGTCCTTGGATACGTGTTCAATTTGTAACATTCATCCGCCTCCTATAACCTGACGCTCCCGCCATAGCGTTCAAAGACGTAGAGCGAGGCGATCGAGATGACGATCAGGATCGTCGCCGCCGAGATGGCCAGGTCCAGTTCGCCGCAGGACATGTTGAGGAAGAGGGATATCGGCAACGTCTCGGTCTTCATCCGCGTCGCACCGGCGAGCATGAGCGCGGCCCCAAACTCACCGATCCCCTTCGCCCAGGTGATCACCCCGCCGGCGATGAGACCGCTCGTCGCCATCGGCAGGGTGACCCGCCAGAGGGCCTGGACGTCGGTGCACCCGAGGGTCTTTGCCACGTACTCGTAGCGCGGACTGATCGACTCGAAGGTCGAGCGCATGATCCTGAGCATGAACGGGAAGTTCACGAAGACCTGCGCCACCACGATCCCGAGGGGCGTGAAGATGAAGACCAGTCCCGCCTCGGCGAGCGCCTTCCCGATCGGGGTGGTTCCGAAGAAGAGGAGAAGTCCCACACCCGCGACGAGCGGCGGGAGGGCGAGTGGCATGTCGACGATGGTATTCACCACATTTTTGCCGAAGAAGTCATATCTCGCCAGGGCGTAGGCCGAGGGCACGGCGATCAGAACGCAGATCGCGGTCGATGCGACCGAGGTGACGATCGATAGATAGACGGCAAACTGGATCTCGCGCGAGGCGATGGAGGAGAGGAGTGCGGCGGGGGATGGATGGGTGACGACCAGGAGCAGCAGGACGATGATGAAGGTGGTGAGGAGGGCGGCAACGCCGATCGTCACCGCCTTCAGGGGATTGGGGGCATTCACAGATTCACCCGGTCGCGATGCCTGAGTGCCTCGGGGGTGCTGTTCCAATCCCTGACATCGTCCACATGCTGGTCGTCCACCCATCCGCTCCTGACCTCCTCGCGGTGGTCGAACTGGTGGACATAGGGCTTGACGTCAAGGAGCGGGGTGCCGTCCAGGGTGTCCACGCCGCAGACGTCGAGCACGTTGCCGCGCACGCCCTTCAACTCCACGATCGAGATCCCGATCGGGTTAGGGCGGTTGAAGTGGCGGATGGCAAAGATGCCGCGTTCTTTCTGGAGGTCGAGGAATGGTTTCTGGCGGAGCATGGCACCGTTCGCCTGGTGGAAGTGGTAAATCAGGATCAGGTGCGAGAAGGTTTCGATATCCAGCAGCCCGGCCTCGTACTCGGGGAACAACTCTACAGTGCCGCATGCCGAGTTGAATATCCCCTGGATAGGGGTGTTCTCCTGTTCGGTAAAGGGCGTCCTGATGACGCCGATGGGCCGGTAGGTGACCGGTTGTCTTGTCGGGTCGATTGATTCTGAATGCATGGGAATTACCTCGTCAGTGATGATGGAAAAGGGGAAGGAGCCCTGAGGGATCAGGCCTCGTACTTCGGATCAGGGTAGACGATATAGCCGTGCTTCACGAAGATCGCCTTCCCTTCGTCCGAAGCGACGAAGTCGGCAAACTTCTGTGCCTCGATCGGGTTCTCCGAGAATTCAAGCGTCCCTATCGGGATCACCTTGATGTCGTTCTGATTCTTCGGGATCTCGATGAGATCCATCTTGTCGGGCACATAGAGGTCGTACCAGATGACCGAAGCGTCCGCGGTGCCCATGCAGATATCGACGACCAGTTCGTTGACGGTCGCACGCGTGGCGGCGGCGTTCTCAGATACCGCATCCCAGAGACCGCTCTTGTTCAGCATCTTCTTGGTGCTCTTGCCGATCGCCGGGCCGGTGGGGTCGCCGACGACGACGGTCAGGTCGTCGCGCGCCAGATCCTCGATGCAGGTCACATTCTTGGGGTTGCCCCTGGCGACGGCGATCACCGGGATGTGGTAGACGACCTGCTCGGTGCTGTTCACATACCCCTTCTCAGCCGCTTTCTCGATATAGGCGGTGGCGCCGGGCATGTAGAGGTCGCCCTGCTTCACCAGTTCCATCTGACTCAGGAGAGCGGCGGAGTTGCCGAAGGTGAACTTGATCAGGGTGCCGGTCTTGTTCTCATATATTCCGGCGATCTCTTCCATCGGCTCCCTGATACCGGCGCCGCAATAGACCATCAGCGTCGGTTTTTCCGACACCTGCGGTGTTGTCGTTGTCTGCTCGGTGGTGCATCCGCAGACGGCGCAGGCAGCGCCGACCACAAGCATCAAGACAAGAATGATCGAGAATGACTTCATATAGAGAGCGTTAATTAACATTGTAAATAAACACCCCTGATTTTACTCCGCAATCGGAACCTTTCTCCCGCATCAGGGCGGAAACGATCGTCACGGAAGGAACGTACGCAGATGACAGAACCTATGAAGGCAGAAGAACAGAACGGGCCTCGACCGCTCAGATTCACCATCGCAGAGTTCGCCGGATCGGTCGGCGACTTCGGGACCATCCTCCCGATCGTCCTTGGCGTCGCCCTCGTCTGCGAGGTGAACCTCGCGCAGATCTTTCTCTTCTTCGCCCTCTGGTATGTCATTTCAGGGGTCTACTACCGCCTCCCCATTCCGATCGAACCCCTCAAGGCGGTCGGAGCGATCGCCATCGCCGAAGGATTGACCACCGGGGAGATCGCTGGCGCCGGAATGATCATCGGCGTCATCTTTCTCGCCCTCGGGTGCTGCGGGAGCATGACCTGGCTCAGGGATCGGATCCCGGTCTCAGTCATCAGGGGGGTGCAGGCCGGGCTCGCACTCGTGCTGATCAGGACGTCCCTCGGTTTCCTCGAGTCGGACCCGCTCTTTGCCGGAATATCGATTGCGGTAGTCGTGCTCTTCTTCCTCGCCGCTTTGCGCTGGAAGGTCAACGACGTCTCGGCGCTCGTCGTCCTGGCCATCGGGATCGGCGCCGGGATCATCACCGCCGGCATCCCCCAGATCTCGATGATACCCCTGCCCACCCTCGTCCTCCCCGACGTCGCCGACCTCGTCTACGCGGGACTCTACCTCGTCCCGCCGCAGTTCCCGCTCACCCTCACCAACGCCATCCTGGCGACCTCGCTCCTCACCCTCGACCTCTTCAAGACCGACGTCCCCCCCGACCGCCTCTCCCGCACGATCGGGGTCATGAACCTGGTCTCGGTGCCCTTCGGCGGTTTTCCGATGTGCCACGGTGCCGGCGGACTTGCCGCCCAGCACCGTTTCGGGGCCAGGACCGGCGGGGCGAACGTGATCGCAGGGGCGATCTTCCTCGGCTTCGCCCTTTTTTTCGCCTCGCCTGAGAGCCTTGCCCTCATCCCGCTCGGCGTCTTCGGCGGGTTGCTCATCTTCGCCGCGGTCGAACTCGGCAAACACAGTCTCAAGACCGACTCGTACCTCGTCACCGGGGTCATCGCCGTCCTCGCTCTTCTGGTGAACATCACCGTCGGGTTTGTCGTGGGCCTCCTCCTTGCCTATGCACTCCGGGCATGGAAGAAGAAAGAGTGATGGACTGTGTAGAATCAAACATGAGGCGTGGTCTCGGCTCATACCTGGTTCAACAAAGCCAATTCATCCTGAATCCTCAACAACATGAACCGCACTCGCCTTGAACGAGAGACGCACCTTCGTACCGACCCTGATGTTCAGGTCTTCCGCCGACTTCCAGGTGATCAGAGCGGTGAGGGGGATCCCGCAGTCGATGGTGAGATGGTTGAGCGGCCCATAGGCCTTCATCTCCATGACCATGCCGTTCAGGACATTGCGGGCGCTGACCTGACTGCCGTCCACGAGGTACAGCGTGATGTCTTCGGGTTTGATGCAGGCGCAGACGCGGGCACCCACCTGGAGCGGGGCGACGGCCTGGACCCGCACCCCCCCGCCCGTATCGATGGTGACCACCCCTTCGGAGGTGGCGATGATCTCGCCTGAGAGGACATTCTCGATCCCGACAAACCTGGCGACATGCTTGTTCTTCGGCGTCGCAAAGACCTCCCGCGGTGTCCCCACCTGGGAGAAGACCCCGTCCATCAAGACCCCGATCCGGTGGGCAAGCCGCTGGCCCTGGTGCATGTCGTGCGTTGAGATGACCACCGTCTGGCCCTGCTCGCGATTGATCCTTACCACCAGTTCCTCGATCACCGCCGTCGAGACCGGATCGAGGTTCGCGGTCGGTTCGTCCATCAATAGAACCGCCGGGGCGGTGACCAGCGCGCGGGCCAGGGCGACCCGCTGCATCTCGCCGCCCGAGAGAGTGCGGGCCTGCCGCGTCCCGTACCCGGAGAGCCCGATCACCTCCAGCGCCCACCCCACCTTCTCCCTGATCTCCTCCTCAGGGAGATGCCTGAGCCTGAGACCATAAGCGATGTTCTCATAGACACTCATATTGAAAACCGCCGGCCGCTGAAAGACCATCGCCATTCTCCTCCTGACTTCCAGGGGCTGCGAATGTTCGCCATGGATGTCGGTGCCGTCAAGGAGGATCCGGCCGTTCGTGGGGCTGTCGAGGAGGTTGATCATCCGCAGGAGGGTGGACTTGCCTGAGCCGGAGGGTCCGATCACCGCAAAGATCTCCCCGTCCCGGATGACGGCATTCACGTCGCGCAGGACGGTGGTGCCGTCGAACGATTTTGCAATATGCCGGAGCTCGATCATGGGGTTCACCGTTGCTGTACGAAGTTCATCAGGATGTTCACGACCAGCGCGATGGAGAGGAGGATGATCCCCAGCGCGATGGAGAGGGCGATGTCCCCCCGCCCGGTCTCGAGGGTTATGGCGGTCGTCAGGATCCTGGTCGAACTCCAGAACGAACTGGCCTGGATGTTCCCGCCGATGATGATCGCCGCCCCGACCTCGGAGATCGCCCGCCCGAAGGCCATGGCCACGGCGGCGACGATCGCAAACCTCGCTTCTTTGAGCACCGAGAAGAAGAACTGGACCTTCGTCGCCCCGAGGGAGATGATGGTGTCCCTGATGGTGGTGTCCACCGCGATCAGCGCCGAGATCGTGAGGCCGACGATGATGGGAAGGACCAGGATCGTCTGCCCGATGATCATCCCGCCCGGGGTGAAGAGGAGGCCGAGAGACCCGAAAGGCCCGGTCCTGCGGATGAAGAGAAAGACCACCAGCCCGACGACGACGGTCGGAACCGCATACATCGTCTGGATCAGGTTGATCGCCGACTTTCTTCCGGGGAACTCCTTGAAAGCGATGGCAGCGCCTATGGGGAGCGAGATGAGCGAACCGATAAGGACGGCCGAGAAGGTGATGATCAGGCTGCGGGCGGTGATCTCCATCACCGCCGGGTCGAGAGTGAGGATCAACTCGATCGCCTGGAAGAGTCCCTGCCCGATCGGATCGAGTCCCTCAAAAAGCCCTGTCATATCGCACGCTCGCGGTCTTTTGAAAGAGGTCACGACCGGGACGGACCGGCCGCGGGGAAGAAATAAATGGGGATGAGAGGCTGAAACAGCCGCACAACCCTGAACTCGCCACCTCAGGTGACCGGCTCTTCGGTCTCCGCACGCTCCACCCCGAGTACCTCCCAGGCACCCTGCGACGGGTTGAAGAGTGGCTGACCATACTCCTCGACACCGAAGTTCCCGATCTCCTCCTGGATCTCAGGCGAGATGAGGAAGTTGATCCACTCTTTCGCAAGGGTGCTATTGACGTCAGGATACTTTTCGGGACTGATCTCCATCACGCTGTAGATGTTCAGGAGAATATCTCCCTGATCGACCAGCGGGACCAGGCCGGTCTCGGTCTTGTAGGCCAGATAGGTTCCGATATCGCTGAGGGTGTAGGCCTGCTTCTCACCGGTCATCACCAGGGTGGAGCCCATCCCGGTCCCTGCCTCCACATACCACTCGCCCGAGCCCTGGATGTCGGTGGTGTAATTGAAGCCCGCAGCCTCCCAGATGGCCTTCTCTTTCCCGTGTGTCCCTGAGTCGTCGCCCCGCGAGACGAAGACGATGCTTCCCGGTTCGGCAAGGCCCTTCTCCCGGAACGTGGTGAATGCTTCTTCAGGGGTCATGTTTGCGATCCCGGCCGGATCTGACTCAGGGCCGACGATCGTGAAGTAGTTGTAGGCAAAGACCCGCCGGTTGGCTCCATAGCCCTCGTCTACGAATTCATCCTCACGGACCCGGTCATGGACCATCATCACATCCACGTCGCCCGCTCTCCCGAGTTCGAGAGACTGGCCGGTCCCCTTTGCGGTGATCTTCACATCAGCGTTGTACTGCTCCTCGAAGATCGGTCTGAGATTATCCAGAAGGCCGGTGTCCTGGAGACTGGTTGTCGTCGCGATCAGCAGGGTCTGAGTCCCTCCCGGTGCTGCGGTCGTCTCCGTCGGTGTCGGGGTCGGTGTCGCCTCCCCACCTCCCGGCGTTGTACAGCCGCAGATGACGGCAGCAGCCACCATGATCACGACAAGCATAATAAAGGTGATCTTTTTCATGGCAAGGGTATAATATCCATACTCGATTATATCTCTTACCCCATGATTCGTGAAACCCGTAACCGCCCCCACTGACATACAAAGGTTTTATTCTCAGATGTGTGGATGAGAACACACAGCAGACTACGAAGAAGGGAGGAACTAAATGAAAAAACCGGGAAAAAATGCCGAAAAAATGTTGTACGCCCTGGTCGGGAGCGAGATGCGCCAGTATACCGGCAGGGATCTGGAGAGGATGACCGGGCTTCAATCCCATGAGATCAACCTGGCAGTCGGAGAACTCGAAGAGATGGGAGCAGTGGAGGCCCACCACCGCACGTCCGGGGAGACCTATCTCTTCACCACAATCTCACTCACAGCAAAGGGTCGGGCAATCTTTCAGGTGATGGCAGTGCCGGGCTGCGACACCTGACCTCTTTTTTCAACTCCACTGGATACACTCAGACTCTCTCAGGACCGGGTGACGGGACACACCAGACATCATCGCCCCCGCCTATCCTTGCCATGGGAGGGCTCGGGGGATCCCCACCCGGCAGAAGAGAGCATGTTCAGATCCCTCATCCTTCTCTGGGGGCGGCATTTTTGATCTCACACCTTCCCACCATCTCACGCCGGGGGATCCGCCCCCAAACCCCCGCAGCTGCGATTGGGCATGGAAGGCCCATCAAAGAACCTGAAGAAATTATCGCCATCCTTTTTTCAGTCACGGATCCAGACGACCGCCCCATAGACATAGTCCTGCGAGATGTCGAGCCCTTTGATCTCCGAGTCCCGCGGCAGGTCTGTGGTAAACTCAACAGATGCATCATAGACCGTGAAAAATATACTCCTGTACGGGATCATTGCAGACCGTACATTATCGGCCGATGCAGGTGCATACCCTGCAGGTTTGTCTGCAGAGTTGTAGGCGAAGAAGGTCGTGAGGATGTCGGCACCGTCCCTTGAGATCGCAGCGCCCTTCGGGTCTACCTTGAGTTTGAGGATCACGCCCTGACCGTCCTCCCGTTCGACGGCGTCAAGGGTGATCGTCATCTCGTCGAGCCGCGGGTCGACGATCAGGACCGGACTCTCGACGGCCGGGACCGGGGTCGTGGCGTCCGGGGTCACCATCGGGGTCGGCGTGGGTTGCGGCCCCTGCGGGGAGGTACACCCGGCTCCAAGCATTGATATGCAGAGACAGAGGAGCATAAGGACAGATACACGATTCGTCATACTATTCAGGGTATATCTGTCACGATATAACCGTTCCCCCTGTCCGGGTCCGGGAACCGAACTGTAATATAGAGACGGAGAGATATGTGATTTGTTTGACATGGCCGACGAAGGATACAGGAAAGCAAATGTAGAGGGGCAGGAGGTGCCCTATGACCCGGAACAACTCCGGAAGGTGCAGGAACATCCCTGTTACAGTGAAAAGGCCCATCACACCTGCGGGCGCTGTCACCTGCCGGTCGCACCGAAGTGCAACATCCAGTGCAACTACTGCATCCGGGACTTCGACTGTGTGAACGAGAGCAGGCCGGGGGTGACCTCCAGGGTGGTGAAGCCGGACGAGGCCCTGGACCTGGTGAAGCAGGTGATGGACGAGTTCCCGTACGTGAAGGTGATCGGGATCGCGGGTCCGGGCGAACCCCTTGCAAACCCGGAGACCTTCGAGACTCTCCGGTTGGTCCACGAAGCCTTCCCCAACCTGATCATGTGCCTCTCGACAAACGGCCTCCTCCTCCCCGACTCGATCGACGAGCTCCAGCAATACGATGTCGGCAATGTCACGGTCACCCTCAACGCCATCGACCCGGCGATCGGCGAGCAGATCTATTCATATGTGAACTATCGTGGCACCCACTATACCGGGCGGGAGGCCGCGGAGGTCCTCCTCGAACACCAGCTCGAGGGGATCAGGATGGCGGTCGAACGCAAGATGTTCGTGAAGGTCAACTGCGTCTATATCCCGGGGGTCAACGACGAGCACATCCCGGCGATCGCAAAGAAGGTCGGGGAACTCGGTGCCTTCTCCTTCAACCTCATCCCGCTCATCCCGCAGTACAAACTGGCCCACATCACCCCCCCGACACCGGCGGAGAAGCGGGCGATGCAGGACCGGTGCGCTCCCTTCATCAAACAGATGCGCCACTGCGCACGGTGCCGTTCCGACGCCATCGGGAGGCTCGGGCACGACGTGCAGTCGCGGATCTATTGCGGCGAGAGTGGCTGCGGCGAGAGCAAAGAATAACTCCTTTTTTTCTGATGAACGATTCCATCGTCCTCGATGCCGACACCCCCTTCGACCTCGACGCCACGCTCGGGTGCGGGCAGGCGTTTCGGTGGGAGAAGGACGCGGACGGCACCTGGTCGGGCACGGCGCGGGGCCGGGCGGTCAGGATCAGGCAGGACGAAGAGACGCTCTCCTTCTCAGGTGCTGACAAAGCGTTCGTCACCGACTACTTCGCCCTCGACCTTGACCTGAACGAGATCCTCGCCTCCATCGACACCGACCCGGCAATCCACCGGGCGGTCACCTCCTGCACCGGCCTGCGCCTGCTCAGGCAGGAACCCTTCGAGACCCTCATCTCCTATATCTGCGCCACCAACACCAACATCCCGACGGTCAAAAAACGGGTCCGTCTCCTCTCCGAGCGGTACGGAACGCCCCTCCCTGGTGGAGCCCATGCTTTCCCGGACGCAGTGACCCTCGCGCCCTGCAGCGAGGATGCCCTCAGGGCATGTGTCCTCGGGTACCGGGCGCCTTATATCTGCACGACCGCACGGATGTGTGCAGACGATCCCGACTGGGCGGCACAGGTCGCCGACCTCCCGTACCCGGAGGCAAAGACCGAACTTCTCCGCTTCCCCGGCGTCGGCCCCAAGGCCGCGGACTGTATTCTCCTCTTCGCCTTCCAGCAGTACGAGGCCTTCCCGGTGGACGTCTGGATCAGACGGATCATGCGCCGCGCCTACCTCCCCCACCTCAACGAGAGCGGGGGGATGAGCCCCAGGGAGTACGAGGAGATCGCCTCCTTCGCCCGCCGGCACTTCGGGCGGTACGCCGGGTGGGCGCAGGAGTATCTCTATTGTGTCCGGGAAGACGACCGGTAGGACGTCAGGAACAGAAGGTCGCCACGGGAACGAAAGCGGACGGTTCCCGACCCCCTCGTCATCCCGGGATCAGGGGCAGCGCCCCCCCGGCACGAGCGTTGAGGAAGGCACGTTGATCCAGGCATGCGGTCCCCCGTTTTTATCATCCCGCAAGACGGCACGGAACGCACTCTCGATAGGGGCAACGGTCAGGATCACCCACGACATTTACAGCATTGCAGCAGGTTTTCAGCAGAATTTCAGCAGGTGCCGCGAAGATCAAACGGCGAGGAGAGGTGTTCGATCGTACAGTACTAGTACAGATAGAGAGACGCGTCTCTCTCTTAGTACTATATTACAGCAAAACCCACACCCACCCGGTAGCCGGGGGACTCATGGGTCTGCGGGTGGGTGGGTGGGTGCGAAACCCGAAATGTTGTAACTGATCCACGATCTCGACGTCTGGCAGAGAAAAAACGGATCAATCCGCGCCACGCCGCCCGTTGAGTGACGGCACCTTCCGCAAACTGCTGTAAACGGCTGTAAAACAGAAGAGTTTGCTGCAAGAGACATCTCGGGGCGTCCCGGACCGCCAGTCCCGATATCTACTTCACTCTCTCTTCTCTCATGAGAGATAAAATCGACTGAACCGGGATCGCAACCGCTCGATCCCTCATGCCCGGTGCCGATCTCAGGCCCCCACGACGAAGATAGCCGAAGGGCGGCGATGGAACACGATCCCCACCGATTCTCCTGTCTTGAAAAGAGAGAGAGCAAGCGGAGATAAATTTTCATCGCGTATACTCGAGCCCGGGGTTCATGGGCAATTCTACAAAACCAGTTCTATAGAATCGGGCATGAGTCGAGAACACGCCTCAGGCATACCGCATCAAAAATTTTTCATGGTAAATCCTCTTGATGGTTCTCTTCGACGGGGGGCTTGCCGCCCCCAGCAACCCCCCGCGCGAAGATGGGCAGTGGACGGCAACCCCCTCTTCATCGCCACTTCTCAGCCTTCCCACTCCTATCCTGAGGGTCTCGGGGACTCTCCCCCCGAGCGTGAGCATGAGGGAAGGCGATGGATTCAGTTCACCGGGGGGGTGAGGCGATGAAAAGAAAATGGTTTCTACAGAGCCACAAAACCAAACATCCGACATTTCGGTGATGACGTGCCGCTATGTCTCGATGACCGTGATCTCGGGCGGGCAGTTGTACCTCAACCCCATCCCCAGGAACGGCGTGGTCCCGACGCCGCGGCCGACATAGAGTGTCCGGCCCTCCTCGTCCAGCCGCCCGGCAAAGGGCCAGTGGCCGAGCCATGCGGCGGGTTTGCCGATGATGGGGAGGTCGATCTGCCCGCCATGCGTGTGGCCGCAGAGGAGGAGGTCGCACTCCCATGCCGCACGGTATTCTGGTTCATGGAGGAGGACGACAGTATAGTCGGCGGCGGGCAGGTCGTCGGGATACGCCGTCCGGCCGGCAAGGGCGTCGTCGAGGCCGACGATGAGGAGGGTCCGACCGTCGATCTCTTCCACGACGTACTCGTTTCGCAGCACCTTCACCCCGGCCGCTTCGAGTCGTCCGGCGACGGCATCGGCAAGGACGGTGTCGGCCTCACCGTCGTCGAGGGGGGAGAGGTCGTAGCCCGCGATGGTGAGGTTCACCGCTGCGAGGGCAGTCTCGTCGAGGTCACGGGTGGAGCGTCCGTAGTCGTGGTTGCCGAGGACTGCATAGGCCGGTGCCTCGATCCCGGCGAGGAGGTCGAGGTACGGGAGGTCCTGCCGCCCCGAAGAGATGCAGTCTCCTCCGATGAGCACCAGGGAGGGCCTGAGAGCATTCACCTCCTCCACCGCTCGCCCGATCAGCGGGGCGGTCTCCTCTCTGAGGTGGAGGTCGGCGACGAAGACGATCTCACCCGGCACCCCTTCGACCTGCAGGTGCGTGACCGTGAGGCTCTCCGCCTCGGCCGAGGCCGCAAGGAAGAAGGCTGCGGCGAGGGCAAGGAGGGCGATGAACGTTGCGATGAGAACGACGCGGGTGGGTCTGACCATGCTGTCTTCCTCACCGGTGAACGGCAGGGAGGATAAGGTTGCCGGGGATCTGTTCCTGTAGCAGGGAAAAAATGAATGATGGTGAGATGCTTCTCCTTTATCGGCGGTGCCGGAGGGCGACGGCTGCACCGGCGGCAACCGCCGCCAGCCACCAGGGCAGGGGAGTCTGCTGCTGCGGGGTGGTGGCCGGGGCGGTCGTGGCGGCAGCGGTCGTCACCGTCTCAACGACGTCGGGTGTCGGACGGGTGACGTTCGTGCCTGCAGAGGGATGCACCCCCCTGCCGTCGGCTCCGATTGCAAAGAAGGCGAAGCCCGGACTTTCGGCGGTGAAGGAGTATCCACTCTCATCCTCCGAGACCACGCTGGTCGGGAGGGCGTGCCACGCACCGTCGTGGTAGCGGTACAGCACCACGTCATCGGGACCGGCGCCCTGCTCATCGAGCCACGTTTTTGGAACGGTGAAGTCGAAGGCGGCGCCGGCAAGGGCATCTTCGGTGGTATGGTACAGCGTCACCTGGTCGTACTCGTAGACGGCGTCGGCCGGAGCTTCGATACTGTTCGGCTTTGTCGTCGGTTCGACGGTGACCAGGACGCGCGAGATCGCATCGGAGGCTGTCACCGTCACCTCATGGATCGCCGATTCACGCACCCCGAAGGAGGCGTGGCCGCCGGCCGGGATCTTGCTTGCCGCACCGGCCGATGCGGGCGAGCGACCGCCATGAGATGAGGGAGTGGTGAGGGTGACGGCGGCGGTGGTGGCGTTTGCGTCGTAGGCGTTCCGCACGCTCAGGGTGACGTTGTAGGTCCCAAACTCCGCATAGGTGTGGACCGGGTTCGGGTTGGTCGAAGAGGCGCCGTCCCCGAACTCCCACTGCCACGCGGTGATGTTCCCGGTCGACCGGTCGGTGAAGGCGACCTCCCGCAGGTTACCGTCGGCACCAACCTTGCTGCCGAACCGGGCGAGCGGCGGGGCGAGGATTGTCACGCTGGACTCTGAGAGGCTGAAGCCGTACGCGTTGCTCGCGTTCAACTGGACAGTGTACGTCCCGGCGGTCACGTACTCGTGCGATGGATTCTCTTCGGTCGAGACATTGCCGTCGCCGAAGTCCCACTGCCATGAGGTGACGTTGCCCGTCGATCCATCAGTGAAGGTAACCGCAAGAGGTGCGTTGCCTTCGTCCGCACTCTGCGTGAAGTTCGCCTTCGGCGGGGCGAGGATCGTCACGGTCGAGTCAGAGAGACTGAACCCGTAGACGTTGCTCGCGTTCAACACGACGGGATACGTCCCTGGCGTCACGTACTCGTGCGATGGATTCTCTTCGGTCGAGACATTGCCGTCGCCGAAGTCCCACTGCCACGCGGTCACGTTGCCCGTCGATCCGTCGGTGAACGCAACGGTCAATGGTGCATTGCCTTCGTCGATATTCTGCGTGAAGGCCGCGACCGGTGGCGGGAGCACCGTCACCGTGGAGGTGGTGCGGTTGAACCCGTACGCGTTGCTCGCGTTGAGCGTGATCGTGTAGGTGTCGGGTCTGGCGAAGGTATGGGCGGCCGTCTCCCCGGTCATCACCACCGTCCCGGTACCGTCGCCGAAGTCCAGGACACATTTCGTGAAGTCGCCGGTCGAGGTGTTGGTGACGAGCACGGTCAGCGGGTCGTTGCCCTCAGAGACGTTCAGGTCGAAACCGGCCGCTGGCGCGGCGTGCACCGTCACCGTGGAGGTGGTGCGGTTGAACCCGTACGCGTTGCTCGCGTTGAGCGTGATCGTGTAGGTGTCGGGTCTGGCGAAGGTATGGGCGGCCGTCTCCCCGGACATCACCACCGTCCCGGTACCGTCGCCGAAGTCCAGGACACATTTCGTGAAGTCGCCGGTCGAGGTGTTGGTGACGAGCACGGTCAGCGGGTCGTTGCCCTCAGAGACGTTCAGGTCGAAACCGGCCGCCGGTGCGGCGTGCACCGTCACCGTCCGGGTCGTGGCGTTCGATCCGAAGGCATTGCTTGCGGTCAGGGTCACCGGAAACGTGCCGCGCTCATTGAAGGTATGGGTGACGTTCCGGCCGGATACGGTCGGGGTGCCGTCGCCGAAGTCCCACGCCCAGGTATCGACGTCGCCGGTCGTGGTCTCGTTGAAGGTCACCGTCAGCGGGGTGTTCCCGGCCGTGGGCGTGAAGGTGAAGTTTGCCTCCGGCGGGGCGAGCACCACGACCTTCACCGCCGCCTCGGCGGAGGCGTAGGGGTTGCTCGCGTTGAGGGTGACGTTGTAGGTGCCGGGGTTCTCGAAGGTGTGCGAGACCCCGGCAGCGGTGGCGTTCGTCCTGTCGTCGAAGTCCCAGAGGCGGGTGAAGACGCACCCGGTCGAGTCGTCGGTGAACTGCACGGTCAGCGGGGCATTGCCCTCCGTCAGATTCGTGGAGATGACGGCTATCGGCGGGTCGAGGGCGGTGACCGTCCTGGTCGTCGTGTCGCTCCCGAAGTCGTTGGTGACCGTCAGGCTCACCTGGTAGGTGCCGTTGGTCGTGAAGGTGTGGGAGGGGGCGGCCTGGTCGGAGGTGGCGTCCCCGAAGTCCCAGGAATAGGTGCGGGGGTTGACGCCCGAGGAGGCGTCGGCGAACTGCACCTCGAGCGGGGTGCTGCCGCCGGCGGGGGTGACGGTGAAGTTCGCGGTCGGGAGGCAGGTGTGGAGCGGGAGGTGATCGATGCATCCCGCCCCGAGGTCGTAACGCTCGTCGCAGATCCCATCGCCGTCGAGGTCGAGGTGGGTCTCTGAGAACCCGGTGCCCTCGGGCGTCAGCCAGAGGTTGCCGCCGAGGGACGGACCGCCGCGGATATTTTCACCGGCGGTCTTTGTGGTGTTCCACCTGGCGCCGCTCAGGTCGGCACCATACCCGATATAGAGGTTCTGTGTGTTGTTGAAGAGGTTGTTTGCGATGAGCATGTGATCGAGGCCGGAATCGGGTGAAAGACTCAGTCCCACAGAGGCCCCGGTGATGATGCTGTTGGTGAGCGTGAGGGCATCGTTCCCAGAGAAGATGACGCCCTGGCCACCGGGTTTTATGTGCATCGTGACATTCTCGATGACGACGGGACCAGGATTAGGCAGATTGATTCCGTTTGTTGCATTGAGGACGGTGTTATCCCGCAGGGTGTTTGGTCCCCTGCAATTCTCGATATGGAAACCATAAAACCCACCTGAGCAGGTGTTGGCGACGATCTCGTTTCCTGAACTCCACATTTTGATACAGATGCCGTTCTGACTATAACCTTCAACGCGATTGCCTGAGACCAGACAGTTCGAAGACCCAGAATCAAGACAGATCCCGCTGTAGCCGCCGGTCACGGTGTTGTTCCTGACCGTGCACCCGCTGACCCCGGAGAGGGTGATGGACGTGATGCCTCCGCAGTTCACGGTGAGGTTTTCGACGGTCGCACCGTCGGCACCGGAGGTGATCGTGATCCTGCCGTTGAGGACCGCACCCTCGCTCCCCCGCAGGGTGATGTTCTTGTCCACCCTCACGCTCTCGGTATATTCGCCGGCCGGGACGAGGACGACGTCGCCGGGGGCGGCGGCGTCCACTGCGCCCTGGATGGTGTAGGGGGTGACGTCGAGCGTGCAGGTCGTGGTGTTGGTGCCGAACTCGTTTTTGACCGTCAGGGTCGCCTGGTGGGTGCCCGCGGTCGCGTAGGTGTGGGTGACGTTCCGGGTGGTCTCTGTCTCCCCGTCGAAGGTCCATGTCCATGAGGAGGGGTCGCCCACCGAGGTGTCGTTGAAGGAGACCGGCACGCCGGTCATGATGGTCGGCGGAGCCACGGTGAAGGACGCCGACGGCCCCCCGTTCTGGAGCGGGAGATAGTCGGTGCACCCATTCCCGAGGTCGTAGCCCTCGTCGCAGAACCCGTCGAGGTCGAAGTCGGCGTGGGTCTGGGAGAACCCGGTGCCCTCGGGCGTCAGCCAGAGGTTGCCGCCGCGGAAGGAACCGCCGCGGATATTTTCACCGGCGGTCTTTGTCGTGTTCCAGCGGACGTTGGAGAGGTCGGCGCCGGGATCGATCCTGACGTTATTTGTGTTGTTAAAGCGGTTGTTTGCGATGAGGGCGTGATCCTGGCAGGACCCAGATTGAAAGTACAGTCCATGGTTGAACCCGACGATGGTGCTGTTGGTGAGCGTGAGGTCGTCTTCTCCATAGTGGGCGACGCCATCGGTACCTCCTTTCAACGTGACATTCTCGATGACGACAGAACCGGGATAATTCAACTGGATCGCTCTATTTGTATGGAGGGCGATGTTGTCCCGCAGGGTGTTTGGTCCCGTGCAAGATTTAACCTCGAAACCGTAATTCCCACCCGAACAGGTGTTGGCAACGACCTCGTTTCCTGAACCGCAGCCGGAGAGGACAATGCCGCCGTTACTATACCCTTCGACATGATTGCCCGAGACCAGACAGTCCGAAGACCCACAGCCAAGACTGATCCCGTATCTCCCGCCGGTCACGGTGTTGTCCCTGACCGTGCACCCGCTGACACTGAAGAGTTCGATGGCCGAGTCGCCCTCAACTCCGTTCACGGTGAGGTGCTCGACCGTCGCCCCATCGACACCGATGATCGTGATCCTGCCGTTGAGGACCGCATTCTCGCTCCCCCGCAGGGTGATGTTCTTGTTCACCGTCACGTCCTCCTCATAAGTGCCGGACGGGACGAGGACGACGTCGCCGGGGGCGGCGGCGTTCACTGCGCCCTGGATGCTGAAGGGTTCGATGGTGACGGTGCGGGTCGTGGTGTTGGTGCCGAACTCGTTTTTGACCGTCAGGGTCGCCTGGTAGGTGTCCGCCGTATCATAGGTGCGGGTGACGTTCCGGTCGGCCGGGTCGGTGATGGTGATGGGGTCCTCCTCGTCGAAGGTCCATGTCCATGAAGCGGGGTCGCCCACCGAGGTGTCGTTGAAGGAGACCGGTATGCCGGTCATCACGCTCGACGGCGTGACGCTGAAGGACGCCGACGGCCCGCCGTTCTGGAGCGGGAGGGAGTCGGTGCACCCATTCCCGAGGTCGTAGCCCTCGTCGCAGATCCCATCGAGGTCGAAGTCAGCGCGGGTCTGGGAGAACCCGGTGCCGTCAGGCGTCAGCCAGAGGTTGCCGCCGAGGAAGGAACCGCCGCGGATATTTTCACCGGCGGTCTGTGTGGTGTTCCAGCGGGTGCCGGTCGTGACGGATTTATCCGGGATTAAGACATTCTGGGTGTTGTTGAAGAGGTTGTTTGCGATGAGGGAGTTCGTCGCGTAAGAGCCGGAGAAAACAAACAGTCCATAACCGGTGAACCCGGTGAAGGTGCTGTTGGTGAGCGTGATATTCTCGGCATCGGTAAGGAAAATACCGCTTTTCCCGTCCCTCGCCGTCACATTCTCGACGATGACAGAGTCCACCCCCTCCAGACTGACCGCGGTGTTGTGGTCTCCAAGGACGGTGTTGTCTCTCAGGACGGTGGGCGTGCCGGTGCACCCACTGACACGGAGACCACCGTTATTCCCTGAACAGATATTTGACTCAATCACAGCGCCCTGGCACCCGGACTGGATCTGAATCCCTCTATCTGTGCAGCCCTGGACGGTGTTCCCAGAGATAAGACAGTCTGGGGAATTGGTATAGAGTAAGATGCCAAACCCACTAAATCCCCCCCCACATCCGCTCACCTGGTTGTCCAGGACCTGGGACTGACCTGCGGATTCTAGGTGGATGCCGTTATTTTCGACATTACTCACCGTGCACCCTTCCACCGTGCAGTTCGTCGCAGATTGGATATAGATCCCATATATCCCGCCGGAGACCGTGCACCCCCGCACCACGGCGTCGTTGACAGAATTGACATTGATGGCCACAGAATCCGTACCCTGATTCACGATGAAGTTCTCGACCGTCGTACCGTCGGCGGTACCGGTGAGGACGAAACCGCCGTTGACGATCACATCTCCCTCGCCCCTGAGGGTGAGGCGTTTGTCCACCGTTACATCCTCGTCATAGGTGCCTGCGTTGACGGTGATGACGTCGCCGGGGGCGGCGATGTCGACCACGTCCTGGATGCTCGCGCCGGGGGTGACCGGCACCTCCGCCGCCGCCGCCGGCGGGGAGGCGAGCGCGAGGGCGAGCAGGACGATGCCGATGAGAAATATATGTCCGGTTATTCGGTCTCTGGATTGCTTGAAGATGAACCGTTCAGTCGTGATAAGAACCTCCTGAAAATGAAGCGGATCTGGATGAGTAACTATAATTTGACAACAATATATCCTATTTTCGATCGGTTCAGGATGTCATTATTTGATATATTGATTTTCAAAACCACAGACGATCTATAAATCCCACCGAGAGAACGTTGATTCCTTCTTTTGGTACCGCCCGGTGGAGGGCATAGAGGGGGATGGACGGCGGGGGAGGCCGTCGGGGCGCACGTATGCCTGATGAAAAATTCTTGTGGATCTCCGAGGGCATGCACGGCTCCTTGCTCCAGCCCTGGAAGAGGACAGCCGGTGGGACCACCATTTCATCGCCGCCCCCGCCTATCCTTCTGATGGAACCTAACGCTCGAAAAAAGAGAGAGTCCTCACTCCCACCGGTGCATATACCCTTCCGCCGCCAGAGGCACGCCATCGGCCCACACCCCATGCGCCGCGACGGCCCGCCCGACCGCCGTCGCCTCCACCCCCGCCACCGGGAAGTGTTCGGGGGGAATGGTGAAGAGGAGTTCGAAGTCGCCGCCGCCGGAGAGGGCGAACGCCCGGCCTTCGGCCTCGGGCACTCCCGCGGGACCGGGGAGACGCTCGCTCTCCACTGCAAACCCGCACCCGTTCACGCCCAGGAGGTCGTGGAGCGACATCGCAAGCCCGTCCGAGATGTCCATCATCGCCGTCGCCCCCGCCGCATTGAGGGTTCGGCCCTCGGCCACCCGCGGCCGCGGGGCGATGAGCCGCTGCCAGTAGTCGTCGTAGCCTGAGAGCGCCGCCTGTGCCCCGCCCAGGTACCCGGTGACGCAGATCAGGTCGCCGACGCGGGCGCCCCGTCGTCGCACCACCTGCTCAGCCGCACCGAGGCCGGTGGAGACGAGAGTCAGTTCGGTGTGGGCGTCGGTGTCCCCGCCGACAAGAGATGCGCCGTAGGTGCGGCAGCACCGCGCCGCCCCCTCCGTGATCCCGGCAAGCCGTTCGGGCCGGTCGAGCCCGGCCGCGAGGAGGAGGGCAAGCGGCCGCGCCCCCATCCCCGCGATATCCGAGATGGTCACCGCCGCCGCCATCCACCCGATCTCCGCGTCGGTCATCCCGACCGGGAAGTCGGTCGTCTCGTGGAGCATGTCGGTCGAGAGGAGGAGGAGTTCGTCGCCGTGCGGGAGCACCGCACAGTCGTCTGCCGTCGCCCCGCCTGGGAGAATCGCGGAGATGCCCCGGATGAGTCCACGTTCATCCACGCCGCCGCACCTCCTTCTCCCGCTCGGTCTGGTACTCCTTGAAGACCTGGTTGAGCATCGCCGCCTTCTTCTCCCGCTCACGCGCCTCGACCCGTTCACCCCAGGCCTCCAGGGCCGCGGCAAGATGCTCCTCCTCGACCGTCCCGATCCGACCCATCAGCCGCAGCCCCACCGCACCGGCCGGGACCAGCGGGAGTCCGGCGACCAGTGCCTCGGCGACGAGGTACGGATCCTGCTCGTCGAGGGAGTCGCCGGGCACCGCCACCGCCCGCACCTGCCTCGCAGCCAGGTCCTTCACCACGCTCCGGCCCCACCCGCCGGTCGTCCGCACCGAGACGACGTCCTCCTCGCCGAGCCCCAGTTCGGCCTCCAGCGCCCGGAGCGCGTCGTGGGTGAGCGAGTCGAGCGCCTTCACCGCTGCCTGTCCCTCACCGATCTGGAGTTCCTCGACCCGTCGCATCCGTTCGATCCGTTTTTTCAGGCTCTTGTTCCTCTTCTCTTCCTTTCTGAGCCGCTTCTTGAGCGCCGCGATCTGCGCGTCCCTCTTCCCCAGTTCCGCATCCCGCAGAACCACCTTCGAACGGTCCGAGCGCTCGCGCCGGATCTGGCGTTTCAGGCGCGTGATCTCCGCGTCCTTCTCGCCGATCCCCTCTTCGAGTTCCTGCACGAACTCGCGCAGTCGCTTCGCCGTCCGCTCCAGTTGCGCGATCCGCTCGCTGCGTTCGTCCCGCTCCACTGGAACTTCCGGCGGAGGTGCGGCCTCCTTCTCAGGCTTCGTAGGCCGCTGCCGTCCCGAGAGATCAGTGAGCACCGCATCGATCGAACGCCCCCGCAACACCCCGGCCCGCACCTCGTCCAGATCGAAACCGGGCGGCACTCGCCTGGCGATGTTCTGGAACTTGTTCTTGTACGAACGGTAGGCGTCCAGCGCCGCGGAGAGGGCGTCGCGCTCGTGCGGGTTGGCGTAGCCGCTCCCGGCCGTCAGGTCGAGTTTCAACTCCACCGACCGGTCCTGCGGTGGGACGTACGCCACGGCATTGAAGGCCCGCCGCACCTTCTCGACAGTGTCGGGCATCGGCGATACATCTGAGGCGATGATCAGCGGCTTGCCCACCGAGGTGATATGCTCGATCATCTCTGCAGGACCCATCTGCCTGGACGAGAAGATCTCCACCACCTCGCCCTCCAGCGTCACCGCCCCGATCCCGGTCGTCGTGCCCGGATCGATCCCCACGATCAGGTAGCGCGGCCGGCGCGAGAGTGGCTCGTACCGGATCCTGTCCAGACGCCGCCCCTGCACCCGCACCTGCACGTCGGCCCCCGCATACGTCCGCACCGGGATCTCGTCTCTGAGTGCATAGACCACAAACTGCACCCGCGAGAACCCCCCGAAGGCAAGCCGTTCGCTCTTCTCGTACCGCAGCCCGGCAGCCACGAGATGCCCCTCCACCTCGCGGGCCCGCTCCCGCACCGCCCCGTGCACCTTGCGCACGTACCGGTTCTGGCTCCATCCCCCCTTGCCGGGCGAACGGTGGCGGGAGACCGTGACCTCGGTCGTCTTCTCGAAGGCGACCACCACCGCGCCGCCGCCCAGGTACGCGATCCGCGCCGCCGCCCCGGCCTCGGCAAAGGGGTCGGTCTTCTCGACCAGGATATTGTACCGCCCGGCCACCTTCTGGAGCGTCTCTTTGCGCTCGCCGCCGGTCACCTGCACCAGCGCCGTCTTCGTCGGCAGGGTCTGCATAAAGCCAACGAGGGCACGCTGGTCGACAGCGAGTTCCTGGACCGAGTCGGTGGCCAGGATATCGGGCTCTTCGCGTCCGATCAGCCTGGAGAGACGGAAGGCATTCACCTGCATGGTGGCGACCACCTCGCCGTCCTCCAGGACGACCAGGGCATAGACCGGCCGTTCGGTCCTGGAACGGACCGAGCCCCTGATGATGTCGACCCCGAAGACCTTCACCCGACCACCACACCCACCGCCTCCTCGGTGGGATAGTCTATCCGGTACTTTTTCCTGAAAAACGTAAGCACATTCTCGATGTCGCGGCGAAGGATCGCCTCGGCGTTCGGGTGGTCGGTCTCGATCCACTGCGGCCAGTCGATGAGCCAGACCTTCTCCCCGTCATGCATGATATTGTACTCCGAGAGATCGGCATGGATCACGCCCTTCGCATAGGCGAGCCTGACATTCTCCAGGATCTCATCGAGGACCATACGCGGCTCTTCGAGGATGCAGCGGTTCAGGTTCACCCCCTGCACCTCGGACATCACCACCACATGGCGGGATCGGTCGACCGGGACCGGGACCGAGACCTCAGGTGAGAGACGGGAGAGGGCCTCGAACTCCTGCTCGGCCGACTTTGCCGAGGCGAAGATCCAGGGGCAGTGGCCGCCGCCAGGCATATACCCCCGCTCCTTCCTGGCCGACTGAAAGGATCGCTGCCCCACATGATGGAACTTCAGGACCACCGGCCCAAGGCCAAGGCCCCCATAGACCTCGGACTCTTTCCCGACCCCGATAACAGGACCGAGGGCCGAGACCGAACCCCGCTTGATGAGGGTCTGAAGGGCGAGGGTATCATACCCCCCGAAGATGAGGGCGTAACCGGGGTACGGCACCGCGTCGGACCTGACCAGGTCCCATTCGATGAGTCGGCCGAGCCGATACGTCAGTTCCGACTCCGAAAGTTTTGTTGCTGTCTTCAGGACATCGAGAGGCACCCAGGCGTACCGTTGCATCAGACGCTCGATGGCATACAGGACGTTAAGGTCGTATTTGTGCAGAGCCTTCATCTGCTCAGGAGAAACTGGCATGCGTACTACAGATTATATCAGGGCTGATGATAAAGTTTGATCAGGTCAGGGCAATGCAGTGTTCAAAGTGCAGGAAGGAAGCGGTGATCTGGCAGCGCTACTCAGGGCTTCACCTCTGCAGGGACCACTTTATCGCCGATGTGGAGGCAAAGGCGAAGCGGGAGATCAGAAAACGCCGGTGGGTCCGGTCGGGAGACACCATCGCGGTCGCCCTCTCAGGTGGGAAGGACTCCGGCGCCCTCCTCCACTTTCTTGCCAGAACCTTTGGTGAACGCCGGGACGTCACCCTACTCGCCCTCACCGTGGACGAGGGGATCGCCGGGTACCGCGATCCAACCGTGGCCCGCGAGATCGCAGAGAACCACGGCGTCCCCTGGCACTGCGTCTCCTTTACGGAGATGCTCGGGACCACCACCGACCGGATCGTGGAGCAGAAGGGGGACACCCTCTCCTGCACCTACTGCGGAGTGCTCCGTCGTCACTGCCTCAACGCCGCCGCCCGCGACCTCGGGGCAACCAGACTTGCCGTCGGGATGAACCTCGACGACGAGGCCCAGTCGATACTGATGAACGTCCTCAGAGGGGACGCGGCGCGGCTGCTTGGGAAACAGACCCCGATGGCAGGGGTCGTCCCGAGGATCAAACCCTTCGCCATGGTACCCGAACGTGAGGTTGCCCTGTATGCCCACCTGACCCTGGCGCACTTCGAGGAGGGGGCGTGCCCGTACTCCCGCACCGCCCTCAGGGGAGATGTCAGAAACCTCCTCAACGACTATGCCCTCCGCCACCCGGCCGCGAGGTTCGCGCTCAAGAACCTGGGCGAAGAACTCTCCGGGGTCTGCGGCACGACCGGGGAGAGCCTGAAGGTCTGCGAGGTCTGCGGCGAACCCTATGCCGGCGAGCGCTGCCGCTCCTGCCAGGTGCTCAGGGAAGCGCGGGGAGGATGAACCGGCCCCTCCTTCTCCGACAGGAGTATCAATATCTTCACCCCCAAGACAGCGGTCAGAAAATATCAGGATATTTTCAGGTTGGATAAATATGATCGAGCAGATCGGATGTGTCATGGAAGCGGTGGACCAGATGGTCCGCCATGCAGTCTGGAACGCAGGCGCAGACGGGATCGTCGTCGGAATCAGCGGCGGGGTCGACTCCGCAGTGGCGGCTGGTTTTGCAGCCAGGGCCGTCGGCCCCGAGCGGGTGGTCGGGATCGCCCTGCCCAGTGCGGTCACCCCCCCCGCGGACCTCGAAGATGCCGGGGCCGTCTGTCGGCACCTCGGGATCGAACTGAGGGAGATGTCCATCGAACCGGTGATCGAGGCCTACCGCCAGTATCCCGGACTCACCGAGAGCAAATATGTCCTCGGCAACCTGATGGCCAGGACACGGATGACCCTCCTGTACGCCGTCGCAAACCAGGAGAACCGTCTGGTCTGCGGAACCTCCAACAGGACCGAGTATCTGGTCGGCTACTCGACCAAACACGGCGACGCCGCCGCCGACATCCAGCCCATCCTCCACCTGTACAAGACAGAGGTCTTCGAGGTGGCGCGGGAGATGGGGCTCCCCGCACGGGTCGTCGAGAAACCGCCGTCCGCCGGGCTCTGGACGGGGCAGACCGATGAGAAAGAACTCGGGGCGACCTACGACGAGATCGATGCGGCCCTCAGGTCACTTGCAGAGAAGGACTGGATGGCGGAGAATGAGATTGAAGAACTGGTTCTCAAAAGAGTCAGGGCATCGGCGCACAAGCGGGTTGCTCCGCCAGATCTCTTAAGCACCCGCTGAAGGCCTTACCATATTTTTCAGGCCGGTTGAGATAGTCCAGACACTTTTCTTTCCCGACAAGGGAGTACAGCGGCGACTTCCGGCCGGTACAGAAGGCCGGCACCGCCGCCGGGGCCGCCAGGCGGATAGGGGCCGGATCCTCGTAGGCCGGGTTCGGGGCCAGGGTACCGTCAGCCATCTCATAGTAGGCGGCGCCGTGCCGTTTGACATACGGGCCGTATTCACTCGAAAACGCCGTCGAGACGATGTTTGCAAGCACCAGTTCCTCCTCGCCCGGGTTGATGGTGACATGCCCGTAACCTGGCGGGATCACTACCACATCGCCGGCCGACCCCTCGACGAGGACGACATCGTCTGCCATCCAGGTCTGCAGGAGAAAGTGGGCCTTCCCGGTGACGACTTCATAGACCTCAGGAAAACGCACGCCCACCCGGTTTTCGGGATGGAAGTGCCCCTTGGTCTTGACATACTCCCCCCCCACACGTCCGGGCGGGATGACCGTGGCGTCGTATCTGAGGACATGCCCTTCAAGCCAGGCCCGGTCGTGATCGTTTCTGGCCAGATCCCGGTACATAAAATAGAGGGGTCGGCCGGGATCCCCGCCCGCACCCATGGGTTCGGCCAGCACCTCAGCCATATCAGCGAGGGTTCTGATATGTGGTGCAGGCAGCGGTCCGTCCCAGGGAAACATCACTTCGACTTGCGCGCTCTGACTATATAATACCCGGCACCGATCAGGACCGCAAGGACTGCTGCGATGACGATCGGATTGGACATCGCGGCACCGAGACCTTCGGCCTTAACCACGCCGACGGTCAGTTTCATGGTGTCGGATATCTGGCTGTTGTCCAGGGCGTCACGGTAGCGGATCTCTGAGTCAAGGCCATAGTTCTTGAGCGTTGCCTCCTTGTCGACGGTCACCTTGTAATGGGCGACAGCGGTCTCGCCAGGGGCAAGGTCACCGAGATATGCGGTGTCGTCATTGGAGGTGAACGGATCGACGGCACTGATCCTGGCCTGGGCATTGTAGGCTGTTGCGGATCCGATGTTCTTGTAAGTCACCTCGATCGTTGCCTTCTGACCGGGGTGGACCGAGGAGGCTGTCGAGACGATCGTAAAGTCGATCTTGCCGCCGACCGGAACGCCGACGACTTCGGTGTCAGAGGTGGCCTTTTCACCGTTGGCCTTCTCGTATTCCACGACCACGTTCAGGGGATAGGTCTGGGGCTCGGCGTCCTTGGAGGTCGAGACCTTGAAGACACAGGTCGTCACGTCGTCGGGGTTGAAGTCGCCGATATAGACGCTCCCATCGGTCGGGACCAGGGGGCCGTTGGCGTCTGGCACCAGTTTGGCGACCGCCTTCCCGGCATGCTCGTCACCGACATTCTCCAGGACAAGTTTGAGGTATCCCTCGGTCCCGACATTGAGGTGCTCGGTCTCCACCTTGTTCACCTGGAGGTTGACATCAGACTTCACGGTGACCGGGAGAGAGATCTTCTCGGTCTTCTTCCGGTAGTCGGTCTGGAGGATGTTGCTGTTATCTCTCTGCTCGTTCCAGTCGACATACTGGTAGGTGAGGACGAGCGAGAGGTCATAGGTCCCGGCCTTTGCATCCTTGTCGAATTTCACGACAAAGGTGACCGGTTTGCTCATCCCGCCCGGTATGTCGCCAAGCATCTGTGGGTCGGACTTGATCTCGACCGGTGCGTCGCCTGCTTCAAGCCCGACCTTCACCAGTTTGGCCAGGTTGGGGGGGTCCTGGGGGGTGATCTTCGTGGGGTCGACTTCCATGATGGGGTTGGTTCCGCTGTTCGAGACGACCACGGCGATCGGGGTCTCGACACCTGGAGAAAACTCGTTTGTCCCTGAGATCGCCGCAGACATCTCCGGCTTGCCGTACAGAAACTGAACGCCTGCAAGGGCGGGAACGACAAGCGCTATCATGAGGAGACTCAGGAGAATGCACTTTCTGATATCCATATGTTCACCTTGTTGTTATTGTTGTAACAACATTTATCCGCTGGCTGATATAAATAGATATTGTCATGTCGCCACCGCCACAGCCCCCACAGGGAATCACCACCGCCCTCAAAACCCTCGGTCTGACCAAGTACGAGGCACTCGTCTACGTCGCCCTCCTCAGGGTCACCAGTGCCACCGCAACCGAGATCCACGAGATCTCGGGGGTGCCGCGCGCATCGGTCTACCCGGTCCTCGACCGCCTCCTCCAGAAGAACCTGGTCACGGTCTCCCACACCACACCCAAACGCTTCAACGCCATCCCCCCGGACGAGGCGATCAATAGCCTCATGCGCGAGATCGAGGAGAAAGGAGCGTATGCCAAGGTGGTGCTCGGGGAGATCTATGCAGAGCGAGCGAGCATCGAAGGGGGCGGCCAGGAGTTGATCTGGAATATCCTGGGCGAGGCAAATATCAAGAGCAGGATGCGCGACCTCATCGCCCAGGCGGAGGAGCAGGTCGAGATCATCGGAAGTTGGATCCTCCTCAAAGACCTCCGGGACTCCCTCTCCGGCGCGGTGAAAAGAGGGGTCAGGGTCGATGTGATCGCCTCCGCATGGGAAGGCGAGATCCCTGAGGGAATGGAAGTCATCGTCTCGGTCCCGCCGATCTGGCGTGAAGAGACACGCGGGACCGACATGGCAGGAGTGCTCTTTATTGATCGAGAAAAAGTGCTGGTGGCGATGGGCGGACACGGTGAGGTGCCGACCGCCCTATATTCCGAGTCAGAGGGTTTCGCACGATTCTTTTCAAGGTATTCGGAGTTGACCAGGAGTTACCTCGGAAAAACCCGTCAGAGGTGATCGACCGATTCGAGATCGCCGATATCGATGAGCCCGCGCAGCGAGTTGATCTCAACCCTGTACCCCGACTCTTTTACTGCGGCCATCACATTGGTCCCGCCCAGGATCGTGATCCCGAAGTACTGGGGCGAGCACCCGAACCCGAGGACGGGGGCGTTCGGGGCACCCACCTCAAGCACCCCGCCGATCCGACTGCGTTCTAGGTCTTCGAGGATCCCGGCCACCGTCGGTTCGGCCTCCATATGACATTCCCTGAGGTTGGCCAGGACACTGCCCCTCCCCTCCCGGATCACTCCCCAGACGTCGGTGATCTCCTGGGAGACCAGAACCTGGAGGGGGTCGATGGTCGTGGCGTCGTAGAGAAGCATGTCGGTGAACCGCCTGGGCACACCGTCCTCGACCTCGACCACGCCGCCGCCGACCGGGTGAAGGGGCGCACCCCGCCGGATCATCACCCCGTCAAAGGTGATGGAACAGACCGTACAGAGCCCGACCATCCTGTCAGGTATCACGGCCATATTGTTTCCTTCACCGGGCTGCAGGACTCGGACCAGGTCGCTCGGCGCCAGGCCGGCCCTGGAGGCTCGTTTCATAATGGCAAGGACAGGTTCGAAGTCATCCTCCCTGATCAGGGAGAGGTTGTAGATGACGAGCCCTTCGTCCTCGACAGGGTCGAAGGTCACCTGCATGGCCTCTTCTTCGATCAGATGATGGATGAACTTCAGGGGAGCATTCACACCATGATCTCGGTTACGGGAATAGAAAAAAGGTTCCGTCCAACGGGGTCGAGGGGTCAGGACACCCATTTTCATGCGAGTTTTCATGTTGAGGTCATCACATCCGTGCTGGGAGAGGGGTTTGCCGTCCCCTGTCTATCTTCATCCATGGACCAGGGGGCCGAATTCCCCGGTGCGAGCGTGCTTGAAGGCATGTCGATCAGACGGGCCGCCCCAAACAGAGTTTGAATTCTAAAAAGCCACAGCACCGATCAATCCTCTCCGACTCCCCATATAAACAGCCGACACAGATGGAAAAATTGTTCAATGGACAAAGCCCCATTACAACAGATGGAAGGCGATCTTCGGGAGAGGACGCAGGATATTGTAGCAATGATCCTGAATGCCTCGGGATACGAGGTCGAGGCCGCCGACGAGCTCTTCGATCTCTCGGCCGTGGGCGACAAAGACAGTTACGTGGTCTTGATCTCGGACAACCAGGAGGAGTGCGACAGGTTCTGCCACCGGACCTTCAGGCTCAGGAACGGGGAGCATACCGAGGTATGCAGGAAGATCCTGGTCACCTTCGACGGTGCGCTCGCTGCAGAGCACTGCACCTGCTGGGGGGAAGAGGAGATCGCCAGGTACGCGGGGGAGGTGGCACTCGCCCGGATCTTCGGAAGAAAATTCGTCCTCGATGAAGCCGTTCCGGTCGGGAGAGGCGGGCAGACGAAGAGTGCCATCCGTCATCTCCCGATCAAGGTCGGCGAGCGGGACGCGGCGATCCTCTCGGGGACGCGCGGAAAGGCGCGGTGCCGCTTCGTCCCGTACTGGTGCTGCCACTGCACAAGCACCGGTTCGCAGTCGGTGATGAACAGGGTGGTCTCCTTCGAGGCCGAACGAAACGACGGGATCAATGCGATCAACGGGACCAGGATGGAGATGAGTCTCGGCGACGCAGTGGACACGATGATGCCCGACGGCTGCGAGGTGCTCACCCCGAAGATCCCTCGCGAAGGTATCGAGGAGACGGCGGTCGCCGCCATGATCCAGAACCTCACGCAACGGGTCAGGATCAAAAAAGAGGAAGGCGACACGGTCTTCTACCGTGAAGAGATACTCAAGCCGAAGAAGGAGAACATCACCACCGAGGTGGCCATGGTCTATGTCCCGGTCTGGCAGGTCGAGGGAAGGGATCGAGTCGTCGAAGTGAACGCCTTCACGGGCGAGGTGATGGGCATGCCCTCTGACGAGGGCGTGGAGATCTTCTGAAGTCATGATCGTCGTCATCGGAGGGGGTCCAGCCGGGCGGTTCGCGGCCGCCAGGCTTGGTCAGGCCGGGCGTGAGGTGACGCTGGTCGAGCGGGAGGCCATCGGGGGGCAGTGCCTTAACTCGGGGTGCATGCAGGTCTGCGCCCTCAACGACGCCGCACGGACGATGGAGCGAGTAGGGGACTTCGCAGCGGCCGGAGTGCTGGAAGGCGTCCTGCACCTGGAGTTTCCCGCGCTGCTCCGCGAGATGGGAGAGGTCCAGAGTAAGATCAGAACCGTCCTCGACAGGGAGACGCGGGCCGCAGGCGTCGAGGTCCGCTATGGGGCGACGGCCAGGGTCGACGGGCGCCGGATCTTCATCGACGACGAAGAGGTCGAGGCCGAGGCGGTCGTCATCGCGACCGGGTCCGCGCCCGCGGTCCCGGCGCTCCCCGGCACCGATCTGCCGGGGGTCTACACTTCCCGCACGCTTCGCACGATGCCGGCCCTCCCTGAGCGTCTTGTCATCGCGGGCGGCGGGGTCTCGGCGGCTGAGTTCGCATACATCTTCAGCCGACTCGGGAGCCAGGTCACGCTCCTTGCTCGGCGGGAATTCCTCGGCGACCTCGACCCCCGCCTCAGGCGACTGGCCCTCAAAGAACTCTCCGGCGTCGAGGTGCGGGAGCATACCCCGCTCACCGCGATCATCGGCAGCGATCGGGTGGAAGGTGCGGCGTTCGGCGGCGCGGCGCCGGGAGAGTGCCAGGCCGATGCCGTCCTCCTGGCCGTCGGGCTCGTGCCCCAGACCTCGATGGTCATCGGTGTGGAGAAGGGGCCCCGCGGGGAGATCGTCGTCGACGACCGGATGCAGACCTCGGTCCCGGACGTCTATGCCGCGGGCGACGCCGCCGGCCCGCCGTACCTCACCCCTCTCGCCCGTCTCCAGGGGGTGGTCGCGGCGGAGAACATCCTCGGCCGTGAGATGAATTACGCCCCGAAAGCCGTACCACAAGCCCTCGCCCTCGCAAACGACCTCGCCTTCTGCGACGACGGCGACGACGGCATCGCCCTCTCCCTCCCGGCCCCGGCAGGCCCGGGTTCCTTCTGGTCGGTCCCGAAGGGCGATACCGGTCTCGGTACGGTTCTCGTTGACCCTGAGACCGGGGCGCTCCGCGGCATCTGGGCGGCCTCGCCTGGCGCCGGGATCACCGCCACCTACCTCGCAGAGGCAATGAGGCAGAATAAGACCGTCTTCGACCTCGAAGACCTTATCGACGTCCACCCACTCGCCGAAGGTGTTCACGGCCTCTTCGCCCAGGCAGCGAGGGCGATCAGGGAGCGGAAGGCAGAAACAGAGGACCCGAAAACCAACCCAGGTGAGCGATAACCAGCCGGAACTCTATCGCTCACTCACCCTTCTCTCACATTTCTTCTCACCTCAACCGTATGGGACCGGGGGCGAGATCTGCCCATTTCAGCCCCTGTTTCGGGAACAGACAGACCGGTCCCGGCCCATTCTGAAGAGATTTTACGATACTGACGGAATAAGGGTTTTTCACGAGATACTCAGAGTATCATGGGCCTCTCCTCGCCCTCTGGCGGACTGTATGAGCGGGAGTGATATCATTCACCCTGTACCTAGAAAGAGAGGCGATATGATACCGACAAATCTCATGGATTTTGCTCCGATTTTCAGCCATAAAAGACGATTTTTTACGGCCCTTTCGGCCCCTGATCCCCTTATTCGGAAGATTGTGGGGGGAGGGGATTCGGCTGATAGAGACAGTGCGGACCACTCATTTGATCCACCACTCTGCCGGCCCCCACCAATTCTCTCGTCCGTGGAGGGATGCCGGGGGGAACGAGCGACAGTGAGTTCGAAAAGATCGAAGATCTTCGAGTCGCCCCCCTCTCACCGGCACGTTTATTGCCGCGCACCCCTGGCAGGATAGCGATGGAAGGGGGGATGATCTTTTTCCAGTTTGCCACGCGCAACATCAGGCTCCACTGGCTCCGCTCCTTCCTTGCCGTGACCGGAGTGGTCATCGGGGTGGCGGCCATCGCCTCGATGGGCATCCTCGGAAACAGCCTGGTCCTCTCGATCTCAGAGTCCCTCACCGACGTCGGCGACACCATCGTGATCACCGCCCACACCGGCGGCGGGGGAGAAGGAGATGGCCCTCCGATCGCCGTGAGCGGCCGCGGGGTCACCGACCGGCAGGTGAACGAGATCAAGCGGGCCGCCGGGTCCAACCTGGTCATCCCGATCATGAGCGGGAGCGACCGGTTCGTCATCGGCGGGGAGACGACCGCGGCGCCGGTCTACGGGATCAGCCCCACCGACCTCCCCGACCTCCTGGAGGTGACCGACGGCACCTACCTGCGGGGCGAAAGCGGGGCGATGGTCGGCGCCATTCTTGCCGAGGACTACGACCTCATCCCTGGAAGCAGACTCAGGATCGGCGACGAAGAACAGAAACTCCGGGTCACCGGCGTCCTCGAAGAGCGGGGCGTTGGCTTCGACATCAACCCCGACCGTGCGGTCATCGTCTCCGACGAGTTCTACCAGGACTTCTACGGCGGCGAAGAGTGGGACCTCGTCATCGTGAAGGTGGAGGATCTCGAAGAGATCGACGGCATCAAAGAATCGATCGAGATGCAACTCAACCGGCGCGAGGACGAGGTGGACGTCCTCGACACCAGGGCGATCCTCGAAACCCTCCTCGACACCTTCAACCGGATCTCGACTTTCACCACCGCGATCGGCGGCATCTCACTTATCGTCGCCGGCGTCTCCATCTTCAACGTGATGATGATGTCGGTGACCGAACGGACCCGCGAGATCGGGGTGATCCGCTCCATCGGTGCCAGACAGGGGGAAGTGCTCCGGATCTTCCTGTACGAGTCCCTCATCCTCGGACTCGTCGGGAGCGCCATCGGCGCCGTCCTCAGTCTCTTCGGCGGCTACCTCGCCCTCGCGGTCATGCTCGAAGAGACCAAATTCCTCTTCGAGCCCACCAGCCTCATCGCCATCCCGTACGGCGTGGCCTTCGGCATCGCCACCAGTCTCCTCTCAGGGGCCTACCCCGCATGGAAGGCCTCGCACCTCAGCCCCATCGAGGCGTTGCGCCATGAATGAACCAGAATCGATCATCAGATTTGTGGACGTCAGCAAGGTCTATCCCCTCCCGGCAGGGGACGTCGTCGCCCTCGACCACATCGACCTCGAGATCAAGGCCGGCGACTTCGTCGCCATCATGGGGCCCTCGGGCTCTGGCAAGTCCACCCTCCTCAACCTCATCGGCTGCCTGGACACCCCGAGTTCAGGCACCCTCTCCATCAAGGGACGGGACATCGGCACTCTCTCGGACGACGACCTCACCCGTCTGCGCCGCGATCACATCGGCTTCATCTTCCAGCAGTTCAACCTCATCCCCCTCCTCAACATCATCGAGAACGTCGAGTTCCCCCGCGTCCTCAAGGAACGGCGGAGCGGGTGCGACGAGGCATGCCTCGAACTCCTCGACGCCGTCGGCCTGGAGCCCGAACTCCACACCCACCGCCCGGCCGAACTCTCCGGCGGACAGCAGCAACGGGTGGCCATCGCGCGGGCCCTCATCAACGAACCCGAGATCCTCCTCGCCGACGAACCGACCGGCAACCTGGACACTCACACCGGCGAGGGGATCATGGACCTCCTCACCCAGATGAACCGGCGCGGCAAGACGATCATCATGGTCACCCATGACACAAACATCGCCGCCTACGCACACCGGCGGATCCATCTCGTCGACGGCAGGATCGCATGATCTTCTTCTCCTTCGCCACCAGGAACCTCAGGCGCCACACGGTCAGGTCATTCCTCGCCACCCTCGGGATCGTCATCGGGGTCTTCGCCATCGCCTCCCTCGGGGTGATGGGCAACTCCATCAACCTCCTGGCCGCCGGGCTCATCGCCGACGTCGGCGACACCGTGGTGATCACCCCGCACACCGCCCTCGGAGGCGAGGGGTTCGTCGGCGACCCCAGGACCGTGGTGGCCGCCACCATCTCAGAGGCCGACGTCGACCGGATCGAACGGGCGGCCGGCGGGAACCCGGTGGTCGCGGTCGTCGAGGAGGCCGCCGACCTCCGCGTCGGCAATGAGGGCGGGTATGCCCAGGTGATCGGGCTTGCGACCGACGACATCCCCGATCTCCTCGATCTCTCTGAGGGCAATTATCTCAGGCCGGGTTCGCCGGCTGCCCTGGTGGGATCGGTCCTGGCAGAGGAGTACGGGATCAGGGCCGGCAGCCGGATCGCTCTCGGCGACGAGGAGATGCGGGTCGCCGGGGTGCTGGAGGAGCGGGGGTTCGCCTTCGACATCAACCCCGACTATGCGGTCGTCATCGAGCGCGACCGGTTCAGGGATCAGTTCCCCCAGAAGGAGGGCTACGACTATGTGGTGATCACGGTCCGCGACCCCGACGAGATGGAGGAGGTGAAGACCGCGGTGGAGAACCTCATGAACCGCCGGGACGAGACGGTGGACATCACCGACTCGCGCGAGAGCCTCAACCAGGTGAACGAGATCTATGACGCGATGGGGCGGTTCCTCCTCGGGATCGGGGCGGTCTCCCTGGTCATCGCGGCGGTGAGCATCCTCAACGTGATGATCATCTCGGTCACCGAACGGCGGCACGAGATCGGGGTGATGCGCTCCATCGGCGCCCTGCGAGGGGAGGTGATGCGCATGTTCCTGTACGAGGCCCTGGTCCTCGGCCTCGCCGGGAGCCTCATCGGCGGCGCCCTCAGTTTTGTCGGCGGGTATGTGATCAGCCTCGCCGCCATCGAAGTCTTCACCGCCGGGACGACCTTTGCCGAGGGGGCGACGGTCTTCGACCCCCTCTCGGTCGCCTACATCCTGGGTGCGATGCTCTTCGGGATCGTGACCAGCGTCGCCGCCGGGGTGTATCCCGCATGGCAGGCCGCACAGATGACACCGATCGAGGCGTTGCGGGGGTGAAGGGAGTGGCCGGGATCTTTCTCACCTTTGCGGTCAGGAACCTCAGACGCCACTGGGTCAGGTCCGGGCTGGCGGCCCTCGGGATCGTCATCGGGGTCGCGGCCATCGCCACCCTCGGGATCCTGGGCAACAACCTCATCATCCTCTTCTCCGGCCTCGTCGCCGACGTCTCAGACACGGTGGTCGTCACTCCCCACCTTGCGGCCGCGAGCGGCGACCCCTTCGACCCGCGCTCGGCCCTGGCCGGCGGGCTCACCGAGCGTGACCTGGATCGGATCGAGCGAGCCGTTGGGCCATATCAGGCGGTGCCTCTGTTTCAGACCGCCGAACTCCTGGAGAGAGGCCGGAAAAAAGGGTATGTCCCGGTGATCGTCATCCACCATGACGACATCCCGGTGCTCCTCGACGTCGAGGACGGCGCCCTGCCGCCGTCTTCAGGGAAGAGCGTCCTTGTCGGATCGCTCCTGGCAGAGGAGGCCGAGGTGCGGGCAGGCGGGCGGATTAACCTCGGCGGCGAGGACGTGCGGGTCGCAGGTGTGCTGGAGGAGCGGGGCATGGGCATCGACATCAACCCCGACTATGCCGTCGTCGTCACCCATGGATGGTACACCGAGCGCCACCCCGAACCCGCGTACGACCGGGTGGTGGTGAAGGTCACCGACCTCGGCGATATCCCGGCGGTGAAAAAGGCCATCGCCGACCAGTTCAACCGGCGAAAGGAAGTGGTGGACGTCCAGGACTCGCGGGAGATCCTCGAACTCTTCTACCAGACCTACGACGCCATCTCGATCTTCCTCCTCGGCATCGGTGGGGTCGCCCTCCTCGTCGCCGGCGTCTCGATCCTGAACGTGATGATCATCTCGGTCACCGAACGCTTCCACGAGATCGGGGTGATGCGCTCCATCGGGGCGCGACGCACCGAGGTGATGCGCATGTTCCTGTACGAGGCGCTCATCCTCGGCGTCGCCGGGAGCCTCATCGGCGGCGCCGTCTCCACCGTTGCCGGCATGGCCGTCACCGCTTCGGTCGCGGAGACCGTCTTTGCGGGGTACGGGACGGTGCCGACCGGCCTTGGGCCTGATGGGATCGGGTCGGTCCTCCTCGGGATGGGCTTTGGCCTCGGTACCAGTCTCCTCTCAGGGGTGTATCCGGCCTGGAAGGCCTCGCGCCTCGACCCGATCGAGGCGCTTCGGTACGAGTGAGCCGGGGCGCAACCCATATATAGAGGTATGCCCTCCCACCCCTATCAGACTCGCACGGGGGGACCGATGCAAGGGCGCAGAATCGAAGGGCTTAGTCTGAGAGCGCCGAGATTTCACCGAAGAACCGACGGTCACTCGATGGAGGTGATCGCCGCGCTCCTTGAAGTCCGGGACAATAGGACAGAGTCAGGGAACAGCGTGCTCAGGAAGAAGGGAAAACATTGAGCGGAGGCGGTGCGTGCCTCATCATAGAACAACGCTGTCGAACCTTCCGCCATTCTGTCGTGTTCATCTGATCACCCGACTGTGCTGCCCACAACCTACTCCGAATGCACCGGCCCCTCGTCTTTCCCGCTCTTCGCCCACCTCGCAAACCCGCCGATCGTCGCCGCAGCAAGAGTACTCACCGCACCGAGCAGAAGGAGAGAAAGGAGAGATGCCCCGACCCGCTCCCAGATCTCCCACCAGTTTCCCCCGACGAGCCGATACCCCAGGGCGACGAGGAGCGGGGCGGCGAAGGCCGCACCCATGCACCAGGGCAGGCCCTCCGGCTGAATGAGGATGAGCCCGGCGGCCGTGCCCAGGGCAAGCATCAGGACGATGAAGAGGGCGACACTGATAGTAGCCCACTCGCCACCAGGCGTGAGGATAAGGGCATGACCCCCTGCCACCGTCAGAGCCGCCGCGACGACGAGCAACAGCGCCCCGACACGTCGCCGACCGGCGAGAGGGGCGGCGGCCAGGAGGAGCACCGACGCAACTCCGCCGGCGATGAGCGCACCCTCAGGGAAGAGCGAGGAAGGCGCCCCTCGTGAGAGGCCCACCCACACGATCACCAGCAGCGGCACGAGGAGGAAGACCCGCTCCCCCTCCCTGAGACGGCCGAGCAGGAGCATCACTGCCCAGACGAGGCACGCAATACAGACTGTCTCACCGATCTCAAAGAAGATATCGAGGCCGATATCAGGCATATATGCGACCTGGCCCGGGCCGCCGACGTAGGGGAAGAAATTCAGCGCAGTGGCCAGGAGGGTCGTCGTAAACGCAGCGATCAACACCAGCACCCAGGGCCGCCGCCCTGACCCGAACCCGGATGCCACCACCGGCCAGGGCGTGAGCACGGCCATGGCAAGAGAAAGAATCGAGAGCGGGAATCGGGCCGGGAACTGGCCGAACGCCCCCAGAAGATACGCCCCCGCGACGAAGGCGAGGACAAGTGGCGGGAGCGCGGCCCGCACCCGCGGCATCGGGAGACACTCAAGCAGGAGATAGATCCCCGCCACCACTGCACTGAAGACCACGGCGGCGATGCAGTAGAGCGTCAGCCAGAAGACAACGAGGGCGATCACGCTCTCCGGACTGATCGGCCCTTCAGGAACCATATTTGTCGCCGCCGCCGGAAGCATGCAGAGAAAGAGGAGAGAGACGAGAGCGAAAAGTCTGAACACCCGCATACGCGATCATGGCCCTATCACTCTACGAACCCTTGAACATTCCGAAAAAGAACGCAGAACACCCCATGCCTGGAGGAGACTTCGCCTCCCCGGTCCCTCACGATGACGATCGACAGATAACTGCCAGGCGGTGGACCAGGTGAGGCAATTGCACCATCCTGTCGACTGACTCCCGCCCAGCCCAATCATCTGAATGAGAGGACCACGAGGTGCAACCCCCGGACCCCCCGCGACGAAGATAGGGGCGGGGCGGCAATGAAGTGGCGGTCCCATCTGGTGTCCTGCTCTGAAGAGGGAGCACGGATCCATGCCCGCCAGAGACCAACGAGAATTTTCATCGCGTATGCTTGAGCCCGGAGGCTCATGCCGAATTCTACAGAGCCCTAAACTCCAACAATCCCGGGGCGTTACCACTCGCCCGAAAACGAACAACACACCATAAAACCCCGGACCGTCCTCAACGGCTCTCAGGACAGAACGAAAAGACGTGAAGAGGGCCGAACCCCCTTCACCCGAAGATCTCCCGCGAGCGCTCCAGTGCCGCGATCGCCGGGAGTTTCTTGCCGGTCAGGAACTCGATGCATGCGCCTCCACCGGTGGAGATATGCGTGAAGGCCGAATCGAGTCCCATCTGCTCGATGACCGCCGCAGTGTGACCACCGCCGACCACCGAGAACGGCACCTTTGAAGAGGCCCGCAAGATCTCGAAGGTGCCGGCCGAGAAGGCCGGATCCTCGAAGACCCCTGCGGGGCCGTTGACGACGACCGTCCCTGACGACGAGATCGCCTCATTCACCGTTTGAAGCGCGTCGGCACCGATGTCCATCACCGGCGCCTCTGCCGGGATTGCCTCGATCGAATACTCGGCCCGTTCACCGCCCTCGCGGACGGCCACCTGGTCGGGGAAGAGGATCCGGTCACCGAACCGGTTGAGGAGGGCCTTCGCCTTTGCGACCTCGCCCGTGTACTTCAACTGAGCGATCAGGTCGGCCGAAGGTGTCCCGATATCGTAGCCTGCCGCCGTGAGGAAGACATTGGCCACGACACCGATGACGATCACCTGGTCGGCGACCCCGTTCTCCAGAACATTCGCCGCCACCGCAATCGAGTCGTCCACCTTCGTCCCGCCCAGGACAAAGGTCACCGGCCGCGGCGCCCCCGTGAAGACGCGGGAGAGGTTTGTCACCTCCCGCTCCATCAGGAGACCGCCGGCCGAGCGCATCAGCATGGGCAGGCCGACCACCGTCGGTTGTGAACGGTGGGCCGTCCCGAAGGCGTCGTTGACAAAGACATCGCCCATCGCCGCAAGGCGGCGGGCAATATGTGTCCCCTTCGCCGCCTCCGACGAAAGCGTCAGGTTCTCCTCCGCGTTGAACCTGACATTCTCCAGCATCAGCACCTCGCCCGTCCGCAGGGACACAACCGCCTCCCGCGCCGACCGGCCGAAGATATCGTCGACATACCCCACCGGACGGCCCAGGAGGTGGGCGAGCTTCTCAGCATGCCCCTCCAGGGTGGAGAAATCCTTCTTACCCGGCCGACTCTGGTGGGTGATGATGACAACGCGGCTCTCCTCAAGTTCCTTGATCGTCGGGAGATGCTCTCGGAACCGCTTGTCATCCAGGATCTGGTTCGAAGCCGGGTCAATAGGGGAGTTCAGATCCAGACGGAGGAGGACCGTCTTCCCCTCAGACGCAAGCTCGCTGATCGTCCCAATCGACGACATATCTCCTCTTCTCTCTTATACGGCGGCCTCGGCCTCGGCCGCAGCCTCGGCCTCAGCCTTAACCATCGCTTTTGCCTTGATCCTTTTGAGACGGAAGAGTTCTTCACGTTCCATCTCATCGAGCCGCATCTTGATGAACGCAGCGGCTTCCTTCAACTCAGGGATCACCTTGAATTCAAGGGCGTTGACACGCCGCTTGGTGTGGTCGATCTCGTCCAGCAGGCGCTTCATCGTCGTCTCGATCTCGGCACTCTCGAGGATCGCCTCGACAAGTTCCTCGTAGGCCTCGGCCGTCTCGTCGATGACCGACTTGCTGCCGAGCACACCGTAGCCGCGCTCGAGCAGGTTCTTTCTGACCTTCGTTGCCTCGATCTGGGGGACGACAACGCCCATGATGTTCTTGGACTTGAGGGTGATCTCGGGGTTCTCCTTGACAGAGAAAGCCGCAGCCTTTACCCCGATCGTCCCTTCGACCGTGTTTGCAAGGGCGATCATCTCCTGGGCATGCTGGTACTTGCGCAGCATCTCGCCCCGGGTGTCCTTCGCCTCTTTCAGCACCTTGAAGAACTCAAGGATCAGCCCGTCGCGCTTCATCTTGAGGATGTTGTAGCCGCGCTCGGAGAGCTTGATCTTGCGTTTGATGTCGATCAGCTCTGACCTCGTCGGCTTGACATCTCTGAGCGCCATCGGACTTACACCTCAGCCTTTGCGCCCTTCCGATAGAGCGGGTGGTATTTCTTGATCAGGTCGCGGTCGATCCTGACCAGCTGCTCGACCGGCAGCGTGGACAGAAGTTCCCAGCCCACATCAAGCGTCCTCTCGATCGAGCGGTCTTCGTCGATCCCCTGGCGAACAAACTGACCCTCGAAGAGGTCGGCGAACTCCAGGAAACCACGGTCACGCTCGGAGAGCGCGTCCTTCCCGACGATGGCCACCAGGCCGCGGAGGTCCTTGCCTTCCGCATACCCGGCGTACAACTGGTCGGAGACCTTTTTGTGGTCGTCCCTGGTGTGCCCCTCGCCGATACCCAGGTTCATCAACCTGGACAGCGACGGCAGGACATTGATCGGCGGGTAGATACCCTTCCGGTGCAGTTCACGGGAAACCACGATCTGACCCTCGGTGATGTACCCGGTCAGGTCAGCGATCGGGTGGGTGATATCGTCGCCGGGCATGGTCAGGATCGGGATCTGCGTGACCGAACCCTTCTTGCCCTTGACGATACCCGCCCGCTCGTAGATGCAGGCCAGATCGGTGTACATGTATCCCGGATACCCACGTCGGCCGGGCACCTCTTCACGGGCCGCACCGATCTGACGGAGCGCCTCACAGTAGTTGGTCATATCGGTGAGAATGACCAGCACGTGGTAGCCCAGTTCGTAACCAAGGTACTCGGCCGTCGTCAGGGCAAGACGCGGGGTGATGATCCGCTCGACCGCCGGGTCGTCGGCGAGGTTCAGGAAGACGACCGCCCTCTCCAGCGCACCGGTGCGCTCGAAGTCGGCCATGAAGTAGTTGGCTTCTTCCTTCGTGATACCCATCGCCGCAAAGACCACCGCAAACTCCTCAGTGGAGCCAGGCACCTTTGCCTGACGGGCGATCTGGAGAGCGATATCATTGTGCGGCAGACCTGCGCCCGAGAAGATCGGGAGCTTCTGACCACGGACCAGGGTGTTGGTCCCGTCGATGGTCGAGATACCGGTCTGGATGAAATCGGCCGGGGACGCACGGGCGTACGGGTTGATCGCAGCGCCCTGGATGTCGAGCCTCTTCTCAGGCACGATCTCAGGGCCGCCGTCGATCGGCTTCCCGCCGCCGGAGAGGATCCGGCCGAGCATGTCCTTGGAGACCGGCATCTTGATCGTCTCGCCGAGGAACCTGACCCCGGCGTCGCGGCCGATACCAGCCGTCGTCTCGAAACACTGGACGACCACGAGGTCGTCGGAGGTGTCGAGCACCTGGCCGCGCTTGATGCTACCGTCCGCGAGGACGATGTTCACAAGCTCGTTGTAGCCGACCGGTTCGGTCTTCTCGACAAAGACGAGCGGACCGGCGATCTGCTTGACTGTCTTGTACTCTTTCATGCCATCCCCGCCTTCAGTCCGGCAAATTCGTCCTTCATTGCCTTCAGGATCCGCTCGAGTTCAGGCTTGTAGTCTGCCGTGAACTTGATCTGCGGCAGGTCGTTCTTGGCCTTAACCGCCAGGATCTGGGCCGGCATCACGCCTGCGGCATGAGCCGCGGACGAGAGATCAGCATAGGTGCGGATCGCCCTGAGGATATCGAGCTGCTTCTCCAGTGAACAGTAGGTGTCCACATCGTCGAAGGCGTTCTGCTGCAGGAAGATCTCACGGAGCATCCTGGCGACCTCGATGGTGATCTGCTCCTCTTCTGGGAGGGCATCGGAACCGACGAGCTGCACGATCTCCTGGAGTTCGGATTCCTTCTGGAGGACACCCATTGCCCAGTTCCGAAGCTGGTTCCACTCAGGCGAGATGTTCTTGTCGTACCACTCGTTGAGGGTGTCAAGATACAGGGAGTATGAGTTGAGCCAGTTGATGGCCGGGAAGTGCCGACGCTGCGAGAGTTTGGCGTCCAGCGCCCAGAAGACCTTGACGATACGCAGGGTGTTCTGAGTAACCGGCTCGGAGAAGTCACCGCCAGGCGGCGAAACCGCACCGATAACCGAGACCGATCCTTCGAGGTCGTTGAGGGTCATCACACGACCCGCACGCTCGTAGAACTCAGAGAGACGGGCGGCCAGGTATGCCGGATACCCTTCTTCACCAGGCATCTCTTCGAGACGTGAGGAGATCTCACGCATGGCCTCCGCCCACCGGGAGGTGGAGTCGGCCATCAGGGAGACATCGTAGCCCTGGTCACGGAAATACTCGGCGATGGTGATACCGGTGTACACAGACGCCTCACGGGCGGCCACCGGCATGTTCGAGGTGTTCGCAATCAGGATGGTCCGCTCCATGAGCGGCCTGCCCGACTTCGGGTCGTCGAGTGCCGGGAACTCGGTCAGCACCTCGGTCATCTCGTTGCCGCGCTCGCCGCAGCCGATGTAGACCACGATCTGCGCGTCAGACCACTTGGCGAGCTGCTGCTGGGTGACCGTCTTGCCAGAGCCAAACGGCCCCGGAATCGCAGCGGTACCGCCCTTGGCGATCGGGAAGAGCCCGTCGAGAATCCTCTGCCCGGTAACGAGCGGGATGTCAGGGTTCATCTTCTCGTTCACCGGCCGCGGCACACGGACCGGCCACTTCTGCATCAACTGGATCTCGGTCCCGTCTTCGAGGACACAGATGGTCTCCTCGACGGTGAACGAGCCGCCCTTGATCTCCTTGATCACGCCGCCCTTCTGGTTGGGCGGGATCATGATCTTGTGGAGGATCGATTCGGTCTCCTGGACCGTCCCGATGACCATGCCGGGGGCGACATGATCGCCGGCCTTCACGACAGGGACAAACTCCCACTTTGCCGCGCGGTCAAGCCCCGGTGCAGTCACACCGCGCTCGATGAAACTGCCCATCTTGTTCATGAGCACCTCGAGCGGTCTCTGGATACCGTCGTAGATGCTCTTCAGCAGACCCGGGCCGAGTTCGACCGCGAGCGGCATACCGGTGTTTACCACCGGCTCGCCGGGCCGAATGCCATCGGTGGCCTCGTAGACCTGGATGATGATGTTCTCACCCGCGATCTTGATGACCTCGCCCATCAGTTCCTCGTGGCCGACCTTGACCACGTCGAACATGTGGGCATTGAAGCCGACAGCCGTAACGACCGGGCCTGCAATCCTCTTCAGCACTCCTGTCGAAGTGCCTGTGTTCGATTCAACTTTTATTTCCACAGATCAACACCGACCGATCTCTTTATTCTCTCCCGCATGGAGAGGCCTCCCTCCTCCTCGCCGATCGCGATCACCGTCGGCTTCACGGACTCTTCAAGCAGGGCCCGGAGCCGCAGGGGGAGCCTGTTCATATCGCTGCTGTCCAGCACCAGGATGCCTACCGACGCATCATCAAGCACGTGCTGGACGGTGGTCTTCAGGGCCTCGTCATCCTCTGCAACGAGCGTCTTCTGAATGCCCGCAAGACGGAATCCGATGACAAATTCGTTGCTTCCAACGACTGCAATCTCAACCATCTACATCACCAGGTAACTCTCGATGCGTTCGTTCGGCAGGCCGTACTCCTTCCCCCGGGCGACGGCACGGAGGTTGGTCACCTCGTACCGCTTCATCTCGAGGTAGGCGAGGATCGGGAGGACCGAGAAGGGATACAGCTTGGAGAGCCGATCCATCTGTTTGAGCTGGTAATTCGTCAACAGCACCTCGACCTCGTGGATCGGGCGCTGCTGGCGCAGTTCCTCGAAGACCTCGGCCAGTTCGGGATCGGTGGCCTTCTTCTTCGCAGCCTCAATCAACTCGTCCAGGCTCTCGATGCTGCTCATCCTGACCAGTTCGTCGACCGAGAAGGCCTTCCCGTCAGGGATGAGCAGAGCCTTGACCGCCTCGCCTGATGTCTTCTGTGCGCGGAAACGGAAGAGGTTCATGATGTTCCTGGTGTCGATCTCAGTCTGGATGTATCCCAGGAACTCATGGCCTCCCTTGATCCCGCCCTTGGCGTCGGAGATCATCTGCCCGTACAGGTTCTTGTACAACTCGTTTTCGAGCGTGGCAAACGAACCGGCCTCGAGGGCCTCGTGGAGACCTGCAGCGAGGACCGGACCGAGCCGTCGACCCTTGACCGCCTCGACGATCCGCTCGGGAGAATCCTCCGCAAGCAGTCGGTCGAGAACATTCCTGTCGAGTTCGCCTGCCGGGATGAGCACCTCCTTGATCTTGCCCGGCTTGACCCCCTGGGTCTTACCGCGCAGGATCGTCAGGACGTTCTGGATATCCCAGTGGCGCAGATAACTCTGGACGAACTTCATCAGTCCCGACGGGGTGATCTTCAGGATCTCCTGGTACTCCTTTGCAAGGTTCCAGGAGAGCGCCACCTCGATGAGGTTGACCCCCGAGAAAGACGACGAAAGTTCGTCGATCTCCTTTTTGTATTCCGTTTCTCCAATGATACGGGTGATCTCGGGCAGGCTCATATTGAGCATCCGCAGGTACTCTTCCCGCGGGATCAACTTTGCTTTGCGCACACGCATGCGCGTGGAGACGTAAATGTATGGGGCGGGGCCCCCTACGTCAGCCATGCCGAGACCTCCTCAGGGGAAAAGGATATCAGACGCATCCTTAAGCCCTGAATCCCATACCGTCTCCAGGAAAGTACGGTAACTGTAGTCGACCTTCATCCTGCCATCGGCACTCTCAACCACGACCCCGCCTTCAATCTCGACGGGGTCTCCAAGCGAGAACCCGGAAAGGTCCGCGTTCTCGGCAAGGATCTCCTTGACAATGGAGATATCACGGGCGTTGCAGTAGACCGTACCGCCCCCGACATCGGCAGCCGCCTGGGGGAGGAGGTAACGGAGAGCCTGCGCGTGGAAATTGGCAGGCAGGTCGCCGATTCGGGCGAGGGCGGAGGCATGGACACGCGCCAGCGTGTCCTTCTCCGCGTTGAGGGTCTCGCGCTTGACGGCGAGGTTGGCAGCCGAGACTTCCTGGTTGACGATACGGGTGACTTCCCGCGTGACGTCATTTTCAGCCGCCTGCTTGATCGCCGCCGCTTTCTCCTGCGCCTCTTCGAGGATGCTCTTGACCTCAGCCCCGGTTCGGGTCTGGATCTCGGCGACCTCTTTCCGCCCTTTTTCCTTGATATCTCCAACGACAGCTTCCAATCCCATCGTTCACTCCGTGTTCACTTCGTATTTAGAAGAGCAGCAGCAGAGCGACGACAAGACCGAAGATGACGATTGTCTCTGGAATAACGGTGAAGAGCAGTGCAAGACCGAACATGTCCTTGTTCTCGGCGGTCGCGCCCATGGCGGCGGCACCGATGCCCATCTCACCAAGACCGGTACCCACACCGGCCAGGCCGACGGCGAGACCTGCGCCGACTGCCTTCAGTCCCATCTGCGATGCTTCAACCATTTCAAGAGTCATAACTGGATCTGCCATAGTTCTTATTCCTCCGTAAATTTCCTTCTCATGCCGAAGGGCATGTACTTCTTCCCTCCACCATTGTAGAACTTGGTGAAGAACTCAACATAGTGCAACCTGATCGAGTTCAGGCCGCCGCCCAGAAGACCGAGTGCCGTGTTGAGCACGTGGCCGAGGAGCAGGACGACAAGACCAATCAGGACGATAACAACACCCACGACGGTGAGTGACTCGAGCTGTGGGCCGATGATCAGGTCGAGCGCGATGTAGTTGGTGACCATCGCGATCGCGACCGAGGAGAGACCGACCGCAACCAGACGGGTGTACGACAGGACATGACTGACGATCGTCGGGATCTCCATCAGTTCGAGCGGAGATTCCTGACCGATCAGGGCCATGCCGAGCAGAACAAGGACGATACCGAAGATACCTGCCGCGTTCAGGCCCATCGCTACCGGCGGGAAACCGGTGAGGTCCACCATCAGGGGGATGGGGAAAATGGACCAGATTGCAACGATGATACCCCACATCGTAAAGAGCCAGCCGAACTGTCCAAGGACCTCCTTGGTGGCGTGGGGGCTCTGGTGCATGGCACCTCTGATGTTTCTCACGTGGAGCAGACGCCCCAGCGTGATGTGCAGGATGCCGATCCAGACCGAGACGATCAGCAGTTCGGCGACCATCGGGTGATGGATAGCGTTCGCGCCGATGTTCAGGTGTCTGGAGTAGATAATCGAATGCCAGGGGAGCGAAAATCCGAAACATTCGCTGAAGAGGACACCGAAGATACAACTCATGATCGAGGAGTTTCTCAGGGTATCCAGGAGCTGTTTGCCCGCCTCTCCTTTGAAGTACCTCCGCAATCCGAAGGACATCGCAAGGAGCACGAGACCGTACCCGATATCGCCCAGGATCAAACCGAAGAAAACCGGAAAGACGATCGAGACGAGCAGCGTCGGGTCGAACTCGTCGTAGCGCGGACGAGCGTAAACGTCAATTAAGAGTTCGGTCGGGTGCGAGAACTTCGGGTTGTTGTACTCAACCGGGACGTCCCTGGAATCGTCCCCGACCTCGAGTTCGGTGACATAGACTTTCCCGCCGGTCACATGGGTGAGAGACGCGATGATGCCCTCGACCTTCTCGGCCGGCACCCAGCCTTCTGCCACAAAGGCGTCCTCCGTTGTTGCAAACCGCAGCGGGGCCTCCGCCTGCTCCACGACGGCCGTGAAGTATTCGTCGTATGCAACAAGGACTTCGCCGTATTCATTCTTCTTTTCCTCAAGGGTCCTCTCGACCTTCTCAATCTGTTCGTTGAGTTGAGCGATCTTCCCCTGGGCATCGTAGATGAGATCCTTGACAGGACCCGAGCCCTCGGGGATGGGGACCGACTGGAAGTGTGCTTCGAGCAGGGCGCGGTCAGCGACCTCTGCCTCTGATGCAGGGACAAAAATTGCAATGAAGTTCTGTCCACCTTTGCCGCCAGGGACAAAGTGTTTCTCGTTTGAGACCGGGATCTCGACGTCGGATTCGACGTAGCCTGCAAAAACGGTGACGTTCTCGTAGCCGTGATACAGGTCCATGTCGAGGGAGACAGGTGCAAAGGGTTTGAGTGCGGCGACCCGCGTCTCAAGAGCCTTCGTCTGTGCCTCGAGTTTTGACCGTTGTGCAGTGAGATCCTCGACGTCTTCGACGAGGGCGGCAAGAGTCCGGTCGACGCCGGCCTTCAGTTCAGGAGATGCCTGCTTTCTGGTGGCATCAACGGTATCCGGAGAGATACCGAAGGTGTTCTCGAGCGATCTGATCTTGATCAACTCGGAGGACGCACCGCTTGCTTGGTCAAGCGGCATTCCGATCCTGAATCCTTCGTAGGCCTCGTCTTCCTTCTCGACAAAATCTTCAACGTGAAAAGCGTGCTGATGATACAACTCACGGACGATCGTATCCATCTGGTCCTTGGACCCTGCGATCAGGATACGACTCATCCGCTTAGGCTGAAACATGCAGCTGCTCCTTAAAACGCGAGACGAGGAACTCGACCGCCTTATCGAGATTCTCAAGGCTGTTCGCTCTAAGCGTGGCCGCCTTCTGTTCGCCGACCTTCAAGATGTCTGCACGTTTTTTCGCGGCGGCGGTCCCGGCTTCAGCGAGCCTCGTCTTTTTGTAGGCCTCTGCATCGGCGGTGGCTTTCTCGATGATACGTTCTGCCTCCGCCCTGGCATCCGCAACTTTCTGCTTATTTTCAGTGTTTGCGGTGCTGACCATAGACTTATACTCTTCTTCTGCCTGCTTGATGCTCTTTAAAACCTCACTCTTCATCCAACCCTCCTCTCACGGCCTACACATATTTGATGAAAATTACCTTTATATTTGTTGTTATTCTTCGACCAGGGCACGATCAACACATATATACGAGATCGTGCACGCAGCGGGGAGAGCACCGAGCGTGACAGTACCGCCCCCCCCTCGCAGGGTGAGGCCGGCGAGTTCGGCCGAGCCGCAGAGGAGGTGCTGGTCCGGGTGCGTGCCGCGCGTGATCTCGCAGGAGACGGTGATCGCAGGGGCGGCGGAGACGACCATCGGCACCCGCCTGGAACCGGGGTGGCCGGGGGAGAGGGCGACGACCGGGAAGTGATGGTCGCGGACCAGGAGAAGGATCATCGCGGCCGCACGGAGGGCGCCGCCTTCTGGGGCCGAGACGCAGACAAGGTCACCGGGATGGAGCCCTTCGCAATACTCGTCGTCTTTTGTCTCGATACAGAGAGCAAAACGCTCGTGCACCTCACCGGCAAGGAGAAAAGAAGATGGACCCCTGACAAGGAGGAGGTCGTCCGTCCCCAGGGGACAGATCATGCCTCCTCAACGTCCTCCGACTGGCAGGAAGGGCATACCGGATGTTTCCCGACGGCCTTGAAGCGTTCGCCGCATTCCTTGCACCGGTAGGCCTTGCCCTTCACCCGCTCATCGATCTCGAGATCTGTACCTCCACCAACTGAACACATAATCGGGATGTTGGGAGATGCAGGATATAAGGGTTGCGGGATGGGGAGGGCGTGCCGGGGCCACCGAATGAGGGGCCCCCCGGTACGAGAGGGCATTTTAGAATTTCTAACCCTGGTGACCCCCTCGATTCCTCTTTTCGTGACCGGGAGGGGGACGGGAACCGAGCACCTCGCTGCCCCCCGACCCCCAGGATTGCGATAGAGGCGGGAAGGCGGGCGGGGAATCGTTCAGAGGGTGTCCCGTCCTCTGCCGATCCGTCACGGAGGGGCAAGGGGGTGATCAACCCCTCATGGTCACTCCAGAAGAGGCTTTCAACAGAGCCAATTTTTCGACAATGTTCTCAGAGGCCCTCTCTCCCCGAGAAAAACCTCATACCAGGAACACAAAGACCACCAAAGCCACACCAAGCATCACCGCCGCATGTTTTACCCCGGCCTTCACCGAGCCTTCACCCATCTTCCCGGCGACGAGACCCGAGAAGAAGGCCTGAATAAGAGAGATATGGAAGAGAAGGCGACCGAAGGTGGGGACGAGAGAGGAAGAGCCCACGCCGGGGAGGAAGGTGCCCGCCCCAACAGACGGGACTGCGATCTCTCCGAGGGCGGGAAGGAACCTGGTCGAGATGATGACAACGACGAAGAGGAAGACAGCGTAGGCGAGATAGATAACGATGATGTACAGGGACATCCCGGCCTTGCGCTCCTCCGCAAGGGTATGGGACATCCTGGCGTCCTTTGCGGCGATGGCGAGCACCTCCGAGATCTCCCCGCTCATCCGGGAGGCGGCGGTGATGAGGCTGACCGAACGGGAGACCGCCGGCGTCCGCACCCGCTGCTCGAACCTGACAAGGGCATCCTCCACGTTCGCTCCCCAGGTGATATCGCGGCTGACCCGCTTGATCTCATACGAGAGGAGGCCGAGGTTGGTCCTGACCATGATCTCGATCGCCCGGGCAAGGGTCAGCCCAACCTGGTTGATCCCGGCCATCCTGGCAAGGAAGTCGGGGACCGCGGCCTCGATCCCCCGCACCTTCCGCGCCCACGCCTCATAGCAGAGGGCGTACGGGACAAGGAGGAGGAGCGCGGCGAGGGCGAGATGGTCGTCGACAAGGACGATCGCCGTCTCTGGAAGGAGCCCTTGCGGGAGGGTAAAGAAGACGACGAGGAGGTAGACGATCGCCGCAGGCGCGGTGATCAGGAAGGTCAGGCGGGGTTCGAGGACAAAGACCCGGAGAGGGTTTTTGAGAAAAGTCTTCAGGCTGCGGTACCGGTCGTACCTGGCCAGACGCGCAAAGTCAGCCCCCTCGTCTCCCGTGTCCACAGTCCGCACATCCTTGAAGGTATCGAGCACCTTCACGGCGGTATAGCGCTCGGGCACCTCCTCCTTCATCGAGACCAGGTCAAGGAAGAGGAGGATGATCATGGACCCGACCGGGAGGAGGAGATAGGTGAGGATGGAGAGTTGGGTGACAGCCGCGCCCCCGATCAGTCCGGTCACTACCATCACGATGACCAGAAAGAGCGGGCCGGCGACAAAGACTGTCACATACGCCTCGCCGATGAGTTCGAGCTTCGAAAGAAATTTTCTCTGCTCAAAACCCGCCTCTTCCTGGAAGATCCGTACCCGTCCCGAGAGAAAAGCCGAGAGGTTTCCACCACTCTCGATCACCGATATGAAATCCTCAAGAAATTCCCTGAGTTTTGGAGACGGAGTGGTGACGGCGAGGTCGCGGAGAGCCGTGACGACGTCCGCGCCGAAGTAGTCGGTGTCCCTGACCACCTGCCTGAACTCCTGGGCGCTCTCGCCATAGATCCCTGCGTTCACCGAGAGCGACCTGAAGATCTCCATCAACTCGGCCCCACCCCGGCGCATCGCATAGAGGTATGAGACAGCATTGTGGAGGGAGAGATCGATCTTCGTCGCCCGGTTCTTCATCTCGATCTCCGGATACCTGAGGAGGAGGGCATACGAACCGTAGCCCGCAGCCAGACCGATGAGGAGAGAGAGGAGAGGACGGAGGAGCGGGCCGAGGAACCCGGCCCCGGGGAGGGGGAGCGGGAGAGCGTCACCCGCGGGCTGCGGGAGCGTGACGAACCCTGCGAGGAGGTAGGCGACAAGCGCACCGAAGAGGGCCGCAGAGAGCGCAACCAGAAAGGCGCGGCCGACATACCGTTCGACAGTCATCCCGAGCCTGGCCGAGACGAGCGAGCGCCCGAGGTTCCCATACCCCACCTCGTCGCGCCCGATCACCCACCCGACAAACTCCCGGTATCTCCCCGCCCCTCTCCCGCCGTTCATGGGAACAGCCCTGAGAGGTCGCCGAGTTTTCCGATCACCCGGTCGCGATCTATCGCAAAGGCATGGAGAACCCGCGAGACCGCCCGGGAGTCAGTGATCCCCTCCGCCGCCATCGCCTCAAGGACCGTGATCCGCACCCTGATCTCCTCATCGAGTCGGTCGCGGGTCCAGCCGCGGCCCTCCATGATCCTGGCGTACACCAGCGACCGCCCGGTATAGCGCATCTGGTCATGGACGGGATCGTACTCGAAGACGGTGTTCACCTGGAGGTTGCCGGTGCCGGGGTCGACCGAGGCGATCTCCACGATCTCCTGACAGCGCCGCACCCGCTCGGTCCCGCGGTGGATGAGCGCCTGGAGACTGGCGATGTCAAGGGCCTGGATGGTGCTTCTCGGAACCTCGAGAGGCTCGTTCTCAAGCCGGTGAATGGCGGCATCGATCGAACCGGCATGGAGGGTCGAGAAGGTGGTGTGCCCGGTGTTCATCGCCTGGAAAAGGGTCTGCGCCTCCCGTCCCCGCACCTCACCGACCAGGATGTACTCGGGCCGCTGACGCATCGCCGCCTTCAGGAGATCGAACATCGAGATCGCCGCCCCTTCATCACCCGAGGGCGTGTCCCTGGTCACCGAGGCCACCCAGTTCTCATGGTACAGGGTGATCTCCCTGGTGTCCTCGATGGAGACAACCTTGGCAAGCGGGGGGATGAAGTGGGAGACGGCGTTGAGCGAGGTGGTCTTGCCCGACGCCGTGCCCCCGATGAAAAGGAGGCTCTTGTTATTCTCGATCGCCAGCCAGAAGTAGGCGAGTTCTTCGGCCGAGAAGGTGCCGAGCGCGAGAAGTTCAACCGGCGTGAAGGGCTCGGGCCTGAACTTCCGGATCGTAAACGAGGTGCCCCGCGTCGAGACCTCGCGCCCGAAGGTGAGCTGCAGCCTGGAGCCCCCCGGAAGGGTTGCGTCCACCACCGGGGAACCGACCGAGACATGTTTGCCGGAACGTTGCGCGAGCGCAATGGCGAGGGAGTCGAGTTCGGTCTCCGAGAAGACGAGGTTGGTCCTGATGTTTCGATACCTCCGATGATACAGGAAGAGCGGGACGCCGGTGCCGTCGCAGGAGATATCCTCAATCTCTTCGTCCTTCATCAGCCCGTCGATTCTGGACCAGCCCAGGAAGGTGCGGAGGAGGTAGTATTCAAGCCGCCGCCTCGTCTCCAGGTCGGGGTCGAGACCATACTCCTTCAAGAGGTCTTCGGCCCGGTTCAGCAGAACCTGACGGCGGTCCTGTCTGAGATCCTCATCTAAGAGGACCAGCACGTTGCGCAGATCTTCGTTGAGGCGTTCGAGAAGTTCGTGCTCGAAGTTGGTGAGCGGCGGTTCAATGAGATAGTATTCGGGCTGGTGGGTCCGGGTGTCCCTGAGGATGCAGACGAGCGACCGTCCTTCCTCCACCCAGTATTGATCGATGAGGTCGTAGCCGTCAGGTATGACCGCTTCCACCAGGGGCGGCTCGGTCCTGGGGTCATATACTGTGGGGACACGGGTTCCATCCGACCTCTTCCGGGAGAAGGGGAGACGCATGATTTTGTTCCTGTCAGAAGGATTGATCAAAACCAATATTTATCTTTATTTATCCTGTCAAAGCGATCTGCTATGAATTTATACCGTGCCCGTCATAATGTTAAGAGGACTGATGTGGAGACAGACAGATCTCAAGATCCCCACCGGCATACCTTCTCTTGACCCGGTGCTGGAGGGCGGCGTCCCGCCCGGCTCGGTGGTCCTTCTTCTCGGCGACATTGGATCGGGGATGACCGACTTTATCAGGACATCCGCAATTTCTCTCGCAAAATTGAAGACAAACAGCGGGAACGGAAGTGCTCCGGGGATCGACGGCGAGGTGGTGTACATCACGATCACCAGGGTCAGAGAGGACATCCTCGGAGAGGTCGCTCTCTCGGTAAGTCCTGAGATCTATCCCATCATCGAGAAGGGTGTCAGGTTCGAAGATCTCTCTGAGATCTATTTTGATTCCAGCATCGTCCCGGTCGAGTGGTATTCGGAGAACGTCGACATCGTTGCCAGGATGCACCAGCGTTCCCACCGCGATGATATCCTCGCCAGCCTTGCAGGGCTTCTCTCAGAGACCGCACCGCAGAGTGTGATCATCGTCGACTCTCTCACCGAACTCGCCACCCAGGCCGACACCCAGGAGCGTTGGCGGGCGTTCACCGGTTTCCTCCACGGCATACAGCGGGTCGCCAAGCGGTGGGGATCGGTGATCTATCTGCCCCTGGCCCAGGGCGTGCTCTCCAGGCCGCACGAACTCGAAGTGATGGACTCCGCCGACGCCGTCATCCTCTTCAGATGGGAGGAACTGCAGGGGATGCGACGGCAGCGAACGATGTATGTCCAGAAGTTCAGGGGCGTGATGCCCCACCTGGAAGAGCGTGACCTGGTCAAGTTTGCCGTGAAGATCACGCCCGGAAGCGGGTTCGAGGTCTCCAATATCAGGGTGGTCGTATGACCGCAGACTCTCCGCGGGTGCGATTCGGTATCGATGGGCTCGACCAGATGCTCGGCGGCGGACTGCTGGAAAAAAGTATCTGCTCGATCATCGGAACCTATGGCACGGGGAAGACGACGCTCGCCCTCCACTTTGCGCACGAGGGTCTGAAAAACGGGGAGAAAGTCATCTACATCTCCCTTGACGAGCGCGAGGAGATGCTCTACCAGGACATGGAGCGGAAAGGGTGGGACATCGAAGAGGTCAGGAACACCTCGATCTATGTGGTCAAACTCGACCCTACCGACTTCACCCTCTCGATCAACCACCTCAAAAACGAACTCCCCCAGTTGATCCGGGAGATCGGTGCTCAGCGAGTGATCATCGACCCCATCTCACTCTTCGAGGGCCTCTTCACCGACGAGGCGACGCGGAGAAAGGAACTCTTCAGGTTCATCGAGATCATGCGGGATGAGGCGTGCACCCTCATCCTCACCTCCGAGACCAGAGAGAACAGTTCGTACGCAAGCAAATACGCCCTCGTCGAGTACATGGCCGACACCGTCATCCTCCTCAGATACGTCAGGCCCAACAAACTCGCCGAGGTCCACCCGGCCGTCGAGGTCGCAAAGATGCGGGGCTCAGATCACTCCAGGGGAGTTAAACCCTACGAACTTCTCAGGGACCAGGTGCAGGTTTACTTTGAGGCGAATGTTTTCTGAATCATCATCAAGAGAGGGATGGCCTGAGAGAATGCCTCGATCCATCGTGAATTTTTGATTTTTTCGGGCCCTGTTGAATCACTCATGAAGGGAAAGTACGCCTCAAGCATACGGGATGAAAATTATTCTGGAGATCTTCCGATCAACGTGCCTTCCCTCACGCTCGCGCCGGGGGCACTGCCCCCGGACCCCCGGGATGAAGATAGGGCCGGGAAGGCAGAGGGCCGATCGTTCAGAGAGTGACTCTGTACTCTGTGTATCAAGTCTATGTGGGGCTTTGAGCGGTCAAATCCTCATTCATACCTACTGAGTTGATCTTCTGGATCATTTTCATAGTAATTGAGCATGAGTCGAGAGCACGCCCCAAGCATACGCAATGAAAATTTCTCGTTGCAGATCTCTGGGGCATGGAGGGATCGATCCTTCTCCTTGCGGCCGAGGAGCGGACAGAAATCAAGCATTGTGCCACCCCTGCAGATCCTCTGTCCGTGGGGGGTTCCAGGGGTTTCCCCCGGCGCGATCGATGTGGGGAGGCGGTTGAATTATACTGGATCCAGGAAAATGGAGAGGAGTTTTACAGGGCCAGAGAGTTATTTTCTTCTTCGCGCCCGGTTTACACCGGACGATAACTCATAATCAGCCTTCGATCGGTGATCGAGGCGCGCATGCAAGGTTTTCCATGTTGTTTCCACTCGCGCCCGGATCACAGTCGGGGAGACTTACCTCACGATCACCGGTGCCGGGTGTTCTCCGGATCGTGTGCAAATTATCAGGGGTACCTGTACACACTTCTCTCTATGTACTCTGTACACGAATCCAGGTAAGGATCAACTCTTTTCCTCGGCCGCCACGTTGTCACCCGCCTGGCGCGAACCGGGCGCGAGGGTGAAAAGGTCGGGTCCAATGTTCCCGGCATTTCATCTCGATCCCGTACCGCTCTTCGGCCACCGCGGCGTCGATGAGACGTACCGCCGGGCACCTGTCCCGGATGCCCCGGGGGGGTCTGCCCCCGACGCGAGATGGCGCGAAGATTCTGTGATTGAGGGCGGCACGTCGGATCATCACGCCTTCCCATACCATACGCGCCGGGGCGTGATCATCCTCTACCGTTCACACTCCAAAAGAGATCTTCAACAGAGCCAAAAAAAAGAGAACCCGTTCAGACGGTGATCCCCACGAGGTCGAGGACGACGAGGAGGACCACCCCGATCACCCCGCCGAGGGCGCAGATGATCACCGAGGCCCAGGTGATCGAAAGGTCGCTGCCGCCGATATAACTCATCAGGCCAAAGAGGTTGATGAGATAGAGGACAACAAGTCCGACGACGGCGTTGATGACCAACTTCATCCCCTCTTTGAGGAAGTAGTAGAGGACGGCGGCGACCACGATCATCAGGACGATCAACAGGATTGTCTCAATCATCTCATCTACCAATCAGACGCTGGCCACTTAACCTTACCGCCGGCAGGACGGCCCCGCCGACCGACCGCTCCTTCCTGCCGAGGGCGACGACCTCGCCGAGGAGGTCGAAGACGTTCCCGGCGTACATCGCCCCTTTCACCGGCGCAGTGAACTCCCCGTCCTCCACCCAGGAGGGGTTGGAGAGTTCGACCGAGAAGTCGCCGGTAAGAGCGTTGGCGGTGTGCGCCCCGACGACGTCGTGGACATAGACCGCACGGTCATCGTCGACGGTGCCCCTGGGCCCGTCGATGACCAGGGTGTGGATCCCGATGGCAGGGGCGCCACCTGCACCGCCGCGGACCGCCGAACCGGTGCTCTCGGCCCCATAGCGATAGGCAGTCCTGAGATCGTAGGCATAACTCCGCAACTCGCCGTGATCGAAGAACGTGAGTTTTCGTGCCGGTATCCCTTCGGCATCGAACCTCGTGCTCGAGAGGCCGCCGTCCAGGGGATCGTCGTAGACCGAGATCTCCTCGCCGATGCAGACCTCACCGAGTTTCCCGGCAAGCCATGACCGACCGGCATGGACATTTCTCCCCGAGAGGGCCGGCTCAAGGACATAGCCCAGGAGTTGAGAGAGAGCGACCGGAGAGAGGACAAGATCGTAGTCGCCGGTCTCGATCTCCTCGCCGTCCGCACTGTGCTCGGCAAAGAAGGCCGCCTCTCTTCCGACCCGGACCGGATCGATCTCGCCGGCAAAGCAGGAAGCGTCAAACTCGTACCCCGTCGACTGCTCGTGGATGCACTCCAGCGAACACCCGGCGCTCGTCCGTTCCTGCTCGTACAGCACGCCCGAGGTGTTGGCAACGGTCTCCTTTCCCCGCCCGACCGAGGCCCCGCCCCCGGTCACGGCTGCGTCGTGCTCTTCCGCCCCATGAAGCATCCCTTCGAGGGCCGTCCGGCACCACTCGGGATCAAGGGAGAGCGAAGCGTCGAAGATCGCCGGGACGTCAGGCAGGGCCGCCGGCCCCGGCAGACTCTTCCATTCCTGCGGGTGGGCGAGTCTCGCACTTGCAAGGGCGGCGTCGAGGCAGGCCCGCCACTCGCCCTTGCTGCTCGTCGCCGAGACCCCGATCCGACCGTGATCGATGACCCGGATCCCGATCCCGAACGCCTGCGATCCACCGGCATTCTCGACCCGGTCCTTCTTCAGATCGGCGGAGACCGACTCGCTTTCCGAGACATAGACCTCCACCTCGTCTGCCCGCGTCCTGCCGTACTCCAGGATCTTCTCAATCAGTTCCATTGCCACCCACCATCGCGTTTTCAAGGAGGACATGGGGCGAACCGTCACTGACCGGGACGCTCTGCCCGCCCTTGCCGCAGTAGCCCTGGTGCATCTCGCGGTCGTTGCCGAGGAGGGCGATCGCATGGAGCGTTCCCAGGATCTCGCCCGAGAGCGAGACATCGCGCACCATTGCTCCGAGTTCGCCGTCCTCGATCAGGTAGCCGTACTCGGCATTGAACTGGAAGACCCCGCGGCCAGGATCGACCTGGCCACCGCGGGAACCTTTGAGGAGGATCCCGTCCCGGCACTCGGCGACGACCTCGTCGTACGAGGCGTCCCCCTCCTGGATGAAGGTGTTGCTCATCCGCACGAGGGGCGGGTCGCCGGCGCTGGCCCGTGCATGGCCTGCGACGCCGTTACCGACCGCCGCCAGGGTCTGGCGGGAGTGCATGAAGGCGTTCACCCGCCCGTCCTTGATCAGTTCAGTCCGGCCGACGGCGACCCCTTCGGCGTCCACCGGTTCGAACCCGAACTCAGGGAGCGTGGGGTCGTCGACGATCGTGAGGCCGGCAGCGCCGATGCGTTCGCCGGTCCGCCCGGCCAGTACCGAGGATCCCTCCTGGACCAGATCGCCTTCGCTTGCATGCCCGATCGCCTCGTGGGCGAAGACTCCCGCAAGTTCGGGATCGAGAACCGCCCGCATCCTCCCCCCCTTCGCCGCCTTCGCGTCGAGGAGGGCGGCGGCCGTACCGGCCGCCTTCGCTCCCATCTCCTGGCGGTGCCTGAGGTTGAAACCGAGGATGGTGTATTCGCTCTCGCGGCCCATCTGCATCTCCCCCTCCCTGGCGGCGACCGCCGTCACCGAGAAACCGCAACGCGGGATCTCGTACGAGCACTCGGTCCCTGAGGAATCGAAGAACCGCACCGCCTCGATCACCTCGGCATACCGGGCGCGGGTGTTCACGATCCCGGGCAGGCGGGCGGCCGCCTCGATCCCGGTGAGGACTTCGGTCTTCTCCTCAAGGGAGATCTCCCGCGGATCCTCGGCCACGCCGGGCACTCCGAGCACCTGACGGGGTGCGGTGGCAAGGTCGACCTCCTCGCCGGTGAGTGCGGCGAGGCGCAACCCCCTCTCAATGAGGGGCTTCAGCGGGGCCTCGGGGTCGAAGGCATCCAGGGTCAGGACGCCCCAACCCTTCTGGCCGAGCACCCTGACCACTGCATGGTCAAAATAGCTGGTGCCCGCCGACTCCACGATCCCGTTGTCGATATCGACATGGGTTGAGGAACCGTGGACATGGCGGACGTCATAGTAACGAACGCTCTCCATCGTTTCACGCTGCCGTCTGTCTGCCGCCGATGTTGGAAGAAGACTCCAGCGCCTTCTTCACCGGTCTGGCGGCGAGTTTCTTCAGTTTGTCCAGGAAGAGTTCGCGGTTCTGCGGGACCAGCGCCGTCTCAAGCACCTCCTCGATATGATCGACCGGGACAATCTCGACCATCTCGCGGTATCGGTCCTCGATGAGGACATCGCCTGCATTTGACCGCGGGATAATGATCGTCTTGATCCCGGCCTTCGCCGCGGCCTCGATCTTGTAGGTGACCCCGCCGATGGGCAGGACGTCGCCGCGGACCGAGAGCGACCCGGTCATCGCCACGTCCTGCCTGACCGGGATCCCCTCGATAGCGCTGATCACTGCAGTCGTCACCGAGATGGAAGCCGAATCGCCCTCCACCCCCCCGTAAGTCCCGATGAACTGGACATGGATGTCCATGTTCTTGATGTCCTTGCCGGTGAACTTCTTGAGGACCGCAGAGACGTTCTTGATGGATTCTTGAGCGATCTCTTTCAACTGACCGGTTGCGATGACCGCACCGGTCGCCCCTTGCGTCGGGGTGACCTCGGCCATGATCGGGAGGACCGAGCCGGAGTCGGCACCCATCACCGCAAGCCCGTTCACCCGCCCGATCTCGGTGCCGGTGACGACGGTCAGGTCGTAGTCGCGACTCCTCTGGATGTACTCGTCGGAGATCTGCTGCTCGATCGAGCGTGCCGAACCCTTGGCCCTGAGCACATGCTCGGCCGTGGTCCTCTCGGCCCCGTCCTGCCTGGCGATGTCGCCGGCCACCCGGATCAGCCCGCCCATGTCACGGAGTTTCAGGGTGAGGTGGCCCTTCCGGTTGGACCGGCGCTGCGCCTCCCTGAGCACCTCCTCGATGGCAGAACGATCGAAGTGCGGGATCTTGCCGTCGTTCTTGACCTCCTGGGCGATGAACCTGATGTACTTCTTCCGGTTCTCCGGGGTGTCGACCATCGTGTCCTGCATGTAGACCTCGTACCCATAGCCACGGATCCTGGACCGCAGCGCCGGGTGCATCCCCTGCATCGCGTCCAGGTTTCCGGCTGCGATCATGATGAACCGGCAGGGCACGTCCTCGGTCCTGACCATCGCCCCGCTCGAGCGTTCGGACTGGCCGGTGATCGAGAACTGCCCTTCCTGCAGGGCGGTCAGGAGGTTCTGCTGAGAGTGAGGGGTGAGGGTGTTGATCTCGTCGATGAAGAGAACACCGCCGTTTGCCTTGTGGATCGCCCCGGCCTCGACACGGTCATGGGAAGGAGTCTCCAGCCCGCCCGACTGGAAGGGGTCGTGGCGCACGTCGCCAAGAAGGGCACCCGCATGCGAACCTGTGGCATCGATGAAGGGGGCGGTGGTGTCCGCCTCGTTGGATACCAGAAGTTTCGGAACCATCATCTCCTCACGCGGCCGCATGTACTGAAGGGCCATGAAGACGAAGGCCGACGCGATGATACCCATCAGCCACTGACCGGTGATGAGGGAGTAGCCCAGGATGCCAAAGACCAGAAGCATCATCAGCGTGTTGCGCATCTGTTTGCGCTTTGCCGCCTCGGCCTTGTGAGCTGCAACGATCTGTTTGCCCCGGCCGGCGGCAACCGTCCTGATCACCGGGTTGTTGGAGTCCTCGAGGTTCGGATAGACGAGAACGTCCTTGAGCTCCTCTTTGGGAAGGAGTTCGGCCATCGCCTTGGCAAGCATCGACTTGCCGGTACCCGGGGTACCGAGCATCATCACATGCCGGCGCTGGGTGGCCGCTTTCTTGATCACCTCCACCGCGTTCTCCTGGCCGATCACCTGGTCGATCAGCCGGGGAGGGACCTCGATCTCCGATGAGTCGGAGATTCCTGAATCAAGGAGGAGATCCTCGTCCGCATTCTTCTCAAGGATGTCAGAATCAGTCATTTCCATTATTGGTGCAACCTCATTGGGCAATGATACTTAAATACTATTTTCATGATAGTTTAAGTAGTTTCAGCTGGAGGAAATACCCGAAATGAAGGTCGTATGCACAGAACAATCCCAGATTCTCGCTGTCCGGATCGCCGACGAACTCGGAGTCCAGGTGGCGGACACACGCTTTGCCCGCTTCCCCGATGGGGAGCTCTACCTGCAGGTCCTCGACCCTCTCGATGACGAAACCGTGATCGTCGGGAGTGTCACCGACAACGATGCGTTCATCCAGCTGATGCTCCTCGTCGACGCCTGTGAGACGACCACCAACACGCTGGTCATCCCGTACCTCGGGTACGCACGGCAGGACAAGAAATTCAAGGACGGGGAGCCGGTGAGCGCCAGGGTGGCGGCACGGGCACTATCCAGGGGGGTCACCGATGTGATCACCGTCAACATCCATGAGCGGGACATCGCCCGATACTTCGACTGCCCGGCCCATGATCTCTCCCTGGCCCAGGAGGTCGGGGAGCACCTCAAGACGAAGGGCTTCGAGAACCCCCTGATCCTCGCACCTGACGCGGGTGCGGCGGAGTTTGCGGCCGAAGTCGCCGCAGCTGTCGGGTGGCAGACCGACTATCTCAAGAAGACCCGGCTCTCCGGCGAGGAGGTCAGGATGGAACCCAAGACCTTTGATGTCGCAGGCAGAGAGGTCGTCATCGTCGACGATATCATCGCCACCGGTGGAACACTGGCGACGGCGACGAAGATGCTCTATGAGCAGGGGGCGGCGGCGGTCCACGCAGCCTGCGTCCACGGTGTCTTCACCGGCGGGGCCTATGTCCATCTCCGCAGTGCGGGGGTGAAGAGCGTGATCTGTTCGGACACTATCGAGCGGGCGTGCTCTGAGGTCTCGGCGGCCAGGTGTATCGCGGCAGCGCTCAGAAAATGTTAGAGATCGACGGGTCGATGGGGGAGGGCGGCGGCCAGGTGGTACGGACCGCCGTCGCCCTCGCGGCGCTGACCGGCACCCCGCTCAGGCTCACCCATATCAGGGCAGGGCGCCCAAAGCCCGGACTGGCGGCCCAGCACTGCACGGCGGTGCGGGCGGTGGCCCTCACCTGCGGAGCAGAGATGCAGGGGTGCTCGATCGGGAGCACCGAGCTCACATTTTTCCCCGGCGAACTGCGATGTGCCAGGGGCGAGATCGCGATCGGGACGGCCGGGAGTATCCCGCTCGTCCTCCAGGCCTGGCTCCCGGTGGCCCTGGCCACGGGAGGGGCGATCACTCTCTCCGGCGGGACCGAGGTCCAGAAGAGCCCGACCATCGACTATTGCGCCGAGGTGCTGCTCCCGGTCCTGCAGGCCCATGGGGCAAGGGTCAGGATGGAGATCCTCAACCGGGGCTACTTCCCGCGTGGCGGGGGCCGGGTTCGGGTCAGCGTGGAACCCTCCACCCTGCGCCCGCTCGACCTCACGGTCGTGCCCCCACGCCGGGGGATCATCTCCTGCTCGCAGGGCCTCCCCGAGCATGTGGCCGAGCGGCAGGCTGAGGCCGCGGCAGCACTCCTTCCCGACTATCCGGTTGAGATCGTACGGACCGGAGGCCCCGGCACCGGAACCTCGGTGACGACCTGGTGCGGGTCGAAGGGGGGGGTGGCCCTGGGCCGACGGGGGTTGCCGGCCGAGAAGGTGGGACGGGTGGCGGCATGGGAACTCCTCGCCGCCATCGAGACGCCCGGCCAGGTCGATGTCCATATGGCCGACCAGCTCCTTATCTATCTGGCCCGGGCCGGCGGGCGGTACACCGCTCCCGCCCTCTCCAGCCACGCGGCAACAGCCTGCGCACTCCTTGCCCGCTTCGGCCGTGAGGTCACGGTCTCGGGCACCTCTCCGGCGGTGTTCTCGGCATGAAAATTATCCTGGACGCCACCGCCTTCTTCGTGGACCGGCCCTACGAGGGCGAGATCTACACCACCCCGCGGGTCGTGGCCGAACTCGTCGACCTCAGGGCAAAGTGTCGGTACGAGACGCTGCTGGCTACCGGCCTGACCGTGACCGAGCCCTCGCCCGAGGCGCGGCGGGCCGCGGAGGCGGCAGCCGGACTGAGTCGGGACATCAGTGTTCTCTCCCCGACCGACCTTGAGGTGCTGGCCCTGGCCCGCGACCTGGAGGGCGTGCTGTACACCGACGACTTCGCTGTCCAGAACGCGGCGATCAACCTGGGGGTCGAAACTCACCCGATCCAGCAGCGGCGGGCAAAGAAGGTGAAGTGGAAGTACCGGTGCGCCGGGTGCGGGCGGTATTACGACGAGCCCGGCGAGTGCCCGGTCTGCGGTGCCGAAGTGAGGCGGAAACGCCGGTGAGGCTCAGGGGCCATCAGACAATCTTTTTCAGGCGGACGAACTGGCGAAAATGATCCCGGATGTTGTGGAACGGCCAGAAAATCTCCATTATTTCAGAAAATCCAGGACAGCGCCTTGATTTCGCAAACTGTTATATACCCGTCCGCAGACCAATTTGGTATGTCTTCCCTCGACGAACTGATCAACAAGGCACGGCTCCTCCTCTCCGAAGGGCATAGCCAGGAGCAGATCGCAGATGAACTCTCCCTCTCGATGGAGACGGTGACCTGGCTGTTGACCCAGCAGCCCGGGGCCGAGGCCCCAAAGGATGTGCATATCGACTGGACAGTCGTTTCCAGCGATGCCGAAATGATCGATATGACAGCCAGGATGCTCATCCACCGGTATCTGGCTGCGGTCGAGAGCGGGGACACCCTCATCGGACCCGAGGAGGCCGAGTTCGATACTGTGGTCGGGATCTCCCTCTCCGGTGTCCCGCTGGCCACCCTCATCGCCGAAGAGACGGGATCGCGCCTGGCCATCTACCACCCGGCCAAGCACAGTTCGGCTGAGAAGAAGAGGGGTTCGGTCTCAGGGAGTTTCGCCGGTGTCGCCGGTCGGTCGTGCGTCATCGTCGACGACGTGATCACCACCGGGAGAACCCTCCATGAGGTCGTCGACTATCTGCGGTCCCACGGCGCGAGGCCGGTGGCCATCTGGGTGCTCTTCGACAAGCGGGATGTCAGGGCCGTCGAGGGAGTCCCGGTCTTCCCGCTCTGCAAGGTATCGAGGATCGACTAAACTCCTCTTTTTGTCAGCGCCGTCACCACCCCGTGGCACCGGCAGGCCGTCCCGACGACGATATTCTCTTCTTCCCTCGCACGGGTAAGCACGGCAGCGACGTCATCGCCCCGCAGACCGCCGACGCCAGGGGCAAGTTGCACGCTCTCCAGGACCGAGGCAGTCGGGAGGGCGTGCCTGAGGACAGTGTGCAGCGGACGGGTGCGGTGCTCGCCGGTTGCAGGACAGACTGACGGGGCCGGGCAGACGGGGAGGCATGAGCCTTCGCGATTATACGAGAGGACAAGGGTTCCTCCGGAGGAGGAGAGGATGAGGTCGGGGGGGAGCGCCGCGGCGGTCGCACTGGCGCCCAGTTCCGAGGGGACGAAGCCGCAGGCCCGCGAGACAAGGGCGGCAAGGAGATGGAAGGGAACCGTGGGGATGAGGTAGTCGGGAACATGGGAGGTGAAGTGGTCGAGGGCCGCGGCCACCCCGCCCCGTACAAACGAGACCTTCCCATCGGTCCCGCCGGAGAGAACAGAACGTGCGGCCAGGCAGAGCGAGTCCTGATCGATGACCACACACTGCCATCCCTCGCCGAGGAGGTGCCTGGTGCAGGTGGCCCCATAGACTCCGCCGCCGACGACGAGAGCGGTCTTATGCAAGTTCCATCACCCCGGTCACCCTCGAAGGGACAGTTCTGACGGCCGAGGCGGCGATACCGCCAGGGGGTGCGACCGTGACGGTGAAGGTCTCGCCGGAGCCGAGGGAACGGCCGGGGGTTGCCAGGAGTACGAATACTTCGCCGGGTTCGAGGAGGTCGTCGTCATCGGCGGGGTGGAAGAGCGGGACATTGGCACGTTCGATGACTTTCCATGCGGGGGGGGTCGGGCCGTCCCGCGTGAGCGACCACTCTTCAGCCTTCGTGGCAAACCCGACAGCCGCCTGCCCCATGTCCACTGCCCCCATGTCACCGGGGAAGAGGCGGATCGAGAAGGAGACCGAGCCCATCCTGCCTGGTTCGGCCGGGTCGGCGTGACCATAGAGATCGTCGATGATGACGGCATGCCCAGAGATATCCAGTGCGCCCAGCACCATCCCGGCCGGGGCGCCGATCGCCCCGTTCCCGACATGGATGACAACAGCAACGGTCATGAGAAGGATGGCAGCGAGGATCCCGCACTCCAGTCTGGTGAGGGCGGCGGTGGGATCGCGGTCTGTCTGCATACCAGAGGGTTGTCTCCGGGAGGTTTGACCTTTGCTTTTTTGCCCGGAAAGACGCGGGCAGACCTGTCAGAAGCCGGTTTTCAGGTGGAGAAGGGAGAGGGCGGGGCCAACACCGAACGGCATATATAGAAGTTCTAATCCATAGTAATGAGATATCGGAGGTTTCTATCATGCTTGCTGGACAGCCAGTCGTAATCTTACGTGACAATGTAGAACGCACCAAGGGGACAGAGGCACAGGAGTCAAATATCATGGCGGCAAAGGCGATCGCCGCCGCCGTGAGGACCACCCTCGGCCCCCGGGGCATGGACAAGATGCTCGTCTCCCCAACCGGAGATGTGACAATCACCAATGACGGCGCCACCATCCTGCACGAACTCTCGGTTCAGCACCCTGGCGCAAAGATGATGGTCGAGGTCGCCGAGACCCAGGACGACGAGGTCGGCGACGGCACCACCACCGCCTGCATCCTCGGCGGCGCCCTGATGGAGCGGGCCGGCACCATGCTCGGCCAGGAGATCCACCCGACAATCGTCGCCCAGGGCTACCGGATGGGTCTGGACAAGGCCCTCGAGATCCTCAAGGGCCTGGTCATCACCGTCACCCCTGAGGACCGGGATATCCTCACCCAGATCGCCTCCACCTCGATGACCGGCAAGTCGATCGAGTCGGTGAAGGATAAGGTTGCAGGGATCATCGTCGACGCTGTCAAGGCCGTCGCCGAAGAGAAGGACGGGAAGATCGTCATCGACGAGGACGATGTCAAGGTCGTCAAGGATGTCGGCGAGACGATGGACGACGCAGAACTCATCAGGGGTGTCGTCATCAACAAGAAGCGCGTCGCCGACGCGATGCCAAAGAGGGTCGAGAACGCAAAGATCGCCCTCCTTGCCCAGCCCCTGGAGATCACCAAGACCCAGGTGAAGTCGAAGATCAAGATCTCGGAGAGCGAGCAGCTCAACGCCTTCGGCGAGCAGGAGCGCGAGAACCTCAGAAAACTCGCGGACGAAATCAAGGCGGCGGGAGTCAACGTGGTCTTCTGCCAGAAAGGGATCGCCGACGCCGTCCAGTATTACCTGGCGAAGTACGGGATCTTTGCCGTCGAGGATGTCCCCGAGAAGGACATGAAGTTTGCAGCCAAGGCCCTGCACGCTGTCATCGTCAACAAGGTCCAGGAACTCTCCCCCGAGATGATCGGCACGGCAGGATATGTCGAGCAGACCGAAGACGCCGACCTGGTCACGATCGGCGAGTGCCCGAACCCGAAGGCGACGACGATCCTGCTGAGGGGTTCGACCCAGCACCTCATCGACGAACTTGAGCGTGCGGTCGAGGATGCACGTCGGGTTGTTCAGGATGCCCTGGAGGACGGGACGTTCGTGGTCGGCGGCGGCTCGGTCGAGACCGAGATGATGCTCAAGATCAGAGAGTACGCGGCAAGTGTCGGCGGACGGACCCAGATCGCCCTTGAAGGCTTTGCCGATGCTTTCGAGGACATCCCCAAGACCCTCGCCGAGAACTCGGGCTTCGACCCCATCGACAAGATCGTCGCCCTCAAGGCGGCTCATGCACACGGCGAGAAATACGCCGGGCTCAATGTCTACACCGGCGAGATCGTGGACATGAAGGCCGAGCGGGTCTTTGAACCGGCACGGGTGAAGAAGCAGGCGATCCTCTCGGCGGCCGAGATGGCGAGCATGCTGGTGCGGGTCGACGACATGTTCGTCACCGCCAGCAAGTAAGATCCAATCACCTGATCAGCCACGCGAACAGGTCGAGACTATCTCGGCCTCATCTATTTTTATTTCGTCGTCCTGGGCTACGGGACGGCCTTCCACGAAGACGATCACGATGTCGGGGTTTACGCCGAGGCAGAGAAGCGCCTTCTCCCAGGTGTCGCCTTCCTCACCATGGTAGGTGAGCACGACCCCCTCGCGGGGGAACCGAAGGGTGCATTCCATCGCAAAGGTTATCAGAGCAGCAGACAGATAGGGTTACCGCAATAGGCCGGGGTAGTCTAGTCCGGGAAGGCGGTGGCCTCGAAAGCCACTGGTGCTCGCACCTCGGGAGTTCAAATCTCCCCCCCGGCGCCTTCGGATTCACTCTTCTTCACGAGAGATACAGATTGAACGCAAGAATCCAATTTCATTCGGACACGGCTTCGTGCCCGATCATCACTCAAATGTCTGATACTTTTTTCGGCTCTGTTGAATTCAACATGAACCCTGAGCTCAAGCATACGCGATTGAACATTGCTCAGAGCAGCGTTTCAAGATGTGGAAGGATTCCCCCTCTTTGCGCCGCGACACCAGAGAGGATCTCGTTCAATCACCGCCCCTCGGCTATCCTCTTTTCGTGAGGGGTTTCCGGGGGGCAAAGTTCTCCAGCGCAAGATTGCGGTGAAGAGTCTAAATGGGGGCGGCATGTCGGATCATCCTGCCTTCCCACCACTCGCGCCGGGGGCGTTGCCCCCGGACCCCCGAGATGAAGATAGGGACGGAAGGCGGCGGGGAGATCATGAAGAGAAGGCGAGCCAGAAACCACTCTCTCCTCCGGCCCACACCCCCACAGGAAAAACCCGGAACCAAACCTGGAGATAAACTTTCTGTTCCGTTCCAAACCCATAATCCTCTTCCCTCCGCGGATCACACCTGATCTCACACGTTCTCTGACCAGACCGGAGCAGACCACTATGACCGACACCATGCACATCGCCTTCACCGAGTCAGCCGGGGGCTGCCTCAAAGCAGCATTCAGAGACATGCCCGATCAGCACGTCGCCGCTCTCGCAGACGACCTATCACTCGGTCCGATCAACCCCTACCATTATCCCGATAGACAGGTCTTCTTCGAGACGCTCTATGCCGACACCGAATACGAGCCCTGGTACCAGGACGACCTCCCCGGGATCCGCGCCTTCTGGGACAAAACCCGGCCCAGCGACACACGCCGGATCGTCTGGTTCACCAGACGATCGGCCATTGAATATTCCGGGTTCCTGGAGTTCCTCTCCAGAGAACCGGATCCCTGCGCCTTCGAGGTCATCGACCTCACCGAGGGCGTCGACGTCGTCTGGGAGGACGAGCCCGACGAGGGCCCTGACCGCGTCATCCCGATCAGCCTCGGCGAACTCACGCCCGACTGGCTCAGGGACCAGACCGACCGCGCCCGACATCTCACGCAGGACGAGGCCGCGTTCTACCTGCGGAGCTGGGAGAGGCTCAAAAATGAAGAGGACGATGTCAGGACACTCTGGCGGGGACAACTCTACCCCACCATCCCCTCCACCCTCGGAGAGGACGTGCTCTACGCCGTTCCGGAGGACTGGACCAGCGCTGCAATGGTCATCGGGGAAGCACTCGGGGCCTCGTCAGATGAATATCACCAATGCAGCGACGCCTTCCTGTACACCCGTCTCCTCTTCCTTATCAGGTGCGGCGAGGTCGAGGCCGAGGGTGACCCCACTTCCATGCGAACGCTCCAGGTGCGGCGGGCCGACATCGTCGACGAGGACGACCTCTTCCCGATCATTCCCTGACAGCCAGAGATGCCGGCGGGCAGAGATCATATCTGACCTCTCGCCCCTCTTTTTTCACCGCCACCACCCCGCGGCGTGCGAGCCTGCCGACATGCCAGGAGACGGTCGAACCGGCCACCCCCAGACTGGCCGCCACCTCGCTCCTCGTCGATCCCGGCGAAATCGCCAGAATCGTGCAGATCTCCCGTTCGGCCTCGCTCAGACCCGCAAGTGCCCGGCGTTCCGACTCAGAATATTTTCCCGAGTTCTCAAAGTACCCCACCGACCGACCGTTCTTCCAGATCGTAATTGCTCCGAACTGTTCGAGGACGGCGAGGTGATACCTGATCGTCCCGCGGTTCACCCCCAGGTCGCGGCTCAGGACGGCGAACCCGATCCCCGGGTGCGCCCTGATGTGGTCGTAGACCTGGCGCCTTGTTCGGTTGGCCAGCAGAGCTCCCCTATGCACCTGTTTGAAACCCAGGGACACACAGACCTTCAGCATCCAGAACAGTCCGAAAAAAGATGCCGGAAGAATGGGGAGGAGGAAGAAGAGGAGGAGGACCGGGATCGGCACCTCCCACCACGCGAGCGGCACCGGAACGACCCCGGCACTGTCAGGGACAGCCCCGCCCCAGGGGGCGACCTCATATGAGGAAAACGCCGATGCCGGTAGCACAGTCATGAGCATGAGAAGGACGAAGAAGACCCCGTGCTGTCGCATAGGTGGTCATACCCCCTTTTCAACCATAAAGGTTCTTGATCGGCCCTGACCCGGAGAGAGAAGACACAGAGATCGTTTATAGCACAATCGCCGACATCAGGAGTGGGACACCGGGCCCGGCCCCCCGGATAGGAGAGATGAGGGAGTGAACAGATGAACAGAATGGAAATACTTGGAATTCTCTGGATAACCGCGATTTTCTGGATGGTTGCGCCGGTGGGGGCGTACCTCGAGGCTACGGCAGACACCCACGCCCTTGCTGCGGGCGACGTGCTCACCGTCACCGGACAGACCGACCGGGAAGGAGGAGTGTGGATCTGGGCAGTGGAAGGGGGACGACTCATGTGCGATCATCTGGAGACCAACGAGGAGGGAGGGTTCTCCTGGACCGTTGAATCGGCCACGGACTCAGGGGGCTACACTCTTTTCGTCCAGGACGCCGGAGAAGATGGGCAACCGGCGGTCACCTTCCAAGAAGATGACGGAAGAGGTGAGGTCGTCGCCCCCGAAGGTGCCGGGTTTTCCGTCAGACACGGACCCGGCCTGGCCGGGAGACTGGCCGACGTCTTCGAGACCGGGAAGGGTGACGACGGGATCGTCAGGTTGACCGTACCGGTGTACCCCTCATGGGCAGACGTCGACGGCCCCCGAGTCTGGGAGCATGGCGAGACGATCACGGTCTCGGGGACCACCAACCTCGCGCCAGGCACCGTCCTCACCTATGAACTGACAGAGGGCGGGATCGAGACCGGGGCCGACCCGGCGAAGATCGTTGCAGAGGGGGAGATCACGGTCGAAGAGGGATACGGTGGCAGAACCTGGTCGTTCGTCCTCGACACCGGGCACCTCAACCCCGGCGACCATCTTTTCACCCTCATCGACGAGAAGCGGAACCTGATCCTCACTACCGTGGAGAGGACTGTGCAGGGGCAGGAGTACGACCCGACATATCTCGCCCTCGCCGGTGACCGTCTGGTCTGGATCAACCCGGCCATCGACCCCGACCACCTCTACCTTGTTTCGATGGAGGACGGCACCACCACCCAGGTCAACGCCGGCACGATCCTCGACCCGTACTCGGCGCCGGCACTCTCGACCGATCACCTCGTCTGGGTCGGGAAAGAGGAGAACTATAGTTCGTCAGGCCACACGAAGATCTTTGCATACACCATCGCCACCGGCGAAAAGACGGGCCTGACCGAGTGGAAACGGGGGCCGGGGATGCCCGCCGTCGATGGGAACCGCGTCGTCTGGAAGGAGCGAGACGATCGCACTCTCAACTACAGCCTGACGGTTGCCGGATACGACCTCGCCACCGGGACCGGAGAGGTCTACCCCTCTGAAGAAGGCTGGAAGCCATACCAACCCCGGACCTCGGGCGGCCTTGTTGTCTGGGGGGAGTATGACGGAAAGGGCAATGCGCGGGTGATCGCCTACGATACCAGGACCGGGAAGACAGAGCAGTTCACCACCGAAATCGGGTGGCTGGAGTGGCCCACCGTCTCAGAGGGATATGTTGTCTGGGCCGAGAGGCCAGGTGACGAATATGTGGTGATGATGCGGACTCCGGGGAGTGATCGGTCTGAAGAAGTCGCCCGGACGCCGGAACTCCGGGGCTTCCAGGCCAACGGCGGACGGTTCATCTGGCAGGAGACGGGGGACAGAAAGACATACCACCTCCGCATCCTGGACGCCGGAGAGCGACAGGTCAGGACATTGCTCTCGAAAGAAGGGGCGTTCATCTCCCCCGCCATCTCGGGCGACCGGGTAACATGGATCGAGAGGGGGAGGGACAGGAACGAGATCATGGTGTACGACCTTGTCACCGGAGAGGAGACAACTCTGCCGGCGCCAGAATTCCTGAATCTGACTACACCCACGGTGAAAGAGACTGAGAGCCTGCATACCCCCATGTCCGAAGACACTGTGCCGCAGTCTGCAGAGACCACACCGCAGGCACCTGGCTTTGGTGTCGCCGCCGCACTCGTCGCTTTAATCTCTGCGGCCGGGACGGGACGGCGATGAACCGCCGCGGCCGGGCCGCGGCATTGCTCGCCCTTCTCCTTGTCCTTGCCGCCCCTGGCCAGGCAGCAAGTACAGGCAGCGGCGCGGCCACCCTCCGCGTCCTCCCTGAGAGTCACCCTCTCCTCCTCGTTCCCTGCGCACCTGCCGGAGTCGACCCGGTCCTCTGCGACGGTCTGGTCGTCTGGTACGCTCCCGGACACCGGGACTGGGACATCCTCACCTATGATCCGGCGGGTGGGACGCTGACCGCACGCAGGACCGGGGGCGTCCCGGTGCAGGGCGACCGCATCGCCTGGATCGAAACAGACGGTGCCGGTCGGGCCTGGCTCACCGGACCGGAAAGGGAACGCCTCCTCCTCCCGGCAAATAACTGGAGCGAGGGGCACCCTGTCGTCGGAGAGGACCGTCTCGTGTATGAAAGAACTCAGAACAGCGAGAGTGGCATCTTCCTCTATAACCTCACCGACGGCACCGAGACCGCGGTCTGCACCGCCCCTGGCGATCAGCGTCGACCCTGGCTCTCAGGCTCGGTCGTTGTCTGGGAAGATTGGCGGGACGGCACCGCCGACATCTACCTCACCGACCTGGCCACCGGCGAGGAACAGCCGCTCGCCGCCGGACCGGGAGAACAGAATCGACCGGTCGTCTCGGGAGACATGATCGTCTGGCAGGAGAGAGAGAGCGGCGACGGCATCTGGCAGGTCCGCCTCACAGACCTCACCGGATCAGGGTCAACCAGTCTCGAGGAGATCAGGTCCATGAAAGAACCCTCCCCCTCCCTCTCTGGCGACCTCCTTCTCTGGACCGAACGGCGGCGAGGTGGGACCGACCTCTGCCTCCTCGCAATGGACGGGGATGGTGCAGGGCACAGGGCTGGTGGGCAGTACGCCATAGAGAGCAGAGAGGATGGGGGGGCCAGGGTGGACGAGGAGTACAGAGGAGAGATCGCCGGGGATGATTATGCCTTTTTTGCGACCGGCGTTCCGACAGGGACCGCCAGGACATCGATCGACCTGAAATGGGACGACAATGAGAGTTCTCTTCTCCTTCTCATCTCCGGGCCGGATGGTTCGGTCTTCAGATTCAGAGACGAAGACGATGGAGAAGAGGACCAGGCAGTGAGGCTGAGTCTCACCCGCAATGGGAGAGTCGCCCCGGGCACCTGGACGAGTGCGGTGTACGGCGAAGAAGTCGGAGAGCGCGTGACCTTCACCTACCGCTGGTACCTGGAGCCGATCTAAAGGCGGTCCCGAAGACCTTCCTGAGCCGCAGTTCTGAATAGCCGAAGACCGCGGCCAGGCGCACCCGCTCGGCATGGGCGCCGGCAAGATCCTGAGACGAAGCGAGCACTGTGGTGCCGAGGCGGGGGTCGCGGTGCTCTATCTGATAGAGGGGCATGGTCTTTGAGACTTCATGGGCACCGGAAAGAGATGAAGGGATCGGGGGCGGGGCGTGAAAGTGAGAGAGAGCAACTTATTTCCCCTCCATTCCCCACCTCACCCCCATGCAGGAGGACCGCCCGCCGTCAGGTGCGGCCCGGCGGCAGACCGCCTTCAGGATCATTCTCATTCTCGGGGTCGTCAGCCTCCTCGGTGACATCGTCTCGAACGGCGCACGGAGTGTCACCGGCCCCTACCTCCTCACCCTCGGCGGGTCGGCCGCCATCGTCGGACTCGTCGCCGGGATCGGGGAGTTCACCGGGTACGGCCTCCGGGCACTCACCGGGCTGTACTCAGACCAGACCAGACACTACTGGCGGACCATCTATATCGGGTACGGCCTCCTGATCGCCATCCCCTTTCTCGCCGTCGCCGCTACCTGGGAGGCCGCCGCCGTCCTCATCATCACCGAACGGGTCGGCAAGGCGATCCGGGCTCCGGCACGTGACACCATCATCTCCCTTGCCTCTTTCCGGGTCGGGCGCGGCTGGGGTGTCGGCGTCCACAAGGCCCTCGACCAGGTCGGTGCGATCATCGGTCCCCTCGTTCTCTCTGCCGCCGTCCTCTGGGGGGCAGGCTATGAGGCGGGTTTCGCCCTGCTCACTCTTCCGATCGCCCTCCTTTTCGTCTTCCTCTTTATAGGTAAACACACTGCCCCCATACCCGGTGTCTTCGAGAGGAACGAGATGGAGCGGAACATCGACCCACGCCGGTTCGTCCCTTTCGCCACCTTTCTCTTCCTTTCGATGGCTGGGTTCGCCAGCTTCCCCCTCATCTCGTATCACATCAAGGTGCAGGGTCTCCTCACCGACCCCCAGATCCCCCTTGTCTATGCCCTCGCCATGACCGTCTCCACTGCCATCGCCCTCCTCATTGGCTGGACTTACGACCGCGTCGGGACACGGGCCCTTCTCTTCATCCCGTGTGTCAACCTCGCCATCCCCTTCCTCGCCTTCAGTGGCTCGGTCCCTCTCGTCATCGCCGGAACCGCCATCTGGGGTGTCGGGATCGGGTTGCATGAGACCGTGATGCGGGCCGCCCTCGCCGACCGAACGACCACCGACGTGCGGGGCCAGGCCTTCGGTCTCATCTATGCAGTCTACGGCGCCGGGTGGTTTCTCGGGAGCACGGTGATGGGCATCCTCTACGAGGTTTCGGTCACTCATATCATCGGGTTTGTGGCGATCGCCGAGGTGCTCGCGGTCGTGGCCTACCTCTGGATGCGGCGGGGGTTAGGAGGCCGAAAAGAGATGAGAACATGACGGTGTAGAGACCTTCATACTTTTTTCGTACCTCTCTGATCCTACGCCATCCCCATCCTCGCGCGAAGAAGTGCACGGCCATAGCGATTGCCAGGACGAGATTATGAAGAGCGTGGTGCCGCCCTCTCCTATCAGGCACGCGGGGGCGGGGTGTGGTCGGCCCATGACTCACCCTCCCCAGAAGAGGATTCAACAGATCAGAAAAAATAAGAAAAGTATAGCCGTACCCGCTCAGGGTACCGGGAGCGGGAGGTTCTGCACCCCCCTCAGGTTCAGGCGAGTGGTATAAGTTCCTCTCGAATGACCTGCCCCCTCCGCGCGCCGTGCCGCAAGGTCTCGCAGGAGGATCTCCTGGATCACCATGCTCGCATAGACTTGAATGTAACTGCGCTGTTCATATGTCCACCAATGGGTCACCGGGGCGGAATATCCACAGTATGGGCATGTGGACTCATGGCCCTCGTCCTCCTCCAGAGTATAGAGTCGGTTCGAGTTGAGGAGATGAAAAGAGTTCAATCGTGCCCTGGATATCCGTTCGATCTCGATCTCGTCCAGTTGCAGTTTGAAGGTCCGCTCGCATGTCGGACATTTTCTCTCGATATATCCGTCATCGTCAAAGGGGAAGGGGATATGGATGTTGATGTCACTCATAGAGTTCACCCGGGGTCCGGAGGTCCCCATGGTGACTGCACACCCCCAAGATATATACTCTTCGTACTGGTTGCATGGCCCTCCTGCATGGCAGTACCGCCACCCGGCACCTCCTCGCAAATATTGATAACCGAACAGCGTGTGAGAAGGGGCCGCCGCATACTGCGGACAGCGAGGAGAACCATGAGAACCATCGAGAGACTACTATCAACCGGTGACCTCGAGGGACTGGCCCGACTTGTCAGAGAAGGCACTGCCCACGAACGACTCACCGCAGCATGGGAACTTGGAAAAAATGGGAAACAAGGCGTTGAATACCTGGTTCCGATCCTCCTGGAGGGACAGGGCGAAGAGACCTGGGAAGCGGCTATGGGACTCTCCAGAGCAGGGAACCCGGCCGTCGAACCCCTCATCGAAGCTCTCAACATCGGGACGCCGGAGACCAGGACCGCGGCCGCATGGGCCCTCGAAGAGATTGGTGACGAGCGGGCGGTGGAGGCACTGATCAGGGCGTTGAGCGACACCGACAACTTCTGTAGGTGGACGGCCGCTGCGTGCCTGCTCAGACTTGGTCATGACGACGGCCGGCGGGCCGCTGAAGAAGTGCTCAGGAAAGAGAGCGAGGAGGTCCAGGGGTATATCGGCATCCTCGCCGAAGGATCTTGACCGGACCCGGAATCCAACCCATTTTCTCCCGGTCACTCGGCGGAAAGCGCCTCGACCGGGTTGAGACCGGCCGCCCGCAGCGCCGGGTAGACGCCGGAGAGCAGACAGATCACGACGCCGACCCCCATCCCGAAGGGGACATAGAGGAGAGTCTGGGCCGTGAAGAAGTAGGTCGTGTCCTGGACCATCAGGATCACCAGGAGGTACCCGGCCCCAAGACTGAGGAGGGCGCCGGCCCCGGCACCGACCAGTCCGAGGATCGCGGCCTCGTACAGAAACAGCAGGGTGATCTCGTGTTTCTGTGCACCCACACTCCTGAGAATCCCAATCTCCTTGACCCGTTCGTTGACCGACATCAACATCACATTGAAGATGCTCACCGCCGCCACCACCAGGGAAATCCCCCCTATGGCCATGACAAAGAGGGATATGCTCCCCAGTGCCTGCTGGATCATCTCCAGGAAGGCCCGGGAGTCCCAGACTGTCACCGTCTCCTCCCGGCGGTTCAGTCTATCCTCGATCCGTTCCTTGACCCGATCGATCTCACCGAGATCCCTGACCACCACCTGAACCATGTCGTAGCCGTCGTCCCCGTACGCACTCGTATACCATCGCTCAGGAACCAGGACTGCATTGTCGGTCATCATCGTCCCGGAGAACCCGGACTCCTTCAGGATCCCGACGACCCGCACTGTCCGCTCCTCTCCCACTTTGCCCAGAATAAGCCTGGTCCCCACCCGCATATCATATTCACGGGCGAGCGTCGGGCCTACGAGGGCGCCCCCGCTCCCCCTGAAGGCGACCCCGGCCTCCACCTCGGCCACGGCGTCCAGGTCGCCGGGGTCAAGCCCATAGACCTGGGCATACCCGTTCTCAGAACCGACGGCGATCCGGTCTGATCCTGTCATGAGCGGGACCACCTGGTTCGGGCCGGCGGCCATCCTGATATCCCGCAGTTGCCGCTCGGTGATCCCGCCGCCTTCGGCCGCCGAGATCTTCGGATAGACCACCAGGCTATCGGCCCCCGCAGAGAGGTCAGAGGTGACCGCCTGCTGGAGGGTGGCGCCCATCATCCCCATCGCCGTGATGGCCAGCACCCCGATGACGATCCCGACCGCCGCCAGGAGCGACCTGACCAGGTGAAGCCTGACATTTCTCTTTGCCATGTCGAAGAGGATCCCTGACGAGGCCACTCAGACCACCCGCCCGTCCGAGATGGTCACGATCCGGTCGGCGTACCCGGCGGTGGCCTGGTCGTGGGTGACCATCACCACCGTCCGACCCTCACGGTGGAGAGTGGCCAGGAGATCCATGATCTGCGTGCTCGTCTTTGAGTCCAGGTTCCCGGTCGGTTCGTCGCAGAGAAGGATCTTCGGGTCATTGACCAGGGCCCTGGCGATGGCCACCCGCTGCTGCTGACCGCCGGAGAGTTCTGCCGGGGTGTGGGTGATCACCTCGCCTTCGAGCCCGACGGTCCTGAGGAGGGCCTCGGCCCGGCCCTCAGTGTCCCGATGTTTCTCTTTGAGGATGAGAGGGATCTCCACATTCTCCCGCGCTGTTAGAACCGGAATGAGGTTGAATTTCTGGAAGACGAACCCGATAGTGTCGCGGCGCAGTTCGGTCAGTTCGAAGTCGCTCATCTCACCTACGTTTTTTCCGGAGATCCAGAGGTTGCCGGAGGTCGGGACATCGAGGCAGCCGAGCTGGTTCATGAGCGTAGACTTGCCCGATCCGGATGAGCCCATCACGGCCACGAACTCACCCCCCTCGATCGTAAGGGAGAGGTCGTCAAGGGCGACGACGTCTCCGGCAAGCCGCGGATAAACTTTCCGCACATGTTCCAGCCTGATAACCTCGGTGCTCATCTATCTCTTCTCCGATAGACTCCCCCAGGAGGAGAGGCCCTGTCGTAGGGGGAGGGGGCGGCAGGGCGACTGTTCAGTAGATCTCCCCTCGCTCGCTCTTATAGCTGACGAACCGGCCGGCGTCGACCGGATGAAGAAAGTACATATAGAGTCAACTCACGGGTACGAGAGATGTTCCTCCTCTGCCACCTTGCCGCCGGGGTCGTTCTCGGTCTCCTCCTTGCCCGGCCGCTCAAGGACCTGCGGGCCGTGCCGGCCTGCGCCTTCGGGGCGATCCTCCCTGACCTCATCGACAAGCCGCTGGGACACATCTTCCTCGCTGACTCCCTGGGATACGGGCGGATCTACACCCACACCCTCATCGTCCTCTCCGTCGTCGCCTTCGTCGGCGCACTTCTCTTCTGGAGGTATCGCAACGGCATCGTACTCGCCCTCGCCGTTGGGATCGGATCCCACCAGGTTCTGGATACCATGTGGAGCGAACCGGTCAACTGGTTCTACCCCTTCCTCGGGCCATTCTCCGGCGGCGCCGACACCACCACCTTCCAGGATCTGGTCATGGCCGAACTCTCCGAGCCTTCGGAATGGATCTTCCTCCTGGTTATCATCTCGTTCGGCTTCCTGTTCCTGAAAAAATCCTGGCGAGATGCTATTTTATCCCATTCCGGCCGATTTGTCGAGCGAATCGCCGTCCCGATCGGCATACTTCTCATCCTCGTCGGCGCACTCCTCATTCTCTCAGGACTCCTCCCTCTCCCCTGGGCGGTCACTCATCTTCAGGCCCCGGCCGACATCGCCCTCTGCGGGTTGGTCATCGTCGCGGCCGGGCTTGCGCTGGCGTGGATACGGTTGCTCCTGGACGGCGAAGAGGGAGGGCAGGGTGAAAAAGGAGAGTGACCGGTCGGCGGGGCAGGGAGGGCAGAGCACAAAATCCTGAAGAAAGAATTTGCCGCACCATATCCTTTATCGGTTGCGCGTAGGGTTCGAGTAATCTCTCTCCCACTATGCTCAATCCAGAATAGAGTTTGCCATGAAAATGATCCAGACGTTCAATTCTGGAGTTATGGATGAGAATTTGAACACACAGATTTCTCTTATACCTGATATACGGAGAAAAAAACCGCCATCAGAAAGATCCGGCCCTCTGCCTTCCCGCTCCTATCTTCGTCCCGGGGGTCCGGGGGCAACGCCCCCGGCGTGAAGATGGGGGAAGGCATGATGATCAGGCGTGCCGCCCCGACCGCAGAATCTTCACCGCCGTCTCGCACCGGGGGGCGGCAGTTGAACAGTATCCTTCAGGTGTCCTGTTGCGAGGAGAGGAATCAAGTATCCCTCCCCACTCAGGAGAACTGCAACGAGAAATTTTCATCACGTATGCTTGAACCCGGGGTTCGTGCCTGATTCAACTGAGCGAAAAAAAGAGAGATTATTCCTTCTTCTGCATGTAGAAGTAGCCGACCGCAGCGATGGCGACGATGGCCACCAGGAGCACGGCGATCACGCCGACCGGGAGGCCTTCACCTGCTTCTCCGGCCGGGAGCGTCGAGGGGGTCTCCACGCCGATACCCACATCGGTGGGCCGCACGGTGACACCGGTCGACGCAGTCACTGCCACAAGCCCGATCTCGGAGAGACCATCAGGGGAGGCAGCCTCGAAGATGTAGCGGCCGTCTGTGTCATAGCCCTTGAAGACCGTCTCAAGCACCTGGGTGGTGCCATCGTCGGCCTGCCTGAGGATCCGGATCTGCTCAACGCCGCCGCGGGCCGTCACCCACTCGGGCGGGACGGTCATCGTGATCGTCGCAGCGCCGCACTGCTCGATACCCTTCTTGGTGACCTTCAGGGTGTAGGCGATCTCGGAGACATCGAGCCCCTCGTCAAGGAGGGCGAGGCTGTAGGCCGAGGCGACGTTCTCGCTCACGTTCTCGACCAGAGTGGCACCTATCGTAGCATTCACCGGGAAGGACGGGAACTCTGCGGTGAACCGTGCCGAGACATCACCAAGATCTCCGACCTCGGTCTCAAGCGGGTCGGCCTTGACCTTCACCGACTGAACCGTGCCGGTAACGGTGTTCCCGTCCTTCTTGAGATCGGACGCCTGCATTTCAAAGAGGAGACCGTTCTTCTTGAAGGTAATGATATCGCCCTCGACCTTGACGCGGTCTGCCTCACCGAGGTTGATCGAGAAGGTCTGGGCCTCTCCCGCGGTCTCGAAGGTCGCACCGCTCAGGGAGAAGGCGGAATGGAGATCTGCTCCGGGGGTGGACGGCCCGGTCGTGTCAGGCCGAACAGGAGGCTGGGGGCTCCCGCCACCGCCACCACTGCCGCCACCGCCGCCTGAAGACTCTTTCTTCACAGTGATGGTCTTCCGGTCGATGGCGACGACGTCATGGTCGACATTGAGCCCGACGGCGTAGACCGAGTAGGCACCCACGCCCAGGGTGTTGAGGGCCGCCTTCGGGACCGTCGCCGCCGAGGCTGCGGCATATCCAGAGCAACCGTAACCAGGCGTGATGGCGACATCAGACCACGTAGTGCTCGGCGTCGCCGTCTTGCCCACGGCCCTGACCGTGTAAGTCACCGGCCGGTCCTTCCCGACCTCATGGTTGACACCCCAGGTCAGGATATCGAGGAGAGGCGTTGACGGGGAGACCGTATCGATGTGCGTCTTCGCATCGCTGACGAGCGCATCGACATCGACCGCCGCATCAAGGTCATAGGCCGTGCCCTGCTTGATGATCAGGTAGGAGGTGTGGGCAACGCCGGTGCGGTCCTGGAAGGAGAGAGCGACGTCACCGGCCTTGGCGGCATAGAAGGAAGAGTCCGCGGCCTTGCCGTTCATGGTGAGGGAGATGTCCTTGTTCAGGATCACGACCGGGTACGAAGCAAGCACCCGTACCTTCTCATCGGTGGGGAGGTACTGGACTGCCGTCAGGGCGTACTTCCCTGGGGTCGGGGCGGACATCATCCCTGAACGTGCGGGGTCGGCAGAGAACGATGAGAGGTCGACCTCGTTGCTGGTCAGAGTTAAGCCAAGGTCGTTCTTATCGCCATTGACCGTACCGCTGATAGCATACGTCCCAGTTTCAGGATTGGCATAGGCGATACCGTCTGCCGCGTAGAGATACCCGCACTCCGAGGCGCTCAGCAGGTCATCAAGGCCAACCGGTTCCTCGGGACAGGCGAAGGAATTGTTGTACTTCGCGAGAAGGGGATTACCGGATTCGCCGGGCACGACCAACTTCGGAGTCGGGACATGGGGGGTTGTGTAGACTTGCACCTTCGCCGTGCCGATCGACACCGGATCTCTCAGGGCGCTGTTGAGGGTGATCGTTACCCCGCGCACTGTCACTGTCTCTTTGTTGAAGGAACGGGTGAAGTATCGCACCTCTGGTGCGGTGATCGTCTTGATGTCAGTACCATCCGTCGACAACAACTCGGCCCTCGAGACTGACGGGTTCGCAAGATCCAGGACTTCGATGGAGGAGACATTCATCCCCTTCTCGTTATAGACCTTATCGAGTGTCACCGTCATGCCACTCTCAGCGGCCGTTGCTGATGCCGGCACGAATAGGAGGAATAGAAGCCCTATGAAGATTAAAGGACTCCATTGGTCCAGAAATCGTACAGCATTCATGATAGGGCAATAATATATCTTCAATAGTGATATGTTTTTTTATTTGTACTCAAAACTAGATCTGAAAAATATGGTAAATCTAGTGGTGATCTGATTGATAAGAAGTGTTTCAACATTTTTCATATGTTGTTTACTCTGCACCCTCCCTGCAGGAGCGGGCGCAATAGGAGTCTCGGCCTCACCTGACACTGTCCAGGAGGGTGGGACGGTGACCGTCGATCTGCAGGGAATCCCTGATGGGGCATCATTCTCCCTCAGGATAGACGCCGCATTTGCAGTCGACCCCGGTTCGAAATTCGTCTTCAGGACCGAAGAGTTTGTGATGCCCATCAGCCTCAAAGACTCGACGATCACCGCCAGCACCGAGCACACCCGGAGTACGACACTTGAAGTGAAGACAAGTGGGGCAACTTACAGCATGGGCGATCTGGCCGACGAAGACGGGCGGTACTCGACCACCCAGCACTACAACATCAGTGCCGGAACCTACGAACACCTCGCCCTCAGCGGCACGGCCGGTGAGAAGAGCACCGACATCAGGACGAGCATGAGCCTGACCGGCGAGAAAAAGGGGCCGGATGACTCAGAGATCTCCTTTAAGATCGGCGGGATCACCGATGGTTCGGTCACCATAACCGCCCTGGTGAACGGGAACGAGGAACTCTCCAGAGAGATCACCATCGGAGGGGGCGTCACCCCGACACAACCTTCAAACCCCGGCATTCCGAGCGGGCACAGCAATGTCGGTGAGAGGGTGACCAAGACCCCAACCCCCGAGCAGCGCTCGGTCGACGGTGTCGTCCGTGTCACCGGGAAGGCTACAGATTGCATTTCCGTCCTCAACGTGAAGGTCGCGGAGGTGCCGGAGGGTTGGCAGGCCATCACCGGCGCATACACCCTGACCCCTCAAGAGAAGACCTTCTCCCCGGAGGCATCCCTCATCTTCAGGCTCCCGAAAAATATCGCAGCCGAACCAGAGGCATATACCCTTTTCCTGGCCAGATATGCCGAAGGGACGTGGAAACCGCTCCCTTCCAGCATCAACGGCGAAGAGATCTCGGCCACGATCACAACCACCGGCACCTATGCCCTGATGACCTATGCCCCGGTTACAGCGACGGTCACGACGGCAGCCACCGTTCAAAGCCAGGCGAACACCCATGAAGAGACAGCCTCTCTGACAACACCGACCACAACCGCCACCCCCACCCAGACACCTGCCGGCATCCTCCCGGCGATCGGTGCGGTCGTGGGCATCCTCTCCATAGCAGGAGCGCGCAAAAGGTGGTGAAACCTGGCGACACCGCGGTTCTTATGAAGAATATGCCAGAGATCCTGTGGCGATCGGGTTCTCTCCCGGCGTGAGCATGCATCATCTGCCTTTCCCTCCTCCTTTCGCCATCCCAGGGGTCCGGGGGCAGAGCCCCCGGCGCGTATGGAGTGGGAGGGCACGTCGATCAGACAGACTGTCCCACAGAAAAACGAAGATATTTTTTTCACTCTCTCGCACCGGGGGGAGAAACCACCACGACGAAGATAGCCGATGAGCGGCGATTGAGTGGTGTCCTCCCCGCCGCCCGGTCGCGATTGAGAGGGATCAAGAATCCTTCCACACCCCAAAGCACTGCTCAGAACAATTGTTCATACGGCATGCTCAAGGCGCACTCTCGACTCATGTGTAATTTAACAGAGCGGAAAAAAAGAGAGATTATTCCTTCTTCTGCAGATAGTAGCCGACCGCAGCGATAGCGACGATGGCCACCAGGAGCACGGCGATCACACCGACCGGGAGACCCCCGTCAGTGGGCGTCTCGCCGGCCGGGAGCGTCGGAGGGGTTTCCACGCCGACGCCCACATCGGTGGGCCGCACCGTGACGCCGGTCGACGCGGTCACCGCCACCAGCCCGATCTCGGAGAGACCGTCAGGAGAGACCGCCTCAAAGATGTAGTGGCCGTTGGCATCATAGCCCTTGAAGACCGTCTCAAGCACCTGGGTGGTGCCGTCGTCGGCCAGCCTGAGGATCCGGATCTGCTCAACGCCGCCGCGGGCCGTCACCCACTCGGGCGGGACGGTCATCGTGATCGTCGCGGGACCGCTCTTCCCGATACCCTTCTTGACGACCTTCATGGTATAGGCGATCTCGGAGACCTCGAACCCCTTGTCGAGGAGGGCGAGACTGTAGGCCGAGGAGACATTTTCAGTGACGTTCTCGACCAGTGTGGCATGGAGGGTGCCGTTCAACGGGAAGGACGGGAAATCTGCAGTGAATCGTGCGGAAACATTCCCGAGACCCTCAACTTCGGTCTCAAGCGGGTCGGCCCTGACTTTCACCGACTTGACCGTGCCGATGATGGTGTTCCCGGTCTTCTTGAGATCAGACGCCAATATCTCAATGATCAGACCGTTCTTCTTGAAGGTGATGATATCACCCTCGATTTTGATCCTGCCCGCCTCATCGAGGTCGATCGAGAAGGTCTGGGTTCCATCCGTGGTCGTGAAGTTCGCACCATTCAGAGCGAAGGCGGCCCAGAGATCTGCAACAGGGGCCGAGGGGCCGATCGGTTGGGTCGGGGGAGAGGAACGGCCCCCTCCTCCACCACTACCGCCTGAAGACCTCTTCCTGACGGTGATCGTCGTGGAGGTGGCGTTAGCACCGCCAGGACCGGTCACGGTCAGGCCCACCGTGTAGGTTCCGACCGAATTAAAGACATGAGTCGGGTTCTCCTGGGTACAGTTGGTGCCGTCACCGAAGTCCCAGAACCGGGAGGTGATGTTCCCTACTGATTTGTCGGTGAAGGTCACCGTGAGCGGCGCATACCCGCTCGTCGGCGTTGCGGTGAAACTGGCGATCGGTGCGGCCACATCGGTCACCGTGATCACCGTGGATGCAGTGTTACTGCCGTCGGGGCCGGTCACCGTCAGGTTCACCTGATAGGTGCCCGTGGCGTTGTAGGTATGGGGGGAGGGGTTCTGATTGCCACAGGTGGAGCCGTCACCAAACTCCCATGCCCAGGCGGTGATGTTGCCGGTGGATCTGTCGGTGAAGGTCACCGTGAGCGGCGCATTCCCGCTTTTCGGTGTTGCGCTGAAGTTTGCGACCGGCGTTGGGGATATGACGACGATCTGCTTTGAAGTAGTGCTGCTACCGCCATAGCCCCACACGGTCAGGTTCACCTGATAGGTGCCGGGGTTCTTGAAGGTGTGGAGGGCCGGATTGGGATTCCAGCAGGTGGTGCCGTCACCGAACTCCCAGTACCATGTGTTGATGTGGCCGGTGGACTCGTCGGTGAAGTTCACGGTGAGCGGGGCAAAGCCGGTCATCGGGTCGGCACTGAAGGCGGCCACCGGGGCGCAGGGGTTCTGCACCGCGATCTGGTGGTAGCCGTAGGATCTGACCGTGCCGTTCTCTTCACAGACGGCGACCAGGTGGACATCATAGGTGCCGGCACAGAGGTTGTCGGTCGGGACCGAGACCGAGCTTGCGTTTGTGGCATAGGCGTACGCGGCCGCGTTGGGGCTGGTATAGATGTTGTGATAGAGGTGCTGCGTGGCCGGGACACCGTCGTATGTCAGGTTCACACTGACCGAATCATGATTAATCGTGCTGGCGTTGACCCAGACATCGGCGTCCCAGGTGGCATGCCTGATGACGACCGTACCAATGCGATCGCACTCGGATGGGAAGGCGGCGGTGAAGGGCGTGCCGCGGGTCACCGATGCAGGCACTGTGCCCACTTCGGCGCATTCCATGACGGTGAAGGGCATCCCGGTGATGACACCGATACGGTCGCCGTCCATGCTGATGGCGACCAGGGCAAAGTCACCGGCCGGGAGTTTGATGACAGGAAGACCCTGGGTGCCCAGACAGTACCCGGCGGTCAGGTTGACCTGGTTATCGGCAATACGGAGGGTGTCGATGATATTGCCAGATGCCGCGACGATCAGAGGGTTGCCGGCCTTTTCAGGCTGAGTAAAGGTGCCATCAGGATTGACCTTGATCTTCGTGTACCCACCGTCAATGAAGATCCAGGCCTCTTTCTGGATGAGGTCGTTGTAATTGATCGTGTCGCGTGCGGACTCGCCTTCTCTGGCCAGTTGAGCAAGGTAACTCTCGTTTGCCTCCAGGACTATGATGTTCGCGGCATTGATGTTGGGCGCCTGCACGAGGAAGTCAAGATCGCTGCACGGGTTGTAGGTCCAGACGCAGTCATAGGTGTCGGCGCCGGTATAGGTGGCATTGACGGTGTTGTCGACCGCAACATAAGTGTCGCTCGTCACCTGGCCGACCCCTGTTGCCGTCCTTTTAACCGTGCCGATCGGAACGGAGGGAACGTCGCGGGCATTGTAGAAGACGACCGAGCCCTGCGCGGTCAGGTCGAGCTGGCGCACCGCAGAGAGGTTGGTGTCGATGCCGGAGACCGTGCCGATCCTGGTGGAGTTGATCCACGCCATGTAGTTGTAATACAGATGGAAAGGCACATACGCAGCGTTTGCAGCCTCGTCGAAGGCGACGAAGACCATGTCGCGGTTGCCGACGTCGATGGTCGTATGGTTGGTGCCGATGGCATCGGTCGAAGCGAAGAAGACCTCATGGGTGACGTTGTCCATGAGGAGGACGACGCCCGCACCGGATACGTCCCAGTTGAAGTTCAGCACTTCGCCGGATTCGAGGTAACCGTCACCGTCGGTGTCGGTGATGGTAAAGGCGTTGATCACCGGCGGGACTGTGTCGAGGACAAAACTCCAGTTGAGATAGCGGGGATTCCCACCGGGCGTGTCGGTACCGGTGGCGTTCACATACCAGGTTCCATCGGCGAGAGTGGGAACGGAGATGTTCTGCGCATAGTCGCCATCGAAGGTCACGTCGAGCGGGATCGTCGCAGGCCCGGTGAGGGTCATCGTGACCGAGGTGGGATTCATCCGCCGGGTGAAGACCTGGATCTTGTCGGGTTGCCTGTTGATGTAACCGGTCGGTTCGGGGTCGGAGAAACCTACCTCGGAGACCTGGACCACCTTCGTCTGCAGGGGCACGGCGGTGTTGCCGGCAACGTCGGTGGCAGAAATCTTGATGGTCACCGGTTCGTAAACCGGCCAGGTGACCGCGGTGTCGAAGGTCCAGGTGTCGGCGGCGGTCCGGGTGAGGGGCATCAGGTCCACGGTCTCGTTAACCGTGCCGTTGTCGAGGTAAGCAATCGCCGTGCCCATGCCGCCGACGTCGTGAATCGTACCGGCGACGTTAAAGGTGGAGGAGACTGTCGTGGGGGTGGCGATGGTGACATTGGGGGCGACCTCGTCACGGGTGGTGACGGTACCGTTCCGAACGGTTACATTTGCCTTCACATCCGTGATGTCAGTATCTCCCACTGTATTCACAGTAATGTTAACAGAGGACGAACCTCCATCCGGAGGATCGGCAACCGCACCAAATCTCAGATCAGCCAACCATACCGGACCGGCAGGATACCCGATTGCCTCAATACCATTGATCGTGATGACATTGCCCGTCGGGTTGATGTTCGTGGCATTCTTTTTCACCCCGTCAACATAGGAGATGACAGTGTCGTCATAGATCAACCGGACATTGTAGGCCGCAGCCGGGGGATCAAACCGGTTATCCAGATAAAGATGAACCGTACCAGGTTCTGTCGAGTTAATGTCCGTAACATTAGTGACGTAAATCATTCCAGTTCCGGCCGCCTGCACCGTTCCAAGACAGCACAGCAGCAACAGACCTGAAAGTACTAACAATCTGAGTTTATGCATCATCGCACCTCTTCATTTTTGATAAAATTCGATTTCCAATACAAAGCACACCAACAGACATGCATATGGTCCCCCACGAAAGGGGAGACCTCTGGGGGGTCGTTTCTTTTACAGGATTTGAAGGGCTTGAAACTGGAACATCCGGTGTCGGCGTGGTGTTTTCATCTGATCCCATAACCGACTTTAATTGAGAATCTATAGCAACCTCGGTGCCTTCCCTCTCAATCACCTTCCCTGATGATGTTCCGGATGATCCAGTCCCTGTACTCCGTTCAACCCCGGAAGTCACAGGGGTCTGAGATCCTGAAGAAACCCCTGAACCATCAGATCCTCCATCTGACGGCGATACAGATTCAGAATAATCGGCATTGGTTCTTAGAATTTCTTCAGTTCTCTGATTGAGCAGAGAACGCACTTTGATATCCAGAGAATCGGGGTCGCCCGCGACCGTCAGTGAAGCCACAGGAACATCGCCGGTGAGTACGTCAGAGACCTGGAACCCGGCCAGGACCACTCTCCCTTCCTGCTGATCGTTGACAGCACCTGTAAACGGAGGGACGAGCGTGACGCCCGATACCTGAACATCCTCCGGATAAAGGAGAACAATATCAAATGCACCAAGGCCGATGCCGTCGTCCGGCACTCCTCTGATGACAAGAGAGTTGTTCTCGTACACGACGGACGCGGCAATCGCTGGATAAATCAAGCCCGTCGAGAGAATTGCCAGAATAAAGAAAAATGATGATGATTTCATGATACCACCTCTAAGCGAGATCAGGAATCAGACCAGCGTCGTACTGAGCGATTCTGAGCGCATCTAAAATGTTGACCATCAGGTCGCCGCTGACATCACCGTATCCGAATGTTTCAGGGGCACCTTTCAGTCCTACATCAAACTGAGCAAGACGAAGAGCATCCAGAATGCCGGTCTCATGATCGCCAACAAGCGCCTGTCCTGCCCGTCCACCTATGAACTCGATCGAGATCTCTGAAACACCGTCAGGGGCGTCATAGATGATGATCGTCGCATTGGTGGTTGAGAACGGTTCATACGGATCGGGGTTGGAGAACGTCCCGCTCCTGATCTCATATTGGCTCGGGTCAAGCACCACGCCGTTCAACCGCACCACCGGGTTGTTCAACAGGAAACGCTGCGGGAATTCCAGCGCAAGTACTATTCTCCCGCCGTTCCCGACGACCGTCGCATTGTAGGTAACGTTCTCCGCAAAGGCCGCAGAGAGTGTGCCCGGAACCTTCGAGACGCCGGCAAGCATACCGCTGCCCTGGGAGAAGATGAGCCGCGGCGTCGTGAGATCAGTCGGCATCATCACCGTGACATTGGTCTCGTCGTTCGCCTCGACGCTCACCGTGGTGTTCACCGTGATGTAGTTCTCCTTCGAGACCGAGAGCGAATAGTTGCCCACAAGCAGACCTTCGAAGGTGTGGCTCGACGCCGTCTGGCTTGAACCGTCGAGGACAATCGTCGCCACGACCGGGCTGTCATTCTCGTCGGTGACCTTCACCGCCACATCGCCGCGTCCGATGACGTCCAGACTCTTCTCGACAAGCGTGACATTGTCCTCGTCATTGAGCGCCTTGAACCTGAGGTTGAAGTTGAGAGTGCCCACATGGGTGGGTTTGGCGTCGAAGACATAGGTGTAGGTCTCATCACTGGTCCATTCATTGGCCTGGATGAAGATCGAGGTCGAGTCTGTGTTGACCGAACCGTGCAGCACCTGATAGGCTACATCGTTCCCATTCTCATCGCTGATGGTACCATTTGCAAAGGTGAATCCCTCGATCGGCACCTCGATCATCGGCGAGAAGACACCCTGAACGCCTGACACAACCTGGATCGCCACCTTTCCTGACTCGTTCGCAACAAGCGGGGACGGGTCGGAGGTGAGGGTCACCGTATCGAAGAGATCTCCGGGTGCGGCGTCGCCAAGGATGTCCATGTCCTCTGAGAACTGGACCACATCCGGCGACCCGTTGTCGGGGATGATGCCGCCGGTCGACAGGATGGTGCCGGTGTCCTCGATGGGATCGTCGATCTCGTTCACCGGTGCGCGCTGCGTGTTCTCGATCGAGACCAGGATCATACCATTGCCGTTGTTCCTGGTCACCGTGACGGCGTGCTGCTTGACCTTCGAGTACTGGGTGATCTCGCGTTTCGACTTACCGTTCGCCATCACCGTCGCCATCTGATCAGCAGTGAGGGGGTACTCCACCTTCGGGTTCGTTTCGTTGACCTCAAGCGTGCAGATGTCTTCCCCGTCGATGGAGATCGAGAGCGTGCCGTCACTGACCTCAATCGGCTGACAGTGGATGAGAGCGTCGATCGCCGCCTGGGTTGCCCAGGTGTATCCCCACTTCCCGCCGGACTCGTACTGTTCGACAAGCCAGTTCACGCCACCCTGGATCGTCTCGTTCTCCGCGGGGATGCCGGTGGCGTTCAGGGCGAGGATGGCGTAGGCGGTGCTCTCAGATCTCCGACCCTTGCTGCTGTACCCATAGACAGGGTCGGCGCCCCAGCAACCGTCGGCATCATGGTTTTTGATAAGCCATTCGGTTGCCTTCGCCTTTGAATCGTTGATCTGGTCCTGCGTCACATCATCCGAGGGCGTCCCATAGACCTCAAGACCCCAGAGCCCGAGTGCGGTCGCCATAGCCCGGTCGCGGCCATTGCCGAAGTAACCTTCATCCGAATTCTGGATTCCAACGAAGTAACGCGTGGCATTCTGCATGTTCTCCGTCATGTAGGTCGCATAGGGCTCTGCAACCGTGCCCTGATCCCGGATCATATCGTGGATCAGCATCACGAACCCGGTGTTCGAGGTCGGCGTCCACGCATGGCAAACGCCCGCGCTCCACGTCCAGGTGCCGCTCGAATCGTCGTCCGGGTTTTCGTGGAACCATTCGACCGCTTTCTCGAAGTTGACCGTGCCATCGTCGACCGTCGCGTCGCTGCTGACCTTGCCGTTCAGCAGGTGGTTCAGGTCTTCGCCCGACTCGTTCACCCGCGCCAGCGTGTAGGCGGCGTACGAACTGGAAGAGGACTCGGATTCGCCGCAGCCCCAGAGACTCCAGCCGCCGTCTTCATGTTGACCGACCTGGCCCCCGCGCACCAGTTTGACCACACCGTTGCTCACCGAGGTGTTCGCATCATTGCGGATGATCTGGAAATTGGCCGGCCTGTCCGAACGGTCAAGATAGTAGTTCTTCACGTTCATTGAGGCGAGCATCCTCGACGTGGTCTGCTCGACACACCCATACGGATAACCGACAAGATAGCCAAGACCGGCGAGCGTCCGGCCGCGGGCGCCCGACTGCACAATGATAGTGGTCTGGTTGTCACAGGTGTTGTTGGTGTGGAGGGTGTTGTAGGACATCTCGAAATCACCGGTGGTGTCAACTTTCACCGAGTCCACCGACGATACCTCCATCGAAGGTACCCAGACTGAGACATCATGAGTGCTCGTTTTCGAGGCCGTCTTTCCGTGTGCCGACGCCGTCAGGTTGAACTGGTCACGGGTAAAGGTGCCGATCTCGGTGGCACGCAGACGGAACGCGACATAGTTCAGGGCATCGCCGGTCATCCACAGTTCAGATTCGGCCTCGCCCCAGACCTCGATACTCTCCGGCACACTCAGGTTCAGTTTTACCTTCCCGCTCTCACTTGGTTTGACATACCATACCATCCAGAACCATGTGTCCACCTGGGGACGGGAGTAGCCGTATACATACGGATGAAACTCAAGGCTGAAGTTGCGCGCGGCCACCGAGCGTTCCGCCGTGGTCGTTCCAACGACCGGGAGATCGGTGTCGGAGGTCACCGTCACATTCAGGACATACGTGCCGGTCTGCGTCGGTGTCCATGCGATCTGCTGCACGTTCTGCTCGTATGGCTTCAGAATAACCCCACTCCGTTCTTCGGTGTTGAAGACCGAGCCGTTGGGGGCGTAGATGGTGCTGTTGATCGTCAGTTTCGAGGTCAGGACATTGCGCTGGTTTGCCACGGTGAAGACACTGACAGTCTCGGCATCCAGTGGGACGGACTCGGCCGTAACACCAACATACGAGACGATGCGGTTGACCCGCTGCGCGGTGATCGTGGCGTTCGTGATCGTGTTCACCGGGATGTCGTCACCGCTTGTCGAATTGAGGAATCCATAATTGTTCACCACAACCGCAACAGGTGTCGACTTGCCGGTGTCGTCAACCGTCTTCAGGCGCACGGTGAAGAGTTCAGCGGCACCCGAGACACCGTCAAGACTGGCGTTCAACGCCGCCACGCGGACACCCCCGCGATCACTACCCCATGCGGAGTTGTTCACATGGCCGCAGAAGAGGGAACCGATGGTCACATTGTCCGGTTCGGTGTCAAGCGTGACCACCGAGGGATCCCAGTGGAGATCGATATCGAACCCGCCGAGATGGGCCACGTTCTCAACCCGCAGTGTCACCTCGGTGACCTCACCGAGCGCACTCGTAGAACTCTGCGGCGTGACCACAAGGTCAGCCGCGGACGCCGCCGATACCAGAAGAGCGGTGAGGAGAAACCCCACCATCAGGATATTTTTCACATTCATCTGCAATCACCTCACACAATCCTGAAGTACGGATCCCTGAGGCCCACATTCTTCTGGGCGATGAACATCGCATCGCCCACCTCAATGACGCTGTTCTTATGGACGTCCGCCTGGAGGAAGGGCGTTGTCCCAGTGGCCGGCATCGGCGCCGTCGGCAGACCGACGACCACTTTCAGGACGCGGAGGGTGTCGGCCTGGTTGACCTTCCCGTCATCGTTCGCGTCGCCGTACAGGAGAAGGACGGCGCTGCCCTGAGTCACCTCGACCGGGATCGAGTACTCGTTCTCGTCACTGAGTTCAGCGTCAAGGTGGAGCGCCGACATGGTACCGCTCGAACCGGTCACCGAGAGGTGAAGTGTGGCCACGGTCACATCACCGCTGACGCCGGTTGGAGCGTCAGCCTCGAAGATCGCCTCACCTGGGGTCTTGAGGTTCTCTGCGATCAGCGGGATCGCACCCGGGGTCACATCGGTGACCGTGAAGGCCGCCGGGTCGAAGGTGAAGGTCATCAGGCAGGCCGAAAGGTTCTCTGCGCCGTTCACCACGATCGGCAGGTCGTAGGTCGTTCCCGGCACCAGGACAAGGTCCTGCGGCAGCACGACAGAGGTCAGTGGGTGGAGGTAGCAGTTCACCGTCCGCGTCACCTTGTTGTTCGCAAACGTGGTCTCGTAGTCGGTTGCACCGTTCGAGTTCACCTCAAAATTGAGGGTGTAGGCGCCGGGATCGGTGAGGAAAGTTCTGTTTCTCCAGACCGTGCAGGACTCGCCGGCGCCGAGCGCCGGGACGGCGATCGTCTCGGCCGGGCTCCCGGTGGTCACGTAGGTCATGGTGGTTGCAACGGCCGGCACCTCGCCCTGATTGGTCACGACCAGAGCGACCGGGGTCGGGGTGCCGCTCTCGATCACGACTGAGGGGACATTTATCTCCGCCACGAGGTCGGGAGCGGTGATCCGCACCGGATAGACGATGTTGTTGTTCGCATAGGAGACCTCGGCAATCGTCCGATCCTGATTCACCGTCACGTCGATGTTCATGTCCACCGGCAGGTTGTAGTTGCTGGTGTCGATGCCGTAGTCGGAGGCGGCTGCCTCGAAACCCAGGTGCAGGACGGTCTTTGTTTCGCCGACAGCGATGTTGCCGGCATAGGTGGTGGACTGGTCTCTGTTCCCGACCGATGCCTTCACCACAATATCCGTGTCAGTGTGGACGAAGTCCGCGGTGCCCTGGTTTGTGATGTCGAGATAGAGGTTGTCGACCACGATCGTGTCGTCCCTGTGCACCTTCACCACATGGGGTGCGCGGACGCCGGGGACAAAGTCGGGCAGGGGCTCGGCGGTGAGTCTGAAGGTGCCGTCATAATACTGCATGTCGAGCTCCATCTCGAACTCCATGCAGCCCTTGATAACCTCGTCGCCTTTGTAACAGACCGTCCTGTAGGGCACATAGTCGGAGAAGCCAAGGAGATTCCTTTCGATCGCCATCCCGGCCGAGGGGGCGTGGATGTTCAGGATGACCTGGCCGTTCGCATCGGTATAACCGACGAGCACCTCGGAATACGGATCAGGGTACTCCATCTCCAGGTGCTCAAGGTTGATCGGACGGATATCGTAGCAGTCTACGCCGCAATTGGCCTGGGCAGCCGCGCCGAGGAGGAAACCCACCTTGGCGTTGCTGATCGGGTTGCCGTCATCGTCGGCGACGGTGAAAGTCACCGGGACCGTTGATCCGACCAGAATATCGGGTTTCACGGTGTAGTTGACATGGGCCTCGGGCACGCTGAACATCTGACCTATCCAATCGACGAACTTTCCACCCCGGAGGACCGAAGCGTGGGCCACATAGGTTCCGTTCATGGCCGGGGTGATGGTCTTTGTCCAGTCACCGATGTAGGCGAACGTGTCGGCAAATTCGGTCCCCTGCGTACACCAATCGGCACAGGGACTTGCGGTGAAGATCCCGCGCTCGGTGATCGGGGTGTCGTCCGGACCATAGGAGTGGAGCGACACCTGGTACGAACCGCTGCCCGGATAGGTGACATCCATCCACCGGGTCTCCGACGCCGGGCGGAGAGTCGTGAGGGCTGCGGCAGTCCCGGGTTCGCATTCGAGGAGGCCGGGATAAATACGGCTTTTTGAGTCGATTTCAAAGGGAATATAGGGAAATATTCCCGCAGAGAAGTCGATGCCCTCGGTGAGCAGAATCACGTCCTCAGATGTCTTTCCTGTCACGTCGAGCGTGAAGGTGCAGGTGCCGTTGACGTCGGTCGTGTTCGTCCGGACACCGTCGGCGGTGTACAGCCGGACCGTCTTTCCGGCGTCACGGGTTACATCGTAGGTCGTGCCGTTCACGGTAAGTACGAAGGCCGTAAGGGTGGCCTGGTCGCCGGGCACCGAGCGGTATTCGCTCTGGTTCCAGGTCGCCGGCCAGGCGTAGTCTGAGATGCCGATATAGGTACTGTCCAGCGCCTCCAGTGCGACCGGCACCGGCGGGGTCACGCGGTGGAGGGTCCAGGGCGACATCGAACCATAGACGACCGAGATCATGAACGAGTCCCGCTCATTATACTCGTTATCCGGATCGGCAAAACTGACGACCGCCACAGAGCATCCCGCCGGCATCGTGAAGTTGTAGATGCCGATGCCGTTGGTGACGCTGACCATCCCGGTCGACTCTACGGGTTTCAGACCACCTGCCGCTTCGAGAAGGGCGGCACCCCCGATAGGTGCCCCGATTGCAAATTGACCGATGAGATCGGGCGAGAGGGAGAGGATCTGCGTCTCGGTGAAGGCGGTCACGTCCACCTTGTAGTCCTTCGATGTGACGGTGCCACCATTGCCATGACGCTCAGCGACCTGCAGGGCGATGTCGATCGAACTGCCGGGCGGGCAGATCGCCAGTCTCGGGGAGGAGATGGCCCCATAGTAGACCTCATACGAAAACGACACTGTCCCGGCAGACCGGCCGTTGATCGTGATGCGGGGACGTGTCCAATAGAGTGAAGGATCGATATTGAAGCCCGCAAAGTCGACGGTGGCCGTGACAACACCGTCGACCGGGGTCAGGTTATCATCAAAGAACGTGGTCGTGGTGTTCGCCACCACCAGCCTGACCGGTTCGGTGTAGGCCGAACCATCAATGTTCAGGAGTGGATAGCGGATCGTGACGGCGCCGTCCGGTGGAGCGATAAAAGACTGCGCCTCATAGATCGGAGCAGAAGGAGTGTTCGTGCCACCACTGCCGGGCGTGCTGTACTTCCCGTAGGAACCGGACAGGACGCGGTCTCCCCACGTCACCTCGGCTTTGAAAGACCGACCCGCGGCGAGAGTTGAGATATCGAAGGAGGTGGTCGCCATGCCGTCGGCATCCGTGAAGGCCGACTGTGTTCGGTAAATATTCCAATTAGAGTTTTCGTAGAGATAGAGGCTGAAATTCACTGTCTCTCCAGCAACAGGGACGCCTGCCGTGGCGTTCCAGCAGACCCCAAGCACCTCCACCGTGTTCGGGTCATTCAGATCATAGTAGGGCCCGCCGAAGAGTTCGGTCAGAGAGGAGGCCGCTTCGGGGGCACCGTGCAACCCGCCGGTGGCCTCGACAGCCCTGTAGGCACTGATCCGGCCGGCGCCGTAGAGGTTGTTCAGTTCAGGGGTCGCCATCGCCGTGCCGTCCTCCCTGATATGGACAGCCGTGTCCATCAGGGTCTGCTTGACCTCTGCCGGCGTCAGGGTATCATTCCCGGCGAGCATGAGGGCGGCCGTGCCGGCAACGCAGGGTGTCGCCATCGAGGTGCCGTCCATCACGCCGTATTGTCCGTCCGGACAGGCGGAGAGAACGCCGACACCCGGGGCCATCACATCAGGCTTGACATAGGGGTTTGCCTGGTTCACCGGCCCGATGGAACTGAAACTCGCCCGGTAGTCCATGCAGTAGTCGGTGGCGCCGACCGTGATCACGTCCGCCGCCGTGCCAGGCGTCCCAATGGTGCCGGTGCCGAAATAACCGTCGTTGCCGGCCGCAACGACCGCCACCACACCGCCTTCGACAAGGTTGTTCAGGGTAAGGTCAAAGGCGGTGTTCCCGTCGGACTCATAGGCCTCGGCGATCGCGGCCTGCTCCAGGTAGACCGTTTCATTGTCGTTGTTGGTGACATTCAGTGTCCAGAAACCATTCCAGTTCCCGCTGTTGCTGGTGTACGGCGCCTTGAACATCACCCTGGAGGACGAATGGTCAAAGCCGCCCCAGTCGATGAACCCTCCCACCGGCGTGACACCGTTGGGCGCAGTAAGGGAGAATGTCAGATTGGCTGGTGTGGGCGCATATGGTGCAGCCGCATAATACTGCCCCATCTGTTCGAGTTCATACCCGCCGACAACAAACTGGGGTTCATAAACATCAGCGCCTCCACCGTAATTCGAGGAGACCTCCAGGGTCAGGGTCAATGTCTCTCCCGGCCCGATAGCGAGATATGATTCGTCGTTCTCGTTTGGTCTCATATCCGACTTCCAGAAGTAGGATCCCACACTGAGAGAGAGCACATCGGCATCGTTCTCAACCGCCCACTGAACACCCTTGATGATAGTGCTGGTAGGACCGACAGCTGTAGAGTCCAGCACCTTCGCACCGATCAGGTCGGCCTTCGGGGCGACACCGAGGACGAGGTTCATGTCACCCCCGTTATTTCGAGATACGGTAACCTCGCCGCCCGCGGCGGTGCCGGCACAGTGAGTGCCGTGGCCGTTGTCGTCTCTGGCCAGGGTGTTGCTCACATTCACAAAGTCAGCGAAGGCCCTGACGCGGCCGCCGAAGGCCGGGTGAGAAGCGTCGATGCCGGTGTCCACGACTGCGATCGTGACACCCTCACCCTGGTTCCCGGCACCCCAGACAGCAGGCGCCTCGACCCAGTCGAGGTTCCAGGGCATCACAAACGTGTCGCTGCTCCGTACGTACCGGGCATCGACAATGTGTGAGGTCCCTGTGACCGGGTCGTCAGCCATCACCATCAGGTCGGGTTCCACATGGTCGACACCGGGCAGGGCGGCGATTTTTTCTATCGTCGCCTGGTCCACTTCGACCCGGATCGCGTTCACAATCCAGAACCGCTCCGCGGATCGCGCGGCGGCGCAGTCGATCGCACTGATGGACGAGAGCACCGATGCCTGACTGGCGGCAGCCTCGGCTTTCATCGTCGAGAAAGTCGTTCCGCGTTCCGGTTGGTCCTTGAGGACAACAATGAAAGGCACCTTTTCGTCCGTCTGGACGACCGTGCCGCCGGGGATTCCTGCATTGACAGAACCCAGCAGGACCAGCAATATAAGAAAAGTCAGAAGACCACGCAAAGGTAAATACGCCAATATAATACCTCCAAGTTACCAAGATAAATATAAGAGTCCAGATATAAACATTTCGAAAATCACCCAGGATTAAAAAAAGATAATTATATATATTAAATTATATAAAAAAATCGCTCGTGAATACGGGATCCGCCCCCAGGATGCGCAAAAGAGATATACTATCCCCGAGGAGTATGCTTGCATGCAACTGCCCAGCACCCCCGAATTGCTGACAGTGATTATTGGGCTCATCATTCTTATCGCCCCACTCTCTGCCGCAACGGTAACCATTTCACCAGACCCCGTCAGCGAGAATGACCCGATCACCATCTCGATCAGAGATCTCCCCGACAACAGTACCTTCATGATCCAGATCGAGACGTCCATACCCCTCGACACAGACGGACGCTTCTCGCTAAGCACCAACAACTTCCAGATGCCCTTCGCCCTCGATGACGGACGGATCGCGATCCACGCGGAGAACGTGAAGACCGCAGGCCTCAGCGCGAAAATGGGCGGCAAGACCGTCATGGTCTATGGCGACGGCGAAGACGGTGTTGTGGATATCAGACAGAACAACGACATCCCACAGGGACTCATCCAGTATATCACCCTCAACGGGGAGGGCACCGCCGGAGCAGACTCTGTGACGACCTCGATGGATCTCTCAGGAAAGAAGGTCGGCCCCGAGAACTCGGACATGACCTTCACGATCAGCGGTCTGAACGGGGGGACCGCCAACGTAAAAATCTATGTCGACGGCGCCCTTGTCCTCGCCTCGGAACCAACAACTGTACCGACGACCAGACCAACGACATCCTCCTCCAGCAGTGGTTCGTCGGGTTGGGACGACAGCACGGTGACGACGACAACGACCGAAAAGAAGACCCTGACCATCTCATCCCTTGACAGGAGCGCAGTCCTCACCTTCGATGAAGAGTCTCTCTCCGGTGCCCGGACCAATGACCTTGCCATCATGGTGAGCAACCGTGCCGTGCCCGAGAACTGGCAGGCGGCCGCCGGCCCCTACGCAATCCTTCCGTCAGGTGCATCCTTCAACCCCGGGGCGACCCTCACCCTTGACCTGAACAAGGCCGGGGTCGACAAAACCGCTTCGCTCACTATCCTCGCGTATATCGACGGACGCTGGAAACCCCTGCCAAGCCGGATCAACGGATCGACCATATCGACAGAGATCTCAGAAGCAGGCGAGTTTGCGATCGTGACACCAGTTCTTGCACACACAACCGCCGCAGCCCCTGCCGGCACAACAGCCACAATAGTTACAAACCCCACAGTGTCCCATACTGCCACCACTACGACACCGAAGGAGTCCCCACTTCCGGTCGGGTGTGCCATCGGCGCTCTTGTCATCGCCCTGATCACAGGCAAGAGACTCAGATAAAAAGTATTAAGAGGTTTTCATGAGTGAAGAACAGCCAGCGATGCCCGTGATCCTTGAAGCACTCGATCCAAAGCACACCCCAAAAGATCTCATCTTCATCGCCCTCTGGACACTCGCGACCATCCCTGCGATCTACCTCCCGCTTACCCACGGGACATTCATCCAGGTGATCTTCGGCCTTCCCATGGTCCTCTTCATCCCGGGCTATGCCCTTATCGCCGCACTCTTCCCTGAAAAAGACGACATCGACGGCATCGAACGGGTCGCCCTCTCTTTCGGACTTTCGATCGCGGTCGTCCCCCTCATCGGGCTCGCGCTCAACTACACCCCATGGGGGATCAGACTTGAACCCATCCTCATCTCTCTCATCGCCTTCACCCTCGCGATGCTCATCGCCGCCCACTGGCGGCGGGCGCTCCTCCCGGCCGATCGGCGTTTTGTCGTTCCGTTCAGGGAGATGGCCTCCGAGGCAAAGGCCGAACTCTTCCCTGAAGAACAGTCACAACTCGACCGCGCCCTCTCGGTAATCCTGGTCCTCGCCATCCTCGCGGCGGTGGTGACGACTGTCTACGTCATCGTCGTCCCAAAAGAAGGCGAACACTTCACCGAGTTTTACATCCTCGGCGCCGGTGGGAAGGCCGCCGACTACCCGACCACCTTCTCCGCCGGGAGCGAACAGTCCCTCATCATCGGCATCGGGAACCATGAGTACCGGGAAGTGCCCTATACCGTGGAGGTGCTGCTCACCAACCAGACCTTCAACGAAGCCACCAACACCTCACAGATCAACGCCATGGAACGACTCGACCAGTTCACCGTGACGGTGCCGCACAACGAGACTGTCGAACGCCCGTACAACTTCACCGTCACCAATACCGAGATGAACCGCCTCCAGTTCCTCCTCTTCAACGAGACGGTGCCCTCAGATGCAGTCTGGAATAAGGACCGGATCAACGCGAGTTACCGGGATCTCCACCTCTGGATCACGGTCAGGCCGACGGCCCGATGATGAGGCGGAGATTTCTCCCTTTTTTCGAGGATGACGCCGCAAGGATCCGGCACGGCATCCCCGTCCCCTCAGCGGCGATGCAGGCGATGAGCGAGCAGAAGGGACACCCGACCATGGTGCAGCACTTCGGGGAGACCTCCCTGACCGCCTGACAGCCGTTGGCAAGAGCAAAACCCCTCAGGTCGACGACAAGGTTGTCGCCGTCAAACGTGGCCTCGATACGCTCCGCGATCTCGAGTACATCCCTGCAGATCTCGACGACTGCCTCGCAGAGTTGTTCTCGTTCGGGAGGCACCTCAAAAGAGCAGGAGTCTTTCAGATAGGAAAGACAGGGGGCGGCAAGTGGGGTGATCATCACGGCGTCACCCTCCTCTGTCGTGAGATACGAATAGGTGCTCTCCGGCGGAGAGCGGAGCACCTGCCCCCCGGCAGGGATCAGGGCGCGGAGATGCCCCCTCGGGTCGGGCGGAAAAAACCTGGCGTCCCCCTGCACCCCGAGGTCGGCAAGCAGCGTGGCGATCCCGACCGTCCCCTGCACCGGCAGGAGGGCGGCGAACTTCGGGTCAGGCGTTCGTCCCCTGGTGAGGGCAAGGAGAAACAGCCCTGAGGCGAACGAGCCAAAACCGGCAAGGATAAGCATGGCAGTCGTGAGATCGCCCCGACCGGTCAGCCCAGCCAGGGCGAGGGCGGCGATGGCGGCCACGAGGAGGAGCGCCCCGGCAGCAGTCGTGTCATTCATCAAAAAATGTTTTTTCATTCTTCACTCCTCCGTGCAGACCACACCAGTCTGTACCATGATAACGAGAGAAATAACCCTGAAACCAGCAGGAGTATCACCAGACCTCCGAAGAGGAGCAGGACATGCCTCATCAGCATGACCGGGACAAGGACCGCCCCGGCCACACCGGCAAAGACAAGGTAGGCCACCTTCCCACCTCTCGACGAGAGGAAAGCGAACCTGTCCTCCACCCAGCCGAGGAGAATGAGGACGAGAACGGCCGACCAGATGGGGGAGGTGAAGCCCGCAGCAACAGCGACCAGGGCACCGGCGGCAAGCACCACGAACCAGTAGTCCTTCTCCCCCCGGGTAAGGGCGATGACCGCGACAGCAACGACAAGCGCACCGATCTCGGCCAGGGGAGCCGGACCGAGGAGCGAGGCCACAAGCCCGACCATGAGGGAGAGCCCGAGCCAGATCCGCCCGTCCATTCAGATCTCCTCCATCTGGTCCACCCCGCATGCGGCCAGTTCGGCCCTGACCGCCGCGCTCTTCGGCCCCGAAAGGGAGCAGGCCGAAACCTCGATCCCGAGGTGCCGCGCCTCCAGGACCACCTGGACAAGGTGGCTGATATCGCCCCGAGCCGGGGTGTAGAGATAGACCCCCCCAGAGTTGGAGGCACGCAAGGCCCCGGAGACCTGCGTCCTGAAATAAACCAGTCCCTCCACTGAACCAAAGGAAGAGACGAGAGATTTCAGTCTATCCCTGAACGGCCCGTCCCATCCTGATACCTCCCGCAGTCCCTGAAGAGGCGCCTGCATCATCGCCCGGTCGAGATACCTGTAGAGATGGACAGTCCGTTCGGTTGGCCGAACCATCGCCAGAGCCCCGAAGATCTCCTCCTCTCGACTTTCCGGCGGGAGGGAGGCGACGACCTGACCCCCGGAGATGAGAAGGAGCGGACAGACGCCGTACCTTGTGTATGTCCCCTCGACCGCACCGTTCACCGCCATAGAATACCTGGCCATTTCATCGTCGGAGAGTTCATGTCCCGGGTCAGGGAGGTCGACAACGATACAGGGAGCCCCCCCACTCATACCCTCCGCTTCCCTGATGTACATCTTCCCGTGTCTGGCCGTGAGTTTCCAGTCCACCAGGTCAAGGGGGTCGCCTGGGATGTAATCGCGATAGGCACGAGTCTCCTGGCCTCTCAGAAGAAACGCACCCCCCCCTTCCCGATCCCCGAACCCCGTCCCCTCGGCCGCGGTGGTTAGCGGGGTTCCATAGGGGACGACCGTAACTGACGGGACCATGAAGACCCTGTTCTTCAGAGCGAGGGAACCGGAGAAGAACAAATCTCGGGCTGTGAGTTTGATTCCCCCAAAAGAGGTCCGCCCCGCGGCCATAAACTTCACCCTGTACCTGACCGCCACCTTCCCGGACTCCGACGCATCGTACGCCTGTTCCCCATCCAGGACGGTGACCGGCGGAGCGAGATCCTCCACACCGACCGCAAACCCCGGGCGGGGTTCGTAGGTGACGACCGCCTCAACGCCGACACCCCCCCCCTGTCTGACAATGTTTTTCTCCACCGTTCTTACGAGTGTCAATGACCCGACAAGATGGTAGAGGTTCCGGAGAAAGAAATGGGCCCGGTATACAAGATATATCAGCAGGGTTCCAGCGACGACAAAACCCGCAGGGTCGTCGAAGAGAATGGCGTAGGCGGCGACAGCAAGGGCAAGCACCCCCATGCCTTCTGCGGCCGGACCCGGCTTCACGGTTCAGGACACCTCGACGTGATCCAGGATCTCCCTGACAATCGAGTCCACCGGAACGCGCCCGATAACCGCCTCCCGCTCCAGGATGAGCCGATGACAGAGAGCGGGGAGGGCAAGGGTCTTGACATCGTCAGGGATCACATAGGTCCTGCCCTCCAGGGCAGCATTGACCTTTGCCCCACGCAGAAGAGCGAGAGATGCCCTCGAACTCACCCCCAGACGAATATCGGCATGGTTCCGGGTGGCCATCACCAGATCGGTGATATACCGGCAGATCGGTTCCTCGACATGGACGGCGCTGACCGTTCTGATCATCCCTTCGATCTCTCCGGGATTGAGAACCGGGGCAAGTGTCCGAGCATAATCCTCCCAGACCAGTCTCCCGGTCTGGGCGCGCCAGAGGATCTCGAACTCGTCTTCTCCATTGAGGTATCTGAGCGGGACACTGAACATAAACCTATCCCGCTGAGCCTCCACCAGCGCAAAGGTTCCCTCGAACTCGTACGGATTCTGGGTGGCCATGACGAAGAAGGGGCGTGGCAGAGGATAGGTCTCTCCATCGATCGTCGCCTGCTGCTCGCTCATCGCCTCGAGGAGGGCGGACTGAGTCTTAGGGGTGAGGCGATTGATCTCATCGACCAGGACAAAGTTCGAGAAGATCGGACCTTTCTTGAGAATGAACTCCTCCTCATCACGGGTATAGATCCGCACTCCAATAATGTCGGCCGGTTGGATGTCTACCGCCCCCTGCACACGCTTGAATGAAGCGGAGAGGAGGCGTGCCATAATTTTCGAGACCGTCGTCTTCGCCGTACCGGGGACACCCTCGATGAGGATCGCACCCTCTGAAAGAGAACTTATGGCGATCAGCCGGATCAGATCCTCGTGCCCGACCACATATTGGTTGACAGTCTCCTTGATCTCCAGAAATTTTTCGGCAATCGGTGCCACATCACGCTCACTCAGATCCATCTCGTCTACCTCCTGATCCTCTTCCTGAAAAAGTATACCGCTCCACCGATAAACAGTGCCGCCACTCCGATCTGAGAGAGTGGATATTCTTTCACCCATAATATTGCGCCGGTGAACGGCCCGGCCGCAGTCGTCCTGCTCCACCCCTCGTCGACCAGCACAACCGGGTGGAGAGTGAGGATGTTCTCGATAAACTGTTGGTTCCCCTCACCAAGACCGGTCATCGAGTTGAGAAAGATCCCTGGATCCCCGATGACGACCAGTTCACCCCCGCCGATCTCCTCGGTGACTCCAAGTTGGTAGCGCCCAACCGTCTCTTCACCGTTGATCCTGCCGTTTCTGTCTTCATCGATCCATGAGAGAAGAGGAGTCTGGAGGAGAGGCGTCCCGCCCTCCAGCGCCATTGGCCGGTTGAAGAGAACAGTCGAAACTCCCTCGACGAGGGTATGGTTGCCGACCGGATAACCCCTCACCGCGGCGGTGGTGGTGTACTCCCGTTCGACCGAAGAGACGGTGCCGGGCAGTATCGAGACTGTGGTCGGGAGAGCGGCGAGGAGTCCGGCAACTTCACCGGCGTCGTCACAGAGGACGAGGGTGTTGTTGCGTGCCAGGAAGTTATTGTAGGCCCTGATCCTCTCCGGGCCAGGCGGGCCTTCCGGAGCGATAACCAGGAGGAGGGCGTCGTCATAGTTTATGAGGTCGGCCGGATCGGTGATTGTCTGCGCCCTCTGCTCCTCAAGGTGCGAGAAGAAGGCCGAGGTGCCGTTCCACTGGACATTGTATCTGCTGTAGTCGTCATAAGTGGTTGAGAGGTGGAAGACGACGGCACTGAGACAGATGAGAAGGATGGCAGCGGCGGCAAGAAAACGGGCCCGCATCAGAGACTCCCCCACTCCTGTACGCCTGATGTCAGAGAACCGATCAGAGTAACCGGCAGGTCTCCGTCATAGGGGGCATTCCATGGAATAAACCGGGCGGAGAGAGCGGGCCTCATCAACCTGATGAATATGGTCAGACCATAAATATATCTTCCCTTTTCATAATTAAGACAAAGCCCGGGCAGTCATTCCGGTCGGCAGCGGCCATTCCGGCGAAGAGTTCTTGAGGGAGGAGCGAGCCGAATTTCCACTCCTCCGGGTCGGGTAGCGGGAGGGCGGCGGCGACATCGTCCGCACCCAGACCCCTGACTGCGGCAAGGGCCGCCGTCACCTCGCCGGTGGGGTCCGGGCCGGTCATCTCTTCGACAAGGAGCCAGAGGTCGGCGGCCCTGACCTTCGGGCCGCCGGGAAGAGTGTCGGAGAGTAGATAGGCGAGGACGCGATTGAAACGGCTCCCATGAAAGGAAAGGACGACGATCCCTTCTGACCGTTCCAGGACGAGGAAGCCGTCCGGCGGCACGGCGCCCCCGATCTCCAGGGCAAAACCGCCCACCACCGCCTGTTCGGTTCGACCGAGCGGGAGGATAGAGCACCCCCTGACAAGAAGGCGCCGGACCGACGCTGCGACAACCGGACTGAGGGGAGCGCCGGTGCCCGACCAGAATGGTCGGCGGTCGGAGGTAGCGGGGCCGCCGCCGGCAGGGACGACGGTGGCGATCCGGTAGTCCTGGTCGAGGGCGATGATCCGCCACCGTCGACCGCCGAGGGTGCAGACCGTGCCGGCGCCGCCGGCTACAAACCTGGCGTCCAGTTCGCCGACCGCCTCCCCCTCAGGGGTGAGGGCGCGGTAGGCGGCGGCCGAGGTGAAGACCGAGAGAAGGTCGGCCCAGTGTGAACGCGAGAGGGTTCGTTCGGCCTCAGGCCCGAGCATAAGGAGGGCACGGTCGGCGGTGAGGTACCCGGAGGTGAGGAGATCTTCAATAAGAGCTGTGACCTCGACCTCCATGCCTGCAAAGGGTGCGAGCCGACAGAGTCCGGCGACAAGCGAGTGCGAGGGGACACGACCGCGGGCGAGGAGGGGGAGGAAAAGTTGCTGGACCAGGACGGTGTACGGCGCCCGCGGGGGAGTGAGGGGTTCGACTTCGTGGCTGACCGCGGCCTCGACGGTCGCGACGGCGATGAGAAGGGCAAGGTCGTCGCCGAGGACAAAGGCCATCCTGGCCGGCGAGCCACGGCGGCCGGTCCGACCGAGACGCTGGAGGAAGGAGGAGACCGATGGAGGCGGGCCTACCTGGACGACGAGGTCGAGGCCGCCGATGTCGATCCCGAGTTCGAGGGTGGAGGTGCAGATGACGCAGGCGCTCCCTGACCCGGCAAGGGACTCCTCGGCCGCCCGGCGTACCGCCGGAGAGAGGGAGGAGTGGTGGACCGAGAGGTCCCCCACCGCACCCGTAAGATCTCCGGCAAGGCCTTCGGCCTGGCTTCTGCTCCCGACAAAGACAAGAGCGCGCTGACCGGCGACGAGACGGGCGACAGCGCCGGCACGCTCCTCACGACTACGGGCGACCACGAAGGAGAACTGCTTCTTCCCCGGAGGTGCCGGGACGGCTACGAGACGGCGGCGACGGTCGGGCCCGGAGAACCAATCGAGAACTTCCTCAGGATTCCCGACGGTCGCCGAGAGACCGATCCGCTGGAGCGGCCGGCCGGCCACTTCGTCGAGGCGATCGAGGAGACATCTGACCTGCACGCCCCGCAGGTCTCCGACGAAGGCATGGAGTTCGTCGACGATGACAAAACGGAGATTCTTCAGGGCCGCCCGGAGTCCCCTGTCCAGGAGGATCACCTCCAGGGACTCGGGGGTGGTGAGGAGGACGTGGGGGGGATCGCCCCCGACCCAGGATCGCTCGCCCCGTCCGACGTCGCCGTGCCACCTCGTGACCGAGAGCCCGGCCGGGGTGCAGAACTCCTCCACCCGGCCTGCCTGGTCGTTGATGAGGGCCTTGAGCGGGAAGAGGCAGAGACAGGCGACGCCAGGAAGTCCTTCCTTGAGCACGGTATCGATGACCGGGATGAAGGCAGCCTCGGTCTTGCCCCCCGCGGTGCCGGCGACGACCAGGAGGTCCGCCCCGTCGGCGGCGGCGCGGCACGCCTCCTCCTGGACCGGGCGGAGGTCGTCCCAGCCGAGGCGGTGGGCGAGCACGTTCCTGAGCGTGGGGTGAAGAGCAGCGTAGACTGACGACACAGAGAATTGGTGCGGTCTCCTCGCATAACAACCTTTATATCCTGGGACGGGAAGGCAGGAGCATGCCTCTCAGTGCAGAGACAGCAATGCCGGTGGAACCCGGATCGGCACCGCTCACCAGGCGGGAGATGCTTGCGCTCCTTCCCGAGGTGCCGGAGTGGACACTGGAGAACGGGAGACTGTGGAGGAGGTTCTCCTTCCGAACCGTTGGAGAGGCAACCGCGTTCATCAACCGGGTCATCGAGATCGGGTCGAAGAGCGGTGCGGACCATTATCCCGACATCGTCCTCTCGCAATACCGCCACGTCGACGTCCTGTGGTACAACTACGCCTGCGGCGGACTGACGCGAACCGACTTCGTCCTGGCCGCGAAGCTCAGCGGGATGACCGCGAAAAAAGGGTTATTCAGATAACTCGAAAACTTTTCTGACGTGCGCACGGAGGACGTCGCCGGATACCGCACCGGTGAGCCGCCCCACCGCCCTTCCGTGCGAGAAGAAGACGATGGTCGGGACCACCTCAATATCAAAGGATGAGGCCGTTCCACGAGACTCGTCGATGTCGCAGGTGGCGAAGGAGACAGTGCCGGCGAGTTCGGCGGCAAGACCCTCAAACACCGGGGCGAGGTGCCGGCAGGGGCCGCACCACTCGGCCGAGAAATCGACGACAAGCAGGGGATGTTCCTGGATCATATTGGTGAAGTTGAGATCGTTGACCCTGATCACGCCCTGTCTGAGGGCGGCGATGCGTGCCGCGAGTGCTTCCTGCTTCCTCTGCCGGATCAGTTCAAGGTCTTCGTCCATGATCCTGAATGGGATGTCCTGAATAATCTATATGTCTCAGGACTGGCAGGAAAAATATATATATGAACGGATCAAAGATTATAGCCCACAGCATAGCGAGGTGGGGTAGTCAGGAGATCCCGACGGGCTCATAACCCGTAGATCGATGGTTCAAATCCATCCCTCGCTACTTTTCTGATCTTATAAATAAAACAAATTTTACACAACATAGCGAGGTGGGGTAGTCAGGAGATCCCGACGGGCTCATAACCCGTAGACCGATGGTTCAAATCCATCCTTCGCTACTTTTCGATTCATTTTGTCCGGAGCAGAGGCTCACGACCTGCCATTCAGATGCATACAAAGAGTTCAGGCCGGAGACGATAGAAGGGCGGCCAGACGAGATCTGCAGATATTCGACCGGCCCCGAAAAGAAATGAACAAATGAACCTATTGAAGTCCTCTTCTGGAAGGGGAGCCAGGAGCCGACCGCACCCCGGCATCGCGTGACTGAGGGCAGAGCCGGCAGCACTCCAGAATAGGAATACTCCAGAGCCGAACAGATTATTCGCAGCCGTCTCCGGGGTTCCGGATCAGCGCCGAGTTCCCGGTCGGATCATCGATGATCAGCGTGACCCTCTCCTCACCGCGCTTCACCGCGGCAATCCTGGCCCGGATCGCCAGGCACCGCTCCCGTTCCTCGGCCTCCGCCCCCCTGAGAGCGATCTCAAGGACAGCATCGATCCGGTCGAGCACCCCCTCGACATTGCTGATGAAGGACTCGGCCGCCGGCCCCGGTTTGATCTCGACCCCAAATTCAGGCACCTCGATCGTCCCGGCCGAGCCGCGGACCACCCGCACCGAGAGATCCTCCTCGCCCGAAACCGTCAACTCGTCCCTCGTCGGCACGCCCTCCCGCATGATGAAGGCGTCGCTCATCCGCCAGCCGCACGGGCAGGTCGCGCTCTCGATGAGGATCTCAGAAAAGTATGGAACCTCCTCGGTCTGATAGACATATTCGATCTCCTCTCTGCAGACCGGGCAGGGGGCGCGGAGGACAGTGCGCACTACAGCCCTCCGATCTTCTCCCTGGAGATCCGCACCGACATGGGGGTGATGATCACGTACTGCTGCTCACCGAGGCCGATGATATCGCCCTTGACATCGCTCGCCACCTCGCGCAGGTCTTTGAGCACGCGCTCGTACATGATCTTGTCCAGTTTCAGACGGGTGATGTCCACGATGACCAGATTGCCGTTGTAGACCTCGTCCTTCACCCTGGGGGTATCCTTGAGATCGGTGATCTGGGCGACCTTGACGTACATGGACGCAGGCTCGTCGTCGTTCGCGCCCTCAAAGGTACTGAGGTCGAGGTCCATATAGTCGTCCTGCCTCGGAGAAGCACTCCTGCCTATAATGGATTCGAGGAATTTTCCCATGAAAACAACTCTAGAATGGAATTTATTTAATGGTATCCAATTTTTGTTCAGAGTTCAAGGTTCCAGACGCCGTCCCCTACCCGGTGGACCGTCCTGACGACCTTCCCTTTCTCCTCTGCCAGCAGGTCGATCCCGTCATAGAGAGCGATCCCGACGGCCAGCGGTTTGCCGTATCGTTCTTCGGCGATGATGCAGGGGGCACCCTTCTTGACATCAGACGTGGCGTTGACCACTCCCGGCCGCATGATGTCGGCACCGTTCATCACGAAGGGCACTGCGCCCGAGTCGACCGTCACCCTTCGTACCTCGAATGGTCGTTCGACTGCCCCTCGCACCGTCGGGAAGACCCACCCCTCAAACTCCATCAAGAGCGGCTTCTTCTCCACCAGATAGATCGTGAACGCCGAGTCAGTCTCGACGACTTCGATCGTCTTTGCGTCGAAGAGTCCTGCATCGACCCCGATCTCCTCTTCAAGTGCCTTTCTGAGATGCACCGCCGCAGATTTCTTGACGCTGTGTCTTTTTTTAACCTGAATATCCCCCATGGCCCACCACAATACCCTGTATCTCTCATTAAATGGTTCGCCGCGGTATATTTAAGTAGATTCCCCTCGCATGTATGGTACTCTTAAACGGGTCAAAGGGTAATTACCATGACAAAAAGACCACTGGAGATTCTTGATCAGGTACTCAACGGCCAGCCGGTCATTATCGCTCTTAAAGGCGGGCGTGAGATCCGCGGGATCCTGCAGGGGTACGATGTCCACCTGAACCTCGTCCTCGACCGGGCAGAGGAAGAAGTCGAAGGGACGGTGGAGAAGCACGGCACCGTGATCGTCCGCGGGGACAATGTGATCTATATATCTCCTTCAGTTGAATAAGCAGGGTGAGCGTTCATGTCAAAAGGTACACCATCGATGGGTAAGCGGCAGAAAAACAGCCACATCACCTGCCGCAGGTGTGGAAAGAAGTCATTCCACGCTAAGCACAAGGTATGCTCGGCCTGTGGCTTTGGCCAGAGCAAGAAGATGAGCAGCTACAAGTGGACAACCAAGCGCCCCAAAGTACCAACTCATTAAGGTAGTCTGAATATGTGTGGGATCGTTGGCATCGTGGATGCTGGCGGTGTCTCTTTCCCGTTGTATTATGCCCTGTATGCTCTTCAGCACCGCGGGCAGGAGAGCGCGGGCATGTCCACTTTTGACCACCGGCCTTATGTCCACAAGGGCAAAGGGCTGGTGGCTGAGGTCTTTGATGAATCTATTCTTCAGGAGCTCAAGGGGACCGTCGGGATCGGGCATGTCAGGTATCCGACGACCGGTGCGAATTTACCGGAAAACATCCAGCCATTCAATTTTGTCTTCCGTGACCAGACCATCTCTTTAGCACACAACGGAAACCTGGTGAACACCGATGCGTTGCGAGCGCAGTACGAGCGTGACGGGCAGATATTCTGTACGAGCACCGACTCTGAGGTGATCGCAACGATCATCGCCCACGAGATCCGTACCTCCGGCTCGGTGGAGGATGCGGTGGCGGCGGCGATGCGGCTCCTGCGGGGATCGTATTCGATTGTGCTGATGCTCGACGAGACGTTGTATGCCTTCCGCGATCCACTGGGGATCAAACCCCTCTGCCTGGGCAGGACGAGGGCCGGCCACATCGTGGCGTCGGAGAGTGTGGCGATCGACGCCCTCAACGGAACATTCCTGCGGGACGTGCGGCCCGGCGAACTCGTCACGATCACGGCGGATGGGGTCAGGTCGACGCAGATCGCGGTTTCCGACCGCAGAGCCCACTGCATGTTCGAGTATGTCTATTTCGCACGGGCCGATTCGGTCATCGACGGGACGCTGGTCTACGACGTGCGCCGCAAGATCGGTGAGGAATTAGCCAGAGGCGCGACGGCCGAGGCCGATCTGGTGGCGCCGGTTCCGGACTCGGGGACGGCGTATGCGATCGGCTATTCCACGGAGTCGGGGACGCCATACCTGGAGGGCCTGATGAAGAACCGGTATATGGGCCGGACGTTCATCATGCCGAACCAGCAGATGCGGGAGAACGCCGTGCGGATCAAACTCAACCCGATCAGAAAGCACCTGGAGGGCAAGTCGGTGGTGCTCGTCGACGACTCGGTGGTGCGGGGGACCACCTCGCGGCGGCTCATCGACATCGTCAGGGACGTCGGGGCAAAGGAGGTCCATCTCAGGGTGGGCTCGCCCCCGATCGTCGCCCCGTGTTATCTGGGCGTGGACTTCCCGACGAGGACCGAACTGATCGCCCACGACCGTTCGACCGAGGAGGTGTGCAACCAGATCCACGCGGATTCGCTCTATCATGTGCCGCTGTGCAAGATGGTGGATGCGATCGGGATCGATATCGGCGACCTCTGCACGGCGTGTCTGACCGGCGAGTATCCGGTCGAGGTGCCGGGCGAGGGGTGTGCCTGTCGGAAGGTCGAGTTCGTGAACGGGAGTGTCCAGAGTCATCTGGAGACCGAGTAATCTTTTTTCTTTTTTTCTCTGGAGAACGCGGGGGATCCCCCGGCGCGAGAGAGCGGTGAAGATCCTGCGATAGGGACGGGACGGCCACGCCGGATATCCTGAGGAAGACATCTGGCGAATTCCCGGATGATTTCTCTTGAGACAATACAGCGGAGTGGATCATCATTCAATCGCCGCCCCCGCCTATCCTCGCCGTGGGGGGGTTCGGTGGGCGAAAGAACGACCTGAAATTCTTCGTCCTTCTAGTGGAGCGACCCTCTGATCGTTCGTCCTACTGCTCGCGTCAATCGAACGAGCCAAAAAAAAGTATAAAATATTTTACCGGATCCGCTCGCCGCGGAGGTACGCACCCGCCTCGGGCACCACCACCCCGGCCACCTCGGCGTCGGGCACCACCCGCTTGAGCGCCGGCAGACTTTCTTCAGGGATGACAAAGGCGTAGCCCATCCCCATATTGAAGGTCCGGTACATCTCGGCCTCGGCGATCTCGCCCTGCTCCCCGACCCATGCAAGGATCTCAGGAACCGGGAGGGGATCGGTGATATCGAAACCATAGTTCGAGAGACGGGTGAAGTTCAGCAGCCCACCGCCGGTGATGTGGCACATGCCATGGACCTCGCAGGCCGCCGCTGCGTCCAGCGCCTCCAGGTAGATCCGGGTCGGCGTGAGGAGGGCCTCGCCCACCGTCCGGCCCGACGGAAGGACAGAGTCAAAGCCGCCGTGTTCCAGCGCCACCTTCCTGGCCAGCGTGTAACCGTTCGAGTGGACACCCGTCGACGGCACGCCCACGATCAGGTCGCCGGGCGCCACCTTCTCGCCGGTGACGATCCGGTCCTTCTGCTGGACCCCGAGACATGTCCCCGCCAGGTCGAGGCCGGTCACCAGGCCCTTCAGCGTCGCCGTCTCCCCGCCGACGATGTTCATGTTGGCCAGACGGGCACCCTCGTTGAGCCCCTCGCCGATCTGGCGCATCTTGTCCAGTGAAATCTCGTTGCACGCGATATAGTCAACGAACGCCACCGGCTCGATATTCATCACAAAGAGGTCGTTGACATTCATCGCGATGCAGTCGATGCCCACCGTCGACCAGTTCTCCAAGGCGTCAGCCACCAGCATCTTCGTCCCGACGCCGTCGACCGCCAGGGCCAGCGCCATATCGCCGAACTCCACCAGCCCGGCGAAATGCCCGCTCTTCCCGATTGTCTGAAACGCCCCCGACCGCCTGAAAGTCAACTGCTCGATCAGCGTCCGCACTCCCGCCGCTTCGAGGTCGATATCCACCCCGGCCGCCGCATATCCTTCTGTATTACTCATCGTCACACTCCTCGGAAAGCCTGAACTCATCGTGCAGCACCTGCAACGCCTGGTGATGCTCCTCCTGCTTCACCACAAAGGAGACATTCACCTCAGACGAGCCCTGCGAGATCATCATCACATTGATCCCCGCATGCCCCAGCGCCGTGAAGATCCGGCCTGAGATCCCGGGTGTCCCGGCCATCCCGGCGCCTACGACCGCCACGGCCACGACATTCCGGTCGGCCGTGACCTCGCGGACCAACCCGGCTTTCACCGGGCCGGAGAGGACGTCCTTCGCCACCGCCAGGTCGGCCTCCTCGATGATCATCGAGATATTCGCCTGCGACGAGGCCTGCGAGATCATCATCACATTCACCCCCGCGTCACCGAGAAGCGAGAAGATCTCCTTCGCCGTTCCCGGCCGCCCGACCATCTGGACCCCATTGACATTGACCAGGGCCACGCGGTCGATGTGGGTGACTGCCTTCACCACCCGCTTCTCCTTATTCTCCTGCCGGCGGACCACCGTGCCCGGATGGTCGGGGTTGAAGGTGTTCTTCACCCGGACGATGATATTCTTCTCCATCGCCGGTTCGATTGACTTCGGGTGAAGCACCTTTGCCCCGAAGTACGAGAGTTCCATTGCCTCCCGGTAACTGACATACGGCAACACCCGCACATTCCGGATCGCCCGCGGGTCCGAGGTCAGCACCCCGTCGACATCGGTCCAGATCCAGACCTCGTCGGCATCGATCCCCCGGCCGATCACCGCTGCCGAGTAGTCAGAACCGCTCCGGCCCAGCGTAGTGACGATCCCCTCAGGCGTGCATCCCATATACCCGGTGATCACCGGGACCGTGTCCATCAGGAGAGGGAGGACGCGGCTGTTGATCCTGGCGTCGCTGGACGGGAGGACCAGGGCATCGCCGTGCCGGTCGGTGGTGAGAAGCCCGGCCTCGCAACCGTCGAGGGCGACCGACTGGATACCCCGCTCGCGCAGGGCCGCGCTCACGATCATCGACGAGAGACGCTCGCCGTAACTGACAATATAGTCCTTGGAGCGTCTGGTCAACTCGTGAAGGGCGTGGACCGCCGTGAGAATATGCTCGAGTTTCCAGAGACGCTCGTCGATGACCGCCCCGACCATCTCCACCTGGGAGGGCGCGACGGCCTCAAGGGCTTTCATATGCTTTGCCCGCAGTGCCTGGATAAATGCGGCAATCTGGGGTTCTTCTACGCTGGATTCGGCCTCTGCGGCGATGGCATGGAGCCGGTCGGTCACGCCGGACATGGCCGAGACGACGACGGCGAGTTCGTGTCCCTCGGCATGATACCGGGCAAGGATATCGACCACACGGGCGATTGACTCGGCATCACCGACAGATGTGCCCCCATATTTCATTACAAGCCTCATTTCTGGCTCACTCTCTCTGATCCCACACGATGTTATTTATGTACTGATACCGCCCACGTAATAAGTGAATGCGCGCGCTGGACGTGATCGACTGCCATGTACTCGTAATCGGGAGTGGCGGCGCCGGAGTGAGGGCGGCGATCGAGGCCGACCAGTATGGTGAGACGGTCCTCCTTTCCAAGAGTCTCACCGGGAAGGGAGGCTGTACGACGATGGCCGAGGGTGGGTACAACGCCGTCCTCAAAGACGACGACACCTGCGACCTCCATGTGGGAGACACGCTCCGCGGAGGAGCATACCTCAACGACCCGGCCCTGGTCGAGGCGCTGGTTCACGATGCTCCAGCACGCCTCACCGACCTGGTGAGATGGGGAGCGGTCTTCGACGCCTCTGCAGACCGGGAGGTTGCCCAGCGTTCCTTCGGCGGCCAGTCTTTCCCGCGGACCTGCTATGCAGGCGACCGGACCGGCCACGAGATCATGGCCACCCTGATGGAGCGGCTGCGCGGGAGCGGTGTCGAGCGGCTTGAGGAGACGGCTGCAATCGAACTGCTCAGAGATGGGGACCGGGTCTGTGGGGCCCTGGCCCTCAACAGGAAAGGCGAACTGATCGCGGTCCGCGCCGACGCCACGGTCCTCGCAGCCGGTGGAGGGTCGAGGGTCTACGACGTCTCCACCAACTCGGGCACCGGGACCGGCGACGGGTTCGCCCTCGGCTACCGGGCCGGGGCCGACCTGATCGATATGGAGATGGTCCAGTTCCACCCGACCGGTGCGGTCTACCCGTACGACGCCAGGGGACGGTTGGTCACCGAGGCGGTGCGGGGCGAGGGCGGCCACCTCGTCAATGCCGAGGGCGAACGATTCATGCACCGCTACGACCCCGAGCGGATGGAACTCTCCACCCGCGACGTGGTGGCGCGGGCGATCGCCACCGAGGTGCTGGAGGGGCGGGGCACCTCCCATGACGGCGTCTGGCTGGATGTCACCCATCTGCCGGCCGGGCAGATCGAGGAGCGCCTCCCGCTGATGCTCTCCCAGTTCCTCAGGTACGGTGTGGACATCAGGACGGAGGCGATGGAGGTCGCCCCCACCGCCCACCATGTGATGGGCGGGCTGCGGATCACACCCGCCTGCCAGACGAGCCTGGCCGGGCTTTTCGCCTGCGGCGAGACCGCCGGCGGAGTTCACGGGGCCAACCGCCTCGGCGGCAACGCCCTTGCCGAGACCCAGGTATTCGGGAAGCGGGCCGGCGAGGCAGCCGGGAAGACACCTGAGCGGGCGAAGGTCCTGGATAAAGTCCAGGTGGCGGCGCAGGAGGAACGGCTCGCCGCCTTCTACGAGGGCGAATCTTCGCCGACCTGGGCGCGGGAGCACCTCCAGCGTGCGATGTGGGACGGCGCCGGGATCCGGCGGGACGCGACCGCGTTGCAAACAACACAGCGGGTCGTCGAAGGACTGCTCGCCGCCCCGCTCAAAGCGGTCTCCGAGCGCAACCTCATCGAGTGTTGCGGTGCCCGGAACCTCTGCACCACAGCACTGCTCATCGTCCGTTCGGCCCTGCTGCGTCCGGAGAGCCGCGGGGCCCACTACCGGACCGACGTGCCCCCTGGCCCGGACCCGGCCCACTCGCCGTACGGGCACACCAGGATCAGCCTGCATGGAGCGTCCATCGAGGAGAGAAAGGCATGAAGGAGATCACGTTCAGGGTCTCGCGCTTTGACCCGGAGACCGACAGTCAGCCACACCTTGAAGAGTATACCGTCGAGGTCCACGACGGGGCGCGGGTTCTCCATGCCCTCCACGCCGTCCATGCCATGGACCCGACGCTTGCCTACCGCTGGTGCTGCGGTGCCGGGCAGTGCGGGAGTTGTGCGGTGAAGGTGGACGGCATACCCGGCCTGGCGTGCCTGACCGAGGCCCGCGACGGGATGGTCGTCGAGCCTCTCGACCTCCCGGTGACCAGAGACCTGGAGGTGGAGTTGGCGCCGTACCTGGGCCGGTTCACCCACATCGAACCGGCCGAATCTGCCGAGTTCCCGACGCAGGCCGAGATCGAGGCGATCAAACCGTTGCGCGAGTGCATCGAGTGCATGTCCTGCGTCTCGGTCTGTCCGGCGCTGCAGGTCTCGGACTTCGCGGGGCCAACGGCGATGCGCCAGGAACTTCGCCTGGCCCTGGACCCCCGTGACACCGGCAATCGGGCGGCCGAGGCGGTGGCGCGGGGGCTCTTCGCCTGCACCTCCTGCCAGCAGTGCAGGATCGTCTGCCCCAAGGAGATCCAGATCCCAGGCAAGGCGATCGAGAAACTCCGCGAGGTGGCGGCACGGCAGGGCCTGGCCCTCCCGCGCCATACGACGGTGGCCGAGATGGTCAGGGAAACCGGGCGGAGTGTGGACCGGACAAAACCGACCCTCCTCGAGCAGGTGCCTGCGGTGATCGAGCCCGAGGGCGAGGTGAAGGCGACGATCGGGTTCTTCGTGGGCTGCATGTACAACGGCCGTCTCCCTGAGACCGCACTCGACATGCTTGCGGTGATGCGACGAAACGGCATCCGGGTGATCATCCCACACGAGCAGGTCTGCTGCGGTTCGCCCCTGATCAGGACCGGGCAGACGGAGTTCGTCGACTACCTCAAGCGCCGCAACATCGAGGCCTTCAGAACCCGTGATATTGATCTCGTGATGACGATGTGCGCCGGGTGCGGGTCGACGCTCAAGAACGATTACAAAACGCCGTTTCGGGTGATGGACGCCACCGAGGTGCTCGCGAAATACGGGTGCGAGGCCCCGGCAAAGCTCCCGCTCACCGTGACCTACCACGACCCCTGCCACCTCCTCCGCGGCCAGGGGATCAGCGAGGAGCCGCGGGCCCTCCTCAGAACCGTGGTCAAAGAGTTTGTCGAGACCCCGAACCAGTGCTGCGGTTCAGGCGGCGGGGTGCGCTCGGGCCGGCCGGAAGTGGCGGCGGCGCTCGGCGAAAAACGCGGCGAGGCCTTCGAGGCAAGCGGGGCCGGGATGGTCGTCTCATGCTGCCCGTTCTGCGAATATCATATCTCCGAACATACGAACCTCCCGGTCAAGGATCTCATGACCCTCCTGCGCGAGGGCTACGAGGAGAAGGACCGGCAGCGTGCCGGGAAGAAGGCCTGAATCAGAGGAGACGGTGGAGACGCCTCTTCTCTGATCTCCCGCTTTTCCCCCCCACATCCTCGCATCGGGATCCCTGCAAACGTACTTCTGATCGGATCGAGATAAATCGATCAGGAGTTCCACATGGAAGAACTGATCCTCAACGACATCATCGTCATTTTCGCCCTCTCCATCGCCATTCTCTTCCTCTGTTCTCGGCTGAAGATACCCGGCATCGTCGGCTTTCTCATCACCGGGATGGTCGCCGGGCCGCACGCCCTCGGGCTCATCGACGATCCCCAAAGCGTCCAGAACCTCGCCGAGATCGGGGTGGTCCTCCTCCTCTTCACCATCGGAATGGAATTTTCGTTCCAGCACCTCCTGCGGATCCGCCGGGCTGTGCTCGTCGGCGGCACCCTCCAGGTGGTCCTCACCGTCCTCGCCGTGGCAGCGGCCGGTCTCTTCTTCGGGCTCGCACCAGGCCATGCGATCTTTTTCGGGTTCCTTCTCTCCCTCTCCAGCACCGCCATCGTCCTCTCGCTCCTCCAGGAGCGTTCAGAGGTGGAGAGCCCGCACGGCCGCACGGCCCTCGGGATCCTCATCTTCCAGGATCTGGTCATCATCCCGATGATGCTCCTCGTTCCCTTCCTCGCAGGGGAGGGCGGTGAGCCCAGCAGCGGGGCGGTCATGGCCTTCCTCGTCACCTCGGTCGGGCTCATCGCCTACGTGGTCGTCTCGGCAAAGTGGCTTGTTCCTAAACTCCTCTTCCACGCCGCCAGGCTGCGGAGCCGCGAGATCTTTCTCCTCTCCATCATCGTCGTCTGCCTCTTCACCGCCTGGCTCACTCAGAGTGCCGGACTCTCCCTCTCCCTCGGCGCCTTCCTTGCCGGGCTGATCATCTCCGAGTCCGAATACGCCCACGAGGCCCTCGGCACCGTCCTCCCCTTCAAAGACGTCTTCACCAGTTTCTTCTTCGTCTCGGTCGGGATGCTCCTGGACCTCGGGTTCGTCGTCGCCCACCCCTGGACGGTCCTGCTCCTTGCCCTCGCCGTCATCCTGGGCAAGAGCGTCGTCGCCGGCACCGTCACCTCCCTCATCGGCTCGTCCCTGCGGACCTCAGTCCTCACCGGGACGGCGCTCAGCCAGATCGGAGAGTTCTCGTTTATTCTCTCGGTGGTGGGCATCGAATACGGCCTCCTCAGCGCCGGGGCCGAACAGGTCTTCCTGGCCGTGGCGGTGGTCACGATGATCGCCACGCCCTTCACCGTCGGGCTCTCGCCGACTCTCGCCGACCGGGCTGGCCGCCTTCCCCTCCCTGAGCGGGTCAGGTCAGGGAACATCAGGGAGGCACCCCCCGACGAACCGGTGCTGCGAGATCATATCGTCATCGTCGGGTTCGGGCTCAGCGGCAGACATGTGGCCAGGGCCGCCCGGGCCGCCGAGATCCCGTACGTCGTCATCGAGATGAACCCGGAGACTGTGCGTGAGGAACGGGAACGGGGGGAGGCGATCTATTACGGCGACGCGGCCAGGACCGCGGTCCTTGACCATGTCGGAGTCGACCGGGCGAAGGCGCTCGTCGTCGTCATCTCCGACCCTTCGGCGACCGGACGGGTGGTGGCGACGGCGAGGCGGGCGAATCCGCACCTGCGGATCATCGCCAGGACGCGGTATATGAGCGAGATGGAGGAACTCTTCAGGCTCGGGGCCGACGAGGTGATCCCGGCCGAGTTCGAGACCTCGGTCGAGATCTTCACCAGAATCCTCACCACCTACCTGGTGCCGAGAGAGGAGATCGAGCGGTTCACGACCGAGGTGCGGGCCGGGGGCTACGGCTTCCTCAGGGCCACGGCAAGGCAGGCGCCGTGCCTCCACGACATCGGGTTCTTCCAGCCCGGTGCAGAGATCGAAAGCCTCAGGGTCGGCGAGGGAGCGGAGGCCGACGGGCGGAGTCTGGCCGACCTCGACCTCCGCCGGCGCCACGGGGTGACGGTCCTGGCCGTCCGCCGGGGGACCATGGTCCTCTCCACCCCGAGCGGCGAAACGGTGCTCGAGGCCGGGGACGTCTGCGTGGTCATCGGGCCTGAGGAAAAGGTCGCCAGCGTCGACCCGCTCTTCAGGGGTGAGGGGGGATGAGCGGCGGGGTGACTGCAACTTTTGCCGCAGCCTGTACCTCTCCGGCCATCAGGTAAGCGTGGACTTCGAGGGCGGCCTTCGCCCCTTCGCCGGCGGCGATGATGATCTGTTTGCCTCTCACCGAGGTGACGTCGCCGGCGGCAAAGATGCCGGGCTGGCTGGTCTGGCAGTTCTCGTCCACCTGGATCTCGGCCTGGTCGTTGAGCCTGACCAGATCCTTGACGGCGGCGGTGTTGGGTTCGTGACCGATCTCGGCAAAAACTCCGTCGACGGTGAGTCTCCTCTCTCTGCCGCTCTTCGCCTCCCTGATCCGCACGCCGGTGAGCACCTCCCCGCCGAGGAGGCCGGTCACGGTGTAAGGCATGTGCATCGTGATATTCTCGTGCTCAGCCAGGCGGTCGGCATAGACCGGGTCGGCCCTGAGTTGGGAGCGGACGATGAGGTGGACGTGGTGAGCGATCCTGGCCATCTCCAGAGCGGCGGTGACGGCGGAGTTCCCGCCGCCGACGACAGCGACGTCTCTCCCCTTGAAGAGTGGGCCGTCGCAGGTGGAACAGACCGAGACGCCGCGGCCCCAGAACTTCTCTTCACCCTCGACCCCGAGGCGGCGGGAACGGCGGCCGGTGGCGACGATGACGCTCCTGGCCTGG